>CAJTMQ010000013.1:1932-10433 GCA_910577215.1 uncultured Eubacterium sp. | reverse complement strand
ATGGATTCCATAAGCCGTTTTTCATATTTTTATATTTCCGTTCATCGTTTTAACGTAAAGGTGTTAAACTTTACAATCAACTGATTGAATAATATATTCTGTTGGCTATATTTTCAGGCTTCAGATTAAACCTGAAGCGGAATAAAGCCCTACCTAATGCAGAATGATTACATTCAATGTTATTTACACATTTTACGGTTACATTTTCGGGATTAATACAACTGCTGTCAGAAAGCCTGATTGTTTTCTTTTTATAAGGAAGCAAATCAAAACAGTTTTCCGTAAGAGGAATATTGACTCCGCTTATATCAACAAACACCTGCCTTGCAAAGGTGTTACTTTCAAGTGTTATTTCATTATCCGAAACATCACACTTAATATCAGCCTGCTGCAGATTAAGCTTTCTTTCCGGCAGAAGCACCTTCGTTCTTTCTGCAATAATTTTTTCACCGCAGCTAAGCCTTGCCGTAACAAAGCAGTTTCTTTTATCAACTCCGCCAAGAGGAATTTCAACTGCATTTTTGGATGTGTTTGCTTTTACCGAAACATTAATGCTTTTACCGTTAATCTTATTACCGCTGAAATCATAAATACCAAATTCAAGTGTGCAGTTCTTATCTTCCAATGTATCGTTAAGCAGATAAATTGCAACACTTTTCTTTCGGTCCTCAAAAGAAAAGGTAAACGACTGATTGAATTCTTTTGAAGCATACATAAGCGGCTTCCATTTTCCGAAAAAGTCTACCGAGGACCAGCTTGGTGCACCCCAACAGTCATTATACTGCCACCAAAGGGAACCATTGCATCTGCCCTTATTTCTGCGCCAGTGCTCTGTTGCATCTCTGATACATTCCATCTGTGTAAGCCCTGTAAAATAAATTAAATCTTCAAATTTTGCAGGCTCATCATATCTTTCCAGCAAATAGAAGAACATTTTGCTGTTTCCGCTGAGACATTTCTGATGATAAAGCATCGTTTTTGAATAAAGATCAAGTTCATCCTCAGGTGCAAATGTTTTTATGCAGTCTATACTCGGTAAGGATTCCATACCATACTCACTGCAAAAACGTGTAAGCCGCTTACGATAATATTTAAGATTTTTACTGCCGTGCCATACGTGCCACATATGAGTATCGCCCCAATTATCGGCAGTTATGTTTTTCCTGAAGCCTCTTCCGATCGGAGAGGTTTCTATATATGATGTACTATCATCAATTTTTCTCAGTTCAGCGGGCAGAATTTCATAAAAGAATTTCTTATACCACTGCACTATTTTTGAATTTGCCGGAAGATGTGCAAACATAAATTCAATTTCATTATTTCCGCACCACAATGCCAAGGACGGATGATGCTTGACTCTGCTTACATTATAAGCTATTTCAGCCTTAACATTGGCTAGAAATTCATTGTCGTCAAAAGGATACATAAGGCAGGCAAACATAAAATCCTGCCATACAAGAATACCCATTTCATCACACATATCATAAAATTCATCGGAGCCGTAATAGCCGCCGCCCCAAACCCTTATCATATTCATATTTGCAAGACGTGCATCATAAATCAGCTTTTCCGTATCTGAGGTTTTTATCCTGTCCGCCATAGCATTAGGCGGAATTAAATTGGCACCCTTAGCAAAAACAGGCACACCATTTAAAACAAACTGAAAATTATTACCATATTCATCAGCTTCTCTGTTAAGCGTTATTGTTCTTAGCCCTATCTTCTTTGTAAGGCTGTTTACCTTTACAGTGTAGAGCGGCTGTTTTTCTGCATTTGAAAGCTCATATATCCACCAAAGCTCAGGATTTTCTATTAAAACCGTTGCTTTACTGCCGATAAATTCAAGTTTTATTGTTTCGCCCTTAGGTGTTATAATTTCGCCCTCTGTACTGCCTTCACCTATAACCGTTATATCAAGCCTTACCGTTCCGTTCTTATGTATCTGCTTAACATCAAAATCCTTGATACCTGATTTTCCGATTAATATTTCTATATTTCCGATAATTCCCGAAAAAGGAAGATTGATCCCCCAGTCCCAGCCGAAATGACAGGCAGGCTTTCTTATATATGGAACACCGTTTATTCCGTTGGCATTTCTCGGCAGCGGATTTTCCTTTTGACGTTCTACAACATAATGAACAGGTGAATAAAATTCTATTCTGATATTATTTTCACCGATTTTCACTGCTTTTTTAATATCAAATTCATAGCCGATATATGCATTTTCACCTTTTCCTACCAAAATATCATTAACAAATACATTACAAAGCGTATCTAGCATTTTGCAGGATAAAATGATTTTCTCGTTATCCAAATCTTCATTCTCTAAAACAAAGTTTTTTTCAAATGTTTTATCGGATTCCGAAATAAAAAGGCAATCCTTTTCATTTGTTGCATAAAATGGGTCAGGAATTGCACCGCAGTTCAGCATTGCGCTGTAATCAGAGCATGGAACATCTGCTTCATAATTTCTGTTTGCAGATTTCAAAAGCATATTCCACTTGCCGTTTAAAGATATTTTTTTCATAATTTCTTACCTCTCTACGCTGATTATAACATTGTTTGGAAAATTGTGCAATATCACAGATTTTTTCTTATTTATTCTTGCAGTTGATAAATATGTATGATAGAATATTCGAAATTAAAATATTAACAGGAGAATTCTATGGCAAATTTGAACCGAGGATTAATCGTATCCTGTCAGGCAGTCAAGGGTGAGCCTCTTTACGGTCTTGATATGATGCACCATTTCGCAAGAGCTGCGGTTCTTGGCGGTGCAAAGGGAATCAGAGCAAATTATGTTTCGGACATTAAAGCAATCAAAAATGAAGTTGATGTTCCTGTAATCGGAATTATCAAGGCTGTTTACGAAGGCAGTGATGTTTACATTACCCCAACCCTCAAGGAGGTTAAAGAATTGCTTACCACCGGCTGTGAGGTTATTGCACTTGATGCAACAAACAGACCCCGTCCGAACGGTGAAAATCTTAAAGATTTAGTTGCCTACATTCGTGAAAACGCGCCAAGCGTTGAAATTATGGCAGATTGCTCAACCTTTGAAGAAGCAAAAGCAGCAGATGAAATGGGTTTTGATTATGTCGGCAGCACAATGCGCGGCTACACTGAATATACCAAAGGAATTTCCATTCCCGATTATGATATGCTTGCAAAAATGCGCAGAGAGCTTAATGCAAAGGTTATTGCAGAAGGCGGAATATGGGAGATTTCACAGCTTGATAAGGTTCTGGAATGTGACCCGTATGCAGTTGTAATCGGCAGTGCAATTACAAGACCAATGGATATTACAAAAAGATTTGCAAAGGAGTTTGAAAAATGAGAGATTTAAGCAAATTCAAAGGTTTATTTTCAGCATTATTAACACCATTTAATGAGGATTCTTCCGTCAATTATGACGCTATGAAAAAGCTGGTGGAATTTAACCTTGAAAACGGAATTGACGGCTTTTATGTAGGCGGAAGTACAGGTGAGGGACTTCTTCTTACAAATGAAGAACGAAAAGAAACCTTTAAATGCGTTGCAGAAGCAACAAACGGCAGAGCAACACTTATTGCTCATGTCGGCACACTCAGCACAGATGCCGCTATAGATATGGCAAAATACGCAGAGAGCCTTGGCTATGATGCAGTTTCAGCAGTAGCTCCGTATTACTACGGCTTCCCTCTTGAATCCATTACCGGCTATTACAACGATATTGCAAACAGCACTTCACTTCCTATGATTGTTTACAATTTTCCGAATTCAGGCAAATTTGCTCTTACGAAGGACATTGCAAATGAAATGTTTAAAAACGAAAAGTTCATAGGCATTAAGCATACATCTGCTGATATGTTTGCACTTCAGCAGTTCAAGCAGCTTGACCGTGAGGTTGTTGTATACAACGGATTTGATGAAACACTTCTTTCAGGTCTTGCTATGGGTGCAGACGGTGCAATAGGCAGCACATATAACTTTATGGGCAAGAAGTTCAAAAAAATTATGGCTGATTTCAAAGCAGGCAATTTGGATGAAGCCATGAAGGGGCAGAATGAAGCAAATGAAATTATCTGCGAAATGATTAAATACGGCGTGTTCCAGTCTGAAAAAGCAATTCTTACAGAAATGGGAATTGATATGGGCGAATGCAGAAAGCCATTCCTCCCTATCAGTGATGAATGCCGTGCTTCAATGAAAAGGATTGCAGAAAAGCTTTTGAATGAGTAGTAACTTATATAAATTAAAGCGGATACTGAGGTATCCGCTTTTTTTTGAAATTATTTAGTTAAAGTGGTGAAGCTAACAGCATAGGAATAATTGTTTGAATAAACCTTCTGACCGTTTACAACTGCATAAGCCCTCACTCTAAAGGTATAACTTGTTCCGCTTGCAAGGCTGCTAAATACTCTTGAGTTTGAGGTAATATCTCCGAATTTCTTCCAAGTGCCATTGCTTATATACTGCAATTCATAACCATCTGCTCCGCTGACCTTGTCAAATGTAAGCGTTGCACCTGATTTTGTTATATTTACTGCCTTAAAATTCTGAACAGCAGGAAGCTTGGCAGCATCTGCTGATGTTGTAAAGCTATACGGCGCTGACCAGTTGCTTGAATAAATCTTTTTACCATTTACAACTGCATATGCTCTTACTCTGAAGGTATATTTTGTTGAGCTTGCAAGGCTGCTGAAAACTCTTGAATTTGCTGTTATATCTCCTAAATCTTTCCACACACCATTACTTACAAACTGAAGTGCATAGCCAGTTGCATTCTTAACGCTGTTGATATTAAGCGTTGCACCCTTTGAGTTAATATTGCTGTAACTGATTCTGTTTACTGTTAAATATGTTGTAAATGATATAGGATCAGACCAATTATTTGAATATGTTTTTGTTCCGTTCACTGTCTTAAATGCACGAACACGCATTGTGTATAGTCTGTTTTCGGTAAGCTGACTGAAGATTTTAGAATTCTTCGCCATCTCGCACATTGTTGTCCACTGTCCGTTCAAAAGATACTGGATTTCATATCCGCTTGCACCTGATACTGAATTCCAGGTAAGCTTAGCTCCGGTTGTTGAGAGAGCTGATACCTGAACATTTGATACTGTACCTATTTTTGACCAAACTGCATACAATGTTGCATTGCTGTTTGCGGTATAGCTTCCGCCGGGCTGATATGTTGCTGTTGTTGCAGTTGATGATGTTGACCAGCCAAGAAATGCGTAACCTGCTCTTGTTGGTCTTGTACTGCTTAAGATTAGAGTTACCCCATTATTTTTTGCTTGCGAAGCAGGAGCTCCGCTTCCTCCGTTTGCATTGTATGAAATTGTGTATGTACTGCTGCCTTTTGTTGTAAATGTGCTGGTTGAGGAATAATAATTCTTACCATTATAAACGACATATGCACGATATTCATATGTTATGCCTTCTTCCAATGATTTATTAATTTCAAAATTACTGCCAGGTCCAACAGTCCACCACATCGGCACGGATGCAGCATTCGTATAATCTTTGTTCATTGCTTCGGATTTTGTTATTGTCCAGCTACTTTCACCTTTTTTTCTTATCTCAACACCAACTCTATTAATAGTCACCTTGCTTGGATTGTTTGCAGTAAAATCAATTCGTGCAGAATTTTTTGTAACATTTGATGAGCCTTTTACTGTTACTGTTGGATTGGTAACTGTTGTTTTAAAATCAGGTCTTATAACACAATCTAACCAAGAATTTTTTCTATCTGAATCCTTTGTGCAATACTGCCTTCCGCTTGAATTCTGTTGAACTGTAACAAATGTTGACGAATGGGCTGAAATTACTATACTTACGTGCCCATAGGAACCTGTAACGCCGGAAATATTGGTTTTCCAAACCGCTATATCTCCCGGCTGTGGAACCATTCCACTTGTATACTTAACTCTTTTCCATCCACTTGGCAAAGAGTTTGACATATATGCATTAGCATTTCCGCCCTGAGGTGATACACCTAAATAATTATAATAATAATAAATTAAATCCACACACTGTGCACCATATGCCCCATCATAATCAAGTGCTTTTCCAACCTGTGAATTAGCCCAGTTAACAGCTTCCTGCTGCGTATGACTGGTTGCTGCATAAGCTGATAAATTAATACCTGCCGTTATGCTTAGCAACATAATAATTGATAATAATAAACTTATAAATCTTGTTGTTTTTTTCATAATTTACCTCCACATTCAATTATACAAGTACATTATAGAACATATTGTTCTAATTGTCAACAGAACAATTCGTTCTATATTATTATCTATTATGGTGATAATAATGAAGCTGCAAAGAATACGTGATTTACGTGAAGATGCCGATTTAACACAAACACAGATTGGCAATGTGCTTGGACTTCCGCAAAGAACATACGCATATTATGAAAACGGCGGCAGAGCCATTCCACTTGAAATTTTGGTTGCTCTTGCTGATTTCTATAATGTTTCTGTTGATTATCTTTTGGGAAGAACGGACAACAGAGAAATGAACAAATAAAATAAAAAGAGCTAATAAGAATTAACTTATCAGCTCTTTTTATTTTACACTTTTGCACATTCTGTATGTAAGGTTTTTGTGCTTTACACGTTGCATAATTTGTAATGTTTTTGTAACAATTTGGCTTATTTACTATATTTTAGGCAAATTATGTATTTCAAAATTCCGTAAAGTAAATAACTTTACAAGTGATATTTGAATTAATTCGTTAAAAACTTAAATAATTCTCGTTTGCCCGGTTCCAATCAACAATATGAAACCAATCATCTATATAAGCTGCCCGCACATTATAATGCTTTAAATAGTAAGCGTGCTCCCAGACATCAATATTCAGAATCGGGCAAAGTCCAAGCGTAAGCGGCGTGCTCTGATTGGCAGTAGTTATTATTTTAAGTTTTCCTCTGTCCGAAACAAGCCATGCATAACCTGAGCCGAACACCGATAATGCAGCTTTCTTAAATGCCTGTTTGAATTCTTCAAGACTGCCAAAACAATTTTCGATTGCCTCAAGCAGTTTTCCTTCAGGCTCACAATCTGATTTATCTGTTAAACCACTGAAATAAAACCTGTGATTAAACACGCCGCTTGCATTGCGTGATACAGAAATGCTTAAATCACGTGTCATTTTAGGAGAATTGAGTATAAGCTGAGTCAAAGAAAGCTTTTGCAGCTTAGGGCAATTCTCAAGAGCCGCATTAAGATTATCAATATAGGTCTGCAAATGCTTGTTATGATGAAGAAACATCGTTTTCTCATCAATAAACGGCTCAAGCGCATCAAAATCATAAGGCAGCGGCTGATTAACAAAAGGATAATAATTATTTTCCATAACACACCTCAAAATTTCATTCATATTATTATATGCAACAATATTGCTTGTGCTATGAAAAAAGAGCAGTATATTGCTGCTCTTTGATATTTATTTATAATTCTTCAAGAATCGTTTATAGAACGATACCGCTTCGTCAATACTGCGGAGCATCATATCAACCGTGTAGCGCTTGCTTTCTGTATTACTCTCTTGTTGAATTCAGTCTTGACAGAAGCAAATAACAACAATACTGAAAAATTAATAGAAAGCAGTGCACCTGCTACAACAAAAAATAAAGTTCCCTCTGATGAGGGAACTTTATTTATACAAACTTAACATCATTATCCTTAATCCAGTAATACATCTGCACAATGTACGCCAGCACCTGAGGGCCGCGCATAAGCTGGCCATACCACGGAGCATCAAGTGCATCGGGATTTTTCATAAGCTCTTTGATTTTTTCGGTATTCAGCATTTCATAAAGCGGGGTGCTCTTATCTTCAAGCACAGCTTCTGTCATTTTGCAGACCTCTGCAAAGTATACAGGGTTATGCGTTTTTGGATAAGGACTCTTTTTGCGCCACGTTATATCATACGGCAGCCCATTTTCAAATGCCTTGCGTAAAACGCCCTTTTCCCTGCCCTTGAGCGATTTTACACTCCAAGGCATATTATAGGCATATTCTACAATTCTGTAATCGCAAAACGGTACACGCACTTCAAGCGAACTTTCCATACTCATAACATCCTTACGCACAAGCAGTGTCTGCATAAACCAATCAAGGTTAAGCCTGAACATCTCCCGCATACGCTTTTCGGTTTTATTATCCGTATCAAGCACAGAGGTTTTGGCAACCGTTTCAAGATAACGCTCGTGAACATAATCCTCACCATTCACAAGCAATCCATCCTTTAAAATACTTTTACGCACATCTGTTGAACGGCTCCACGGGAAGGTTTCCTCAAACAGAATATCCTTGTTATGATACCACGGATAACCGCCGAAAATTTCATCAGCACATTCACCTGAAAGTGCAACCGTGTGATTTTCCTTAACCGCTCTGCAAAACAGCATAAGCGAGGAATCAACATCAGTAAATCCCGGCAAAGTGCGTGCATAGGTACTCTCTATCAGCGCCCTTGCAACCTCACTGTTATCAAGCACAATATTGTG
>CAJTMQ010000013.1:0-1917 GCA_910577215.1 uncultured Eubacterium sp. | reverse complement strand
CTGCCGATATAATCTGAAATCATATCAATGAAATCACTGTCCTTATTCGGCTGAAAAACACTTGATTTAAAGTATTTATCATTATCAACATAATCAACCGAATAGGTGTCAAGCGTGCCGCCGTCTTTTTTATAATAATCACTTGCAACACGGCTTATGATTGAAGAATCAAGCCCGCCGCTGAGGAATGTGCAAAGCGGAACATCCGAAACAAGCTGACGTTCAATAGCATCTTTAACTAAAAACTTTGTATGTTCAATTGTTTCAAATTCGCCTTCTGTATGTTCCCTTGCTTCAAGCTTCCAGTAATCTTTTATAACGGCTTTGCCATTGCTGTAAAGCATATATGCGGCAGGCGGAAGCTCTTTTATATCCTTAAACACTGCCTTGCCGATTGTTTTTGCGGGACCAAGCATAAATATTTCGTTTAGACCGTCCTCATCAACCTCAGCAGTAATTTCAGGTATGAGCAGCAGACTTTTTATTCTGCTTGCAAAAGCAAAAATACCGTTTTTTTCCGCATAGTAAAGCGGTTTCACACCGATTCTGTCACGGCAGAGAAAGAGTTCCTTTTCTTCATCGTCCCAGACAGCAAAAGCGAAAATACCGTTTAGTTTTTCACAGGCTTTTTCCTTCCACTTGTGGTATGCCTTCAAGATAACTTCCGTATCGCAGTGCGTGCCGAATTCATAGCCATAAGCCTTAAGCTCGCTGCGTATTTCATCCGTGTTATAAATCTCGCCATTATATACAATTGTATATTTCCCGAAGTGCATCGGCTGCGCACCTTTTTCGGGATCAATAACGGAAAGGCGGCGATGAATAAGCGCAGCATACGGCTTAACGAACTCCCCGCTACCGTCAGGTCCTCTCATTTTCAGACTTTTGCTCATATCCTCAATAAGAGGCAGCCTTTCTCTTAAATCTATGTTCTTTGATAACATTCCTGCTATTCCGCACATACTAATCACCTCTGATTATTATATGTATTATATTAAAAAATGCTTATAAAAATTTGAAAAAAAGGCTTGACTATGCGTTTAAGGTGTGCTATATTATTTAGGCATTGAGAAATGCTGGTGTAGCTCAGTTGGTAGAGCAGCTGATTTGTAATCAGCAGGTCGGGGGTTCGAGTCCGTCCACCAGCTCCATCTAGTGAATAGCTTTCCTTTAAAACGGCGAGAACACGTGGCTCTAAAAATTAAACCCGCAGGGTAAAAATTTTTAGGAGAAACCTCCGATGGAGGTTTTGATAGCAAGAGGAGAGTCCGTTCACCAGCTCCATAATGTGGAAGAGTTCCCGAGCGGCCAAAGGGAACAGACTGTAAATCTGTCGCTTTTCAGCTTCGGTGGTTCGAATCCACCCTCTTCCACCAAAATAACAGATATAGCTTGTGCTATATCTGTTATTTTTATATCTGAAATTGATTTGAACACGTTTTCCCGATTTCGTGTGCTGTTTTCAGCTTACGTTAATTAAGGAGAGCCTTTTTAAGAACTCTCCCATCACATCGTTAGCTGCTCATTTATTTTAGTGTGAAATTTTATCTATGGGTAATTATATATTCAAAATATGTATATTTATTACCCTCTGCTTCGGCATAACCAATTGCTTCAAATTCAAATAAATGGGGTTTATTATCCGAACTGTGAATTTGATGAATTACATAGTTATATCTGCATTTACAGATTAAAGCATTTTCTTTACTTAAAATCTGTTCTGCTTCACTTTGTTCAGCTAACAATCTCTCCAGTTCATATTTTGAGTATTTAAGTGAATGTGTTATTTCTTCGGATGATTTATTTTTCAGCCAATAATTAAAGTGATTGATTAAATGTTTAATGTTCATAATTAATATTCTCCTTTACAGCAACTAACAAAGTAATCAAGATTTGCTAATGTCTGTAAAGTAAAAA
>CAJTMQ010000012.1 GCA_910577215.1 uncultured Eubacterium sp. | reverse complement strand
TAATAACCCGTCTTTCAGCAGCAGGCTATGAATATAACGAAGGCATAAATCAGTTTATTTAACGAAAAAAGCTCCGATTATATCGGAGCCTTTTACATTATGCAAGGTATTCGGATGTTTCTTCGCCTTTTACCTTTTCACCGTTATTTTCAATTATTCTGTTAACAAAAGATATTTTGTTAACCCTGTGTTTCAAATTTTCTTTATATTTGCTTGAAAATGCAATAAATATAGCAAAGATATAAGGCATACCAAGATTGGTTTCAAGCAGGGAATTTATAATCATAGGGGCAAGCTTTTCTGCTGCCGAGCCAAGCTCAGCACTTCTTATTCCTCCAAGGAAAAGTCCTGCTTCCCAGCCGAACTGAACAAGAATGCCTATAATCAGAAGCCACGGAATGTTTATACGTTCCTGCTTCTTTTTTCTTGAAATATTCCATAATATAAGCCCGAGATAGCCGACAAAAAGAATAATTGCCATATAACCATGGTAAGAGCCTGTTGTGCGCTGAATGGTAATCATATTTTCACCGGTGCCTAAAGTTTTGGTAATAAGAGGGCAGCAGACCCACCAGCCGAGGATAAGCAGTGTCCATTCAAACAGGTTTTTATCCTTGGAAATCCATAGCCATATCCACACAAAATTTGTAAAGCCATAGCTCATAGACATCCACATAAGCACCCAGAACAGGCTGTGCCCCTCGGATATACTTCTTGAATGTGTTAAAAGATGAAAGATTCCGTAATCAACAAGCTGGTAAACAAAGCCGAACAGTATGCCTACAATAACAGTTGCATATTTCTTTTTATAAAGCAGCATTCCTGCAAATATTAAAAGAAATCCGATGTCTAGCCACATATAAAGCGGGTCAAAAACGCGCTGTGCAACAACCTCCATAAACGCCCTCCGAACAGTTGAAATTTAGTGATTATGCTATAAAAATAGTATCATATAGCTATAATATTGTCAATTGAAATGAGAAGTGTGCTATGGTAAAATGAGAGATGGAGGGGTGTTATGGTGAAATATTACAGGAAAAATATTATAGGCTTTTATGTTATTGCCGTTGTTGCAATGGGTTTTGCGGCATTTTTTGATTTGAAAATTGATATATGGCTCAACAATCCCGAAAATCCGTTTTGCGTATGGTTTTATAACACAGGTGAAATGCCATGCCGTCTTGCTTTGCCGATTGCAGGTGCAGTTATTGTATATACTTCAGGTAAAATGTGGCAGAAAACAGCAGGCATATTGATTACGCTTGGCAGCGGAGCATATTTTGGAACTTATATAGGTGAGCATTTTTTTGTTGAAGAAAATCAGTTTGTATTCGGTTTAGTATGGGGCATAGGCTTTGGCTTAACGCTTCTTCTGTTCGGCTCATTTGTTAAAATCCCTGAAAAGTACAGAAAGCCGCTTTTTGTTCTTGCCGTAACGGGAATAGCTGTTGTTGCAGTTCAGGCTGTTGCTATAGAGGGAATGAAATATCTTTGGGGAAGAGTCAGATTCAGAGATTTGCTTGCTCTGAGCAGCTATGATGCGTTTACTCCGTGGTATGTTATAAACGGAATTAACGGCAATAAATCATTTCCGAGCGGTCACACCTCGGGTGCGGCAATAAGCTATCTTTTAATGCTTTTACCGTTCTTTTTTGATAAGCTGAAAAACAGAAAGCAGCTTTGCTTTTTTATACCTTTTGTTTATTCAGGCATAGTTGCGTTTACCCGCCTTGTAATGGGCGCACATTATTTAAGTGATGTAACCATAGGCGGCACGGTCAGCTTTACAATCGTTATTATTGCAATGGCAATTCTTCAGAAGAAAAAATATATTGAAGTATAATTATGAAACGCACTTCAAAAGAGGTGCGTTTTTGCTTGTTTTTTTGAGATGCAACTGTTGGTTGACAAATTGAATGGCGGCGGTTGGTTGCAATAAATCCGAAAATAATATACGCTTGAATTGCTTAAGCGAGTTATAAATCGAAATGAGGTTAAATTATGAATTTTGCTGATAAAATAATTCAGTTGAGAAAGCAGAGGGGCTGGTCACAGGAGGAACTGGCAGAAAGAATGAATGTAACAAGGCAGTCTGTTTCAAAATGGGAAAGTATGCAGTCCGTTCCTGATATTGAAAGGGTGGTGCAGCTTTCCGAATTATTTGGAGTAAGCCTTGATTATCTGTTAAAAGATGATGTTAAGGATAGTGAGCAAATAGGTTATGAAAAATCTGAGAATGAAATCCGAAGCGTGTCGATGGAGGAAGCGAAAAACTTTCTTGAAATAAAGGCTTCAACTGCAAAGCCGATTGCCGCAGGTGTTTTTTTATGCATACTTTCACCTATATGCTTGTTGGTTTTGGGCGCATTAAGTGAAAACAGGCAGAATTTTATGTCTGAAAATCTTGCAGGAGGCATTGGTTTGATTGTTTTGTTTATTTTAGTTGCCATAGCGGTTGCAATTTTTATTTTTAACGGTAGTAAAACGCATCCTTTTGCATTTATGGATAAAGAACCCTTTGAAACAGCTTACGGCGTTCGGGAAATAGCGCAAAGCTGTAAAAGTCAGTATAGAACAACATTTACCATAAATATTGTTATCGGTGTTTGCCTTTGTATATTGGCAGTGGTTCCCTTGTTCAGCGGAATAAGTATTGATGAAGATAATGATTTGCTTTTAATAAATTTGCTGTCACTCGGTTTTGCAATTGCAGCAGTAGGTGTTTTTCTTATTGTTAGGGTCAGCATTGTGTGGTCAGGCTTTGAAATGCTTTTGCAGGAGGGTGATTACTCAAAGAACAATAAAGAAAGAAAATCTGTTGTTGAAGCAGTTACTGTAGCATATTGGCTTATTGCTACTGCAGTATTTTTGGCTTATAGCTTCGTAACAAACAACTGGGGGATGTCATGGATTATCTGGGTTGTGGCAGGTGTGATATATCCTGTTGTTCCGGCAATTCTTAATGCATCAAAGAAGAAAAAATAAACTCAGGGCAGATGCCCTGAGTTTTTTAACTGTTTTTTCTTTTGTCACTGATTTTTCTTGCAAGGTATACCGCGGGTGTATCAAGCAGAGAGGTGAAAATGTAAATTACATAGCTTGATGCGAATATTGACAGCAGGGTTTTTGCATTATATGTTCCATAAAATGCAAAAACAGTGAAAAGAAATGTATTTAAAACCTGACTCAAAAGTGTTGATCCGTTATTTCTGAGCCACAAAAATTTTCGTTTGTCTGCGAATTTTTTTTCTGTGAATGCCCACCATTTATGATAAAGCCATACATCGAATATCTGGCTTATTGCATAAACAACAAATGATGCAATAAGCATTCTCGGTGTGTTGGAGAAAACATCCTTTATTGATCCCATTACCCAATCATTCTCACTTGGCTTGTAAAGCATCCAGCTCTGGCTCAGCATCAGGAAAAACAACGATGTAAACATTCCGATAAATACAGCCTTGTTAGCAGCCTTTTTGCCTTCACATTCAGAAAGAATATCTGTTACCAAAAAGGTTGAGGCAAAAAGAATATTACCCAGTGTCTGTTCCATACCAAATGCATTAATAAGAATTAATACCTCTATATTTGCAAGCACGGTTGCAAGTGCAGATGCACAGTAAAGACCTGCCTTGCCGAATAATTTATAGGCTATAAGCACCATTGAAAATATAAAAATTACCGATCCTATAAGTAAAAGCTCGTTTATCATAATTAGTTACCCATTACCTATCGCAATTTATTTGAAATTTTGATTGTTGACAATTCTTATTGCTTTTTTATCTCGCACTGTGGGCGGTTACAAATGAACTATGTACGAATCCATATACTATAAAACAAACAGAACGCAAAAACGCTCTGTTTGTTTTTTGGCGGAGACGGTGGGATTCGAACCCACGTCCCTCAGGGGGCATCATGATTTCGAGTCATGTCCGTTATGACCACTTCGATACGTCTCCGATTATTATGGATTGCTATAAATTGTATCACTAATGAAGGTTATTTGTCAATTATTTATATTTATATTGTATTAAATTTTATGTTGTGTTAAAATGAGTTATATTTTTATTGCGGAGTTTACTATGATTGCTATTATTGATTATGGCGCAGGTAATCTTATGAGTGTGAAAAAGGCTCTTGATTTTATCGGTGCTGAAAGTAAAATTACAATGGACAAGGAAAGAATCAAGTCGGCATCCCACATTATACTGCCGGGTGTCGGTTCATTTGGTGATGCAATGAAATCTATGGAGGAGCGCGGACTTGTTGAAACGGTTAAGTCCGCCGCACTTTCGGGAAAGCCGTTTTTGGGAATCTGTCTTGGCTTACAGCTTTTGTTCGGAGGCAGTGATGAAAGCAACGGTGTTGAGGGTTTGAAGGTTCTTAACGGCAAAATTTCATCCATTCCCAAGAATATGGGACTGAAAGTTCCGCATATGGGCTGGAATTCGGTTTCGGTTCAGCAGAACGGCGGAATTTTTAAAGATATTCCCGATGAAAGCTACTTTTATTTTGTTCATTCTTATTATCTGAACGGTGCTGACGAAGCAGATGTTGCAGGCACAACAGAGTATGGTGTTAATATTCAGTGTGCAGTACAGAGGGGCAATCTGTGCGCAACGCAGTTTCACCCTGAAAAAAGCGGTGAAATCGGCTTGAAATTACTCGAAAATTTTTTGGCATTGGAGGGGTAATGTATGTATGCTAAAAGAATTATTCCCTGCCTTGATGTAAAAAACGGCAGAGTTGTAAAGGGTGTTTCCTTTGTTGATCTGCGTGATGCAGGTGATCCTGTAGAGTGTGCTGCTGCGTATGACAGACAGGGTGCTGATGAGCTTGTACTGCTTGATATTACTGCAACTCACGAGGGCAGAAGCACAATGATAGATATTGTTGAGCGTGTTGCCAAAACTGTTTTTATACCGTTTACAGTCGGCGGAGGAATAAAAACAGTTGATGATTTCAAAGAGCTTCTTCGTGCAGGTGCTGATAAAATTTCGGTTAATTCCGCTGCGGTAAGAAATCCCGATTTAATTAACGAGGCAGCATATAAGTTCGGCAGTCAGTGTGTTGTGTGTGCAATTGATGCAAAGCACCGAGAACAGGGCGGCTGGGAGGTTTACCTCAACGGCGGAAGAATTCCTACATGCATTGATGCGGTGGAATGGGCGGCTGAAGCTGAAAAACGCGGTGCGGGAGAAATTCTTCTTACCTCAATGGATGAGGACGGGCAGAAAAACGGGTATGATATAGAACTGACACGTGCGGTATCAGAAAAAGTGGGGATTCCTGTTATTGCTTCCGGCGGAGCGGGTGCAAAAAAGCATTTTTATGATGCTTTTACTGAGGGCAAAGCTGATGCAGTACTGGCGGCAAGTCTTTTCCACTTTAATGAACTGCCGATACCCGAATTGAAAAAATATCTTGATGAGAATAGCATTCCTGTCAGACTATAAAAAATGAAAGGCTTGGTTTATACCAAGCCTTTTTATTATGTATTATTTTATCAGAAAACGATAATTCCGTTTCCGCCGTTTACCATCATAAAGGAAGAGGCAAAGACTAATGAAACAATTGTCATAAGTTTAATCAGAATGTTGATTGACGGACCTGAGGTGTCCTTAAACGGGTCACCCACAGTGTCACCCACAACGGCGGCCTTGTGAGCTTCCGAACCCTTACCGCCATCCTTTAAGCCTTCAATGTATTTTTTTGCATTGTCCCATGCACCGCCCGAATTTGCCATAAATATCGCCATCATAACACCGCTTACAAGTGAGCCTGCAAGAAGACCGCCAAGACTTTCAACACCTAGAAGATAGCCTACAACAAGGGGTATAACGATTGCCAAAATGCCCGGCAGAACCATTTCGTGAAGTGCGGCATTTGTTGAAATTGAAACGCATTTTTTATAGTCCGGTTTTTCTGTTCCTTTAAGAATTCCGGGCTTTTCTTTAAACTGGCGGCGAACCTCGTCAATCATTTTATTTGCAGCCTTGCCAACGCTGCTCATTGTGAATGCAGAGAACAGATACGGAAGCATTGCACCTATGAATAAACCGACAACTACCTTTGCATCAAGAATACTCATAGAGCCTTTTGTGATATTAGTGGTTTCCGCATAGGATGCAAAAAGTGCAAGTGCCGTTAATGCAGCAGAGCCGATTGCAAAGCCCTTGCCTATTGCGGCAGTTGTATTGCCTACAGAATCAAGTTTATCGGTTATTGCTCTTACACTCTTATCAAGTCCGCTCATTTCTGCAATACCGCCTGCATTGTCTGCAATAGGACCGTATGCATCAACCGCAACAGTCATTCCCGTTGTTGAAAGCATACCGACTGCCGCAATGGCAATTCCGTATAATCCAAGAGATTTATATGCAACAAGAATACCGATGGCAATAAAAATGATCGGAACAGCAGTGGATTTCAAGCCAACGCTCAGACCTGTTATGATATTTGTTGCGGCCCCTGTTTTTGAGGCTTCGGCAATATCCTTGACAGACTTGTATAAATCGGAGGTGTACATTTCGGTAAGCTTGCCTATAGCTGTGCCTACAATCAGACCTGAAAGAATACACCAGAAAGCATTGAAATCACCAAGCATATATTTTGAGAGCAATGCGGAAGCAACGGCAACAATTACTGTTGCGGAATACTCACCGATGTTAAGTGATTTCTGCGGATTATTGCTTTTTGAAGCGTTAACAAAGAATGTTGCAATTACAGAGCTGAGAATTCCCGTTCCGCAGATAATAAGCGGAAAATATGCTTTGCTTAAATCAAGTGAGGATGCAAGCATAGCAAGTGTTACCGCAGAGATGATTGAACCCACATAGGATTCAAAAAGGTCTGCACCCATGCCTGCCACATCGCCTACATTGTCACCAACATTATCTGCTATTGTTGCAGGGTTTTTAGGGTCATCTTCAGGAATGCCGGCTTCAACCTTACCTACAAGGTCTGCCCCTACATCGGCAGCCTTTGTATAAATTCCCCCACCCACTCTTGCGAAAAGGGCAATAGAAGAAGCACCGAGGGAAAAGCCGGTGAGGATATTGATTTTATCGGGATTGTTTTTTACAAAAAGCAGGAATATAAGGCTTACACCGATAATTCCAAGACCTACAACCGAAAGACCCATAACGGCACCGCCGCTGAAAGCAACCTTCAAAGCCTTGGGCAGATTGCCGCCCTGTGCGGCATTGGCTGTTCGTACATTCGCTTTTGTTGCAACTGACATTCCGAAGTAGCCTGCAAGTGTTGAAAATAATGCCCCTGCAAGGAAGCAGGCTGCAGTAAGCCAGCCGTTGGGAAGCAAAAATCCGATAAGTAAAAACAATGCACCTACAAAAAACACAAGAATTTTGTATTCACTGAAAAGAAATGCTCTTGCACCGGAAGAAATAGCATCGGCAATTTCTTTCATCCTATCATTACCGCTTGGCTTTTTATTTATTGAAACTGCCGTAAGCACTGCAAACAGCAGGGCAACCAAGCCGGCAATAGGTGCAATTATTATTAATTTTTCCATACTGAAACACCTCAATTTAATATTTTTTGTATTACTATACTATATCATTTATTTATTATACTTGTCAAATATGATAATCTTTCCAATCTATTTTAGCGGTTGATTAAATTACTATATGATGTTATAATACTAAAAATTACTATATATTATGGAGTAGTGTTGTGAAAAGCGAAGAAAAGAAGGATTTCAGAACGAATGATAATCTTGTGGTTGGAAGAAATGCGGTTATAGAGCTGATTAAAAGCAACCGGGAGATTGAAAATATACTTGTTGCAAAGGGTGAGCGAGAGGGCTCAATTTCAAAAATTATTGCGCTTGCAAAGGAAAAAGGTATTGTAATCAAAAATGTTGACAGAAAGAAGCTTGATTTTATCAGTGCGGGGGCCAATCATCAGGGTGTTGCTGCAAATGTTCCCGCTCATGAATACAGCTCTGTTGATGATATTCTTGAATTTGCAAAAAGCAAAAGAGAAGCACCGTTTGTTATTATTTGTGACGAGATTGAGGACAGTCATAATTTGGGTGCCATCATCAGAACAGCGGAAGCGTGCGGTGTGCACGGAATTATTATTCCGAAGCGAAGAAATGTCGGGCTGAATTTTATTGTGGCAAAAACCTCCTGCGGTGCACTTGAATATGTTAAGGTTGCCAGAGTTTCAAATATCAATTCTACTATAGACAGACTTAAGAAAGAAAATATATGGGTTTACGCTGCGGATATGGATGGTCAGCTATGGAGCGAAACAGATTTTTCGGGCGGAGTTGCTCTTGTTGTAGGCAGTGAAGGCAAGGGTGTGGGTACCCATATTAAGTCAAATTGTGATGTAACTGTAAGCCTGCCGATGAAGGGAAAGGTGAACAGTCTGAATGCTTCAGTGGCAGCAGGTATAATTATGTATGAAATTGCCCGTCAAAGATTATAAGATTAGGTTGAGAGTTTATGAAAGATAACGAAAATTTATCAGTGGATGAAATTCTGCGTGAAGCGGATAAAATGCTTCGGCAGATAGATAAAAAATCAACAAATGAATCTATCAAGGCCGATAAGGATATCGAAGAGATAAAAACATTTACACCTGTAAAAAGCAATAAGGGGAATTTTGATATAAATATCGGTGAAGTCAGTGATAAGACCAGGCCTGTTGCTGTCAGTGAGAAAACAAGACCTGTTACGATAAGTGACAAAACGATTGTAAACAAAAAGCATTATTTTGAGCATAGTTCATCTGATGATGCTTATCGTTCAGAGCCTCCGAAGATTATTGAAAAATCTGCAACAATTAGAAGTAAGTCAAGATTTAACAAAACCTCGGATTTACAGGAGATTCCGACAATTCTTGCAGTTGAAGAACTGGAGAGAACCCGAATGATATTTAACGGTGAGCCTGTAAAAGAAAAAGTAAGCTCCGAAAATGATTATGATCTTTCGGATCAGATTAAAATAAGCGGATTTGATGATGAGGTTGATGAAATACCAAGCATTGATGAAGATGTTGCAGAGGCTCAGCTCAGGCAGAGAAGAGAGGATAAAATAAATAAATTCAGACTCTTTGCCAAGGAAGAGGTTGATGGAAATACAGCAGACGAAGCACAAAGGATGGTAAAAGAGGATACAAATAACAGCGACCGTACCAAAACTCTGGAACAGTTTTATAAAAGAAAAACAAAACTGCAGACAGAAATTGTTATAACCGCTATCATCGGTACATTATTGCTGCTTCTTACCGTATTTAAGGATTCGCATCGTCTGCCGTATATTTTCGGCACAGATAACGGATATTACATAACAACACTTGTGCTTTATGGTTTGTTGCTTATTTTTAATGTTGATATAATTATACACGGTCTTAATTTCAGACGCGGAATTAATTTTGATTTTCCTGTCACTGTTTCGGCGCTGCTTATTTTGGGTCATACCTCGGCATTGCTGCTTAATCCGGATCTTTTATTTGAGGGCGGTGCAGTTTATCCTGCCGTTGCAGCCTTTGCAATGTTCTTCAGCGGTCTTGGAAAACGAAGTATGATTATGAGGATAATTCATAACTTTGCTTTTTTAACAGACGGTGAAGACAAGTATTCTGTTGAAGATATAGTGAATGAGGTTGACGCAACAATAATTTCACGAAATCTTCTGGCAGGAGACCCTTTGCTTAAATACAGTGTCAAAACAGATTATCCTACAAGCTTTCTTGAAATTTCATGTGCATATGAGCCTGCGGATAAAACGGCTAAAATCCTGTCACCTGTTATGATCGTGCTTAATTTAATTCTTTTTGCAGTTATTGGCTTTATGCAGGAAAACTGGTATTTTGCCTTTAATGTATTAACGGCGGGAATTATAATATCCTGCCCTATTGTATCTATATATGCATCTAATCTTTCACTTCGGGGCGTTTCACGCTCACTTGCAGAACGCGGTGCAATGGTCTGCGGCTTTGAGGGTGCGCATGTAACACATAAATCCAATGCCCTTGTTATGGAAGCTTCTGATTTATTCGGTGTCCGCTCCTGTGATTTGCACGGAATAAGGTTATTCAACAAAACAAAGGTTGATGACGCACTTCTTCTGACTGCGGCTATTATTATGAAAACAAAGAGTCCGCTTGCTCACGTATTTGACGATGTTATAGTAGGCAAGCAGGCTATTCTGCCGGAGGTAGACGGTGTTATATATGAGGATAAGATGGGCACGTCAGCGTGGATATATCAGAAAAAGGTGCTTGTAGGTAATAGGGATTTGCTTATACGTCACGGGATTTCCGTGCCTAAAGAGGATTATGAAAGCAAATACGCAAAAAACGGCCGAAAAGCACTTTATCTTGCTGTAGCAGGTAAAATTTCCGCAATGTTTGTTGTCAGCTATTCCGCAGATTCGGATTTGAAGCGGGAACTTAAAAAGCTTGAAAAGAGCGGAATTACAATTCTTCTGAAAAGCTGCGACCCTTATATAAATGAAGAAAGCATTATGGAAATTTTCGGACTGCCTGAAGGATTTGTCAGAGTTATGACATCAGCCAATGCAAGGGTTTTTGAAAAATACAGCGATATGGTTGTTGAAAAAAGTCCTGCATACACGGTTCACGATGGCAGTGCACTCGGATTTATTTCAGCGATAAGGGGATCTGAAAATCTTATCGGAACGGAAAATATGCTTTCTGTTTTAGTTTCGTTCGGCTCGGCAATCGGCTTCGGTGTGGTTGCACTTCTCGGGCTTTTGAACGGAATGAGCCAGATTAATGCAATAAATGTAATAATTTTCCAAATGATTTGGAGTATATTTGTACTTATAATATCAAAAATTAGAAGAAGTGGAATATAACTCACATAAATCAAAGGAGTAAGAATTATGAATTTAGAAGGCTCAAAAACACAGGCTAATCTTATGGCTGCTTTTGCAGGCGAATGTCAGGCAAGAACAAAATACACTTATTATGCCGAAAAGGCAAAGCAGGATGGATTTGTTCAGATATCCAATCTTTTTTTGGAAACTGCCAATAATGAAAAAGAACACGCAGAAATCTGGTTCAAGCTGCTTCACGGCGCCATTCAGGATACGGCAACAAATTTAAAGGATGCTGCTGCAGGCGAGAATTATGAGTGGACTGATATGTATGCTGAATTTGCCAGGGTTGCAAAGGAAGAGGGTTTCAATCATATTGCTTACCTTTTTGAAGAAGTCGGCAAAATTGAAAAAGAACATGAGGAGCGTTATTTAAAGCTTCTTGAAAATGTTGAAAACGGTCTTGTGTTCAGCCGTGATGGTGATACAATCTGGAAATGTTCAAACTGCGGTCATATTGTAATAGGAAAGAATGCGCCTGAGGTTTGCCCTGTTTGTGCACATTCACAGGCTTACTTTGAAATCAAAGCTGAAAACTATTAATGCTTATGCTGCGGCAGTGTTATACATTGCCGCGGCTTATTAGAGGAAGTGTTTATATGTTTTATCAGTTCGATGATGAGGTAACAACTGTTGAGCCGGAAAAAATAGATCCGCATTATGTTACGGCAGGATATGTGACACTGAGCGAATTTGAAAATCTGTATGAAGGATTTGGATTTTCGCGGTTTACATTTGATTCCTGCAGGGGAAATGGTGAAAGCTTCGGCACGGCAGTTGAGGTTTATGATGATTACAGCTTTGCTGTTTTGAATATCACAAATGCAGAAGATGTTTATGAAAGCAAAGATTGCATTGGGATTTTTATTAAGAAAAATCTTCTTATTGTTGTTGATATTGCAGATTCGGATTGTTCAACAAGGGACGGTTTTCTTAATTCCTTAAACCGATATTCGTGTATTAATATAACATTGGAAAAGCTGATATTTGCATTTTTTGATAATCTTATAAAAAAGGATAACAGCTCAATTAAAAATACGGCTTTTAAAATTACAAAGCTTGAAGAACTTGTTTTGCAGGATAAGGCTACGGACAAGTTTAATTTTTTGCTTCTGAATATGAAAAAGGAACTTCTTATTCTTCGCAATTCCTATGAACAGCTTATTGATACGGGAAAAGCACTTGAGGATAATGAAAATGAAATATTTGAAGAAGCGGATTTGAGATACCTTTCCAATCTTACAGATAAGATTAAAAGGTTAAGAGAGGATATTGATATGCTGCGCAGTGCTGTTGATCATCTGCAGGATGCATATTCATCATATCTTGATTTAAAGCTCAATCATATAATGGGTGTTTTCACTGTTGTTACAACAATATTTTTCCCGCTTACCTTAATCGTAGGTTGGTATGGAATGAATTTTACAAATATGCCGGAGCTTACATGGAAATACGGTTATTTATTTGTAATTATTTTTTCTGTTGCTGTAGTGGCAGTGCTTACAATAATAATGAAGAAAAGAAAATGGCTGTGATTCACACAGCCAACAGGTTTTAATTATGGACATAAATTTAACATTATCATCGGAATTCAGCCTCAAGCCGTGGCAGGTTGAAAACACAGTACAGCTTATTGATGACGGCAATACAATTCCTTTTATTGCCCGTTACAGAAAGGAAGCAACAGGCTCGCTTGATGACCAGCTTCTTCGTGATCTGGCAGACAGGCTCGACTATCTTCGCTCACTTGAAGAGCAGAAAGAAAAGGTAAGAACTGCCATTACAGAGCAGGAGAAAATGACTGAAGAGCTTGATAAAGCAATTGAGGCAGCTAAAACACTTACGGAAATAGAGGATATTTACCGACCGTTTCGCCCGAAAAGAAAAACACGTGCATCTGTTGCAAAGGATAAGGGACTTAAAATATATGAACAGCTTGCAGAGGTTAATCCTTATGCGCTTGCAGAGCAATTTCTGAATGAAGAGATTGCAACTGCTGAGGATGCTGTTCAGGGTGCAAAGGATATTATTGCAGAAGTTATATCCGATGATGCGGTAGGCAGAAAGCAGTTAAGATATGTATGCCGAAGTCACGGAAATATCAGTGTTTCCTCATCGGAAGAGGATATGGGCGTTTATGAAAACTATAAGGATTATACAGAGCCTGTTTCAAAAATTGCCAATCACCGTGTGCTTGCCATAAACAGAGGCGAAAAAGAGGGAATACTAAAGGTTTCGCTTGATATGGATAAAATTCACGGTATGTCTGTTTTAACAGGGTTGCACGTTAAAAACGGCAGTGCTTCGGCAGAATTAGTGCGTGAAGCAGCTGAGGATGCATATACACGTCTTGTTTTTCCGAGCATTGAAAGAGAACTCAGAAACGAGCTTACCGAGCGTGCATCCGCCGATTCAATCAAGGTTTTTGCAAAGAATACGGCAGAGCTTCTGATGCAGCCGCCTGTTAAGGGTGCGGTTACAATCGGTCTTGATCCCGGTTACAGAACCGGCTGTAAGGTTGCAGTTGTTGATGAAACAGGCAAGGTGCTGGATACGTCAGTTATTTATTGTGCACCCCCTCACAGTAAGGTTGAAGAAGCGAAAAAGATAATTAAAGACCTTGTTAAAAAGCACAATGTTAAAATGTTTGCAATCGGAAACGGCACCGCTTCTCACGAAACAGAGGTTTTTGCCGCAGAGGTTATAAAGGAGCTTGACTGCGGTATTACATATATGGTTGTAAGCGAGGCAGGTGCTTCCGTTTATTCTGCTTCAAAGCTTGCCGCAGAGGAATTTCCGCAGTTTGATGTTTCTCTTCGTTCGGCAGTTTCCATTGCAAGACGTTTGCAGGATCCGCTTGCGGAGCTTGTAAAGATAGATCCGAAGGCTATCGGTGTGGGTCAGTATCAGCATGATATGCCTAAAAAAGAGCTTTCAAATGCACTGACGGTGTTGTTGAGGATTGTGTTAACTCTGTTGGTGTGGATTTGAATACTGCTTCGCCGTCGCTTCTTCTGCGTGTTGCAGGTGTAACATCGGCAATAGCAAAAAATATAGCGGCGTACAGAGAAGAAAACGGCTCTTTCAAATCACGTGCTGATTTGAAGAAGGTTCCTAAATTAGGTCCTAAAGCATTTGAACAGTGTGCCGGCTTTTTAAGAATTTCAGACGGCAGCAATGTGCTTGATAATACAGCCGTTCATCCCGAATCCTATTCAGCCGCAAAGAAGCTTCTTAAGCTGTGTGAGGTTTCTGATGATGATGTAAGAAGGGGTAATATTTCTGTTCTTAAGCAAAGAGTTAAAACAGAGGGAACAGCCGCTCTGGCAGAACAGCTTGAAATAGGTGAGCCTACACTGATTGATATTGTTTCCGAAATCAGCAAACCGGGCAGAGATCCCCGAGAGGAGCTTCCCAAACCGCTTCTCCGCACGGATGTTATGGGTATGGAAGATTTAAAGGCAGGTATGGAGCTTAAGGGCACAGTAAGAAATGTAATTGATTTTGGTGCTTTTGTTGATATCGGTGTTCATCAGGACGGGCTGGTGCATATTTCACAGATTACAAACAGATTTATAAAGCATCCGTCCGATGTGCTCAAGGTTGGCGAGATTGTTACCGTTTGGGTGCTTTCGGTTGATGTTCAGAAAAAACGCATTGCCCTTACAATGAAAAAACCGGATTAATTTAATATATTTATTGAAAAAGGCAGGAGTGTTCCTGCTTTTTTTGTTGTTATTCACAAATGGTTATAGTATACTGAACTGGAAAGGGGATTCAATTTATGCAAAATGAAATAACCAAAAGACAGAAGCTGCTTGATGAGCAGGGAAATGTTGCGAACGCAGGGTGGTGCAGGCGGAATTTATATGATTATAATATTGAAAATCGCTCTGTAAACATCATGCGCCTTAAGGAATGGGACTTTTACCAGATTTGCAACGGTGAAATGATGGTGCAGATAAATATTTTTAATATTTCACTTGCAACCTGTGCTACATTTGGGTTTGTGGATTTAAAAACAGGAAGAAAATTTGATACTATGGCACTTGAGCTTATAACACCGCATAAAAACAGATTAAATAGAAACGGTGACGGCGAAAATCATTTTTCATACAATCGCGGAAAAACAACGGCAGAGTTTGATGTTACGGAAACCTGCCATCATATTAAGTTTATAGGTGTTTGCAAAGGTAAAAAAATTGATGCTGAATTTTTCTGCAGCAGGCTTCCTCACCACGAAAGCATCACAATTGCAGTTCCCTTTAAAAAAACGGGTCACTTCTTTTATACAAATAAAATCAATTGCCTGAATACATACGGAACAGTTAAATACGGTGATGAAATTTTTGAATTTTCCAAGGAAAATACTTTTACGGTGCTTGACTGGGGAAGAGGTATATGGCCTTACTCAAATATGTGGTATTGGGCAAACGGAAGCACTTTTATTCATGATAAGCCCTTTGGGTTTGAGCTTACTTGGGGCTTCGGTAACACTGAAAAGGCAACGGAAACAGCGTTGTTTTATGACGGTATCTGCCATAAAATAGGTGATGTTCATCTTGAAAAGGATCCTGAAATCGGTGAAAAGTGGATGGAAAACTGGCATTTTATAAGTGATGACGGCAGACTTGATTTAACAATGACACCGTTTTATGATAATGTTTCAAATATGATGCCGCTTAATGTGTTTGGCATGAAAACACATCAGGTGCACGGCTTATGGAACGGCGTGGTTGTGCTGGATGACGGCACAAAGCTTGAAATAAAGGATATGTATGCCTTTTGTGAAAAGGTTTATAATAGATGGTAAACAGATATTCTCAGGGCACCCTTGATGAAAAGGGTGCCCTGAGAATATCTTATTCGGCAAATAAAATCTGATTATTTTTGAGAGTAGGTTTTTAAGAAATCAAGTACTGCCTCTTGATATTTATGGGGATTCAGGTAGTAGCTTTTCATATGTCCGGCATGATTAAATGTTACTTTTTCTTTTGGAGCTTTACAGTTGTTATACAAGCTTTCGGCCATAAACGGTGGTGCAATTCTGTCTTTTGTGCCATTAATAATCAACAGTGGTATTTTATTTGTTTTTAAAGCATCAAGTGCAGTGTATTCGTTATCATCCATTTTTAATCGCAGTCTGCAGTCAAATCTTTCCTTTTTACCATAGTACATATATCTGCCTTTGCTTTTACCGTGGGCTCTTGATTCAATAAATAACATACTGCAATTGTTATCAGCCAAGAACTGATATTGACCATTAAAATCATAGTTCCATGTTGAACGCCATCCGTGAACGGCAATTATTATTCGCACGGCATTGTCTTGAGGAAAATAATGCCCGACTAATTTAAGACCATCGTCGCTGTGAATCTCAACTGTTTCATGAACTGCATTCTTTAAAATTTCGGCTCTTTCTCTGCTTTTACTAACCTTCTTCTTTTGTTTTGAATTTTTCCCTATCAATCCCATTGTTATAAATTTTGGCAGCTGTGGGCAATATCTGTCACATGAATAACGAGAAATCAAATCATCAAAAATTGTTATAGTATGATTACAAACCAAAACAAAGATGTTAAATTAGAAGAATTTGCAACAATACTCAGCGAGTTTATTTTAAAAATACTGCATTAATCTGTGCTTGAACAAATAAAAGCAAAAGAAAAAACAGCATAGCCGACTATGCTGTTAATTTTAAAGCCAATACATTCTGTGGGATTTCCTAATTATAAGGGATGCTTGTTATGGAATGTCTTTTTATTGATATTTATTATTGGGAAGCAAATTCTGCTTCTCTTTTTTTTATGTCTTTTCTGAACAGTAATTTGAACAGCGTTCTTACTAACGGCTGAATGAAAGACAACTGTGAGAAGAAAGCAAACGGGAAGTTGAAGCATACCAGCTTGAGCCAGTTTGCGAGAAGTGTAATTACATTAAAGCCTTCGTAGAACGGATAATAGAAGATTGCTGCAAGAAAACTCATTGCAGGACACATAAGACCGACTGTTGCGCAGATTATTGCGGATTCAAAAATCATATGGTGTGTTGATTTCATATCAAAAATCTTTGATGCAAGCTTGAAGGGTAACGGGCTTCCCATAATAACCTCAAGTACATATGCACAGATGAATTCAACCAAAATGATTGCCTAAATCGGAAGTCCTCTTCCAAACATATAAACGCCGCCCTGATTGTTGATGGCTTCAATAACTCCGGAAGCGCTGTTGATTTCCATTAAAGTACTGCCGTTTACAACATACAGGCTGTAAAACACATAGGCATGAACGGTTATTACAACAGTTAAAAATGCGAAAACCATTCTTTGAAATTGATTTCTTGGCATAATGATGCCCTCCTTTAATTCTCTTTTTAGCATAAAAAAACACAAGCAGCCTGTACCAATCCGAAAATGGAAACATTTTACCGTAATCAGATTTATGTGCCAAGCACTACTTGTGTCGTTATGCATATTATTAAATTTACGTATGGATTATATCACCGCAAATTAAAAAAAGTCAAGAGAAAATATTAACCAAAATTGAATAAATCCTCAAACCTTTACCCAAAAAAGAGCAGGGTTGAAACCTGCTCTTTAAATTTAATTGTTTTTTTATTTATTTGAGAAGTGATTTATACATCTTAATGTATTCATTTGCTGATTTGCCCCAGCTCATATCACAATGCAGAGCACGCTCAACCAGGGTCTTCCAATAATCCTTACTGTTAAATGCATCAATTGCTCTGTATATTGCACCAAGCATATCGTAAGCATCATAGGTTGCAAAGGTAAATCCGTTGCCCTCGCCGTCGCCGCTGTCTGTAATGGAGTCACGGAGTCCGCCTGTTTTGCGGACAATCGGCACTGTGCCGTAGCGAAGTGCTACCATCTGGGAAAGACCGCAGGGTTCGCTCTTGCTTGGCATTAAGAATAAATCAGAACCTGCATAAATCTTTCTTGCAAGATCAGGCACAAAGCCAAGGCGAAGCCCAACCTTATCGGGGTATTTATTGTGAAGCTCACGGAAGAAACTTTCATACTGCCATTCGCCTGAACCGAGCACAATATACTGAACATCGCGCTCCCAAAGGCTCTTTTCAAGAACTTCCTTCATAAGGTCAACACCCTTATGACCGACAAGTCTTGTAACAATGCCGATAACAGGTGTATCAGCATTTACATTAAGACCCATCATTTTTTGCAGCTCTTCTTTATTCTTAGCCTTTGCAGAGAAATCATCTGCATTATAATTTTCCCAAAGAGCAGGGTCTGTTTCAGGGTTGTAGCTGTCCGTATCAATACCGTTAAGTATACCGCAGAGCTTCCAGCTTCTTTGATTAAGGATAGGATCAAGCCCGTGTGAATACCACGGATCAAGAATTTCTTTAGCATAACTCGGTGAAACGGTTGTAACCTTATTTGCACATTCAATACCTGCTTTAAGGAAGTTAACAAGACCATCATACTGAATAAGACTGTAATGCTCAGGAGCAACACCCAGCACATCCTGAAGCAGCTCGTTTCCGTATTTTCCCTGATACTGAATATTGTGAATTGTAAACACGGTTTTGATGTTTTCAAAGCCAAGCTGATTTGCATAATAGCAGCTGTAATAAAGCGGAGTTAATGCACTCTGCCAGTCATTACAATGAATAATATCAGGCTTCCAGCCGATAGCAGGAATAATTTCAATAGCCGCTCTTGCAAAGAATGCAAATCTTTCAGCATCATCAAAGTGACCGTAAATTCCGTCTCTTTTGAAATAATACTGATTATCAAGGAAATAGAAAACAACGCCGTTAAGCTTTGCCTCAAAAATTCCGCAATACTGGCGGCGCCAGCTTACGGGAACGGAAATTGAGGTGACAAATTTCATTTTATCCTTATATTCCTGCTTTATTGTGTCATAAAGCGGCATTACAACACGGCAGCCGATTAATCTTTTGCGAAGTGCAATCGGAAGTGAGCCTGCAACATCTCCAAGACCGCCTGAAGCCATCCATGGATTGGCTTCAGATGAAACATATAATACTTTCATATTTTTATCCTCCGTTAAATCCTTGTGCTCTTTGAAAGAGAAACAGGGAATGTTGGTGCGCCGGAAAGCTCTACACCGCCTTTAATGTTAACATTCTTATCGGCAATAACACAGTTGAGCTTTGCATTTTCACCAACAACGGAATCCTGCATTAAAATGGAGTTCTTAACCACTGCACCCTTTCCTATTTTAACACCCTTGAAAATAATGGAATTTTCAACAGTTCCCTCAATAATACAGCCGTCTGCCGCAAGAGAATTGTTAAGCTTTGATTCGGGACCATAAAGAGACGGCATATCGTCACGTTCTTTTGTACAAATCGGGAAGTTTTTATTGAAAAGCTTTCCTCTGTTTTCCTTTTCAAACAGCTTCATGGAAACATCATAATAAGCCTGAACCGATGAAAGTGTGCCGACAAATGCATCTGTTGCATCATAAGCATAGATTTTCAGATTCTTTGCGTTTGCCATAATGATATTGCGCTGGAATGAAATTTCATTCTTTGAATGTGCAGTTGTAATAAGTGACTCAAGCAGATACTTTTTCATAATGATAATATTTACACTGTGGAAAATATCTCCTTCATCATCTCTGTCAAGGCTCATTTCGGTAATTTTGCCGTCTGCTTCAACCTTATCAAAGCAGAGGATAGAGCTGATTCCGTTTGGCATTGGTGCCTTAACACCGACAATTGTAATATCAGCATTTGTTTTTTCGTGAGCGTCAAAAAGAGCTCTGTAGTCAAGTGATAAAACATTGTTGCAGTCACTCATAACAACATAGGTCTGATTGCTCTGATCAAGAAAGCCCTTGTTGCCGTATATTGCATCAATTCTGTTGCCCCACATAGCGGCAGAGCCAACATTGAACGGAGGCAGAATGAATAAGCCGTCATTCTTTCTGCTTAAATCCCAAGGCTTACCTGTGCCTACATGATCCATAAGCGACTGGAAATTCGCATTGGTGATTACACCTATTTTTGTAATTCCGCTTTCAACCATATTGGAAAGAGGAAAATCTATTAATCTGTATCTTGAACAAAACGGAACAGAGCCCATTGTTCTCATAGCTGTTAAGCTGTTTAGTGCTTCTTCGTGAACATTTGCAAAAACCATTCCCAATACTGTTTTTCCGTTCATAGACTTATACCTCCTCTCCCGATTTAATCATTACACCGGGTTCAACATATTTGCCCTTGGTGATTACTGCATCCGAGCCTATAACGGCGATTCCCCATTGTTCAGGATTTTCAAGCTTTTCAGGAATTTCGCCTATTTTAGCATCCTCTTCAATAACTGCATTTTCTGCAACGATTGAGTAATAAACCTTTGCGCCTTTTTTGATGGTTGCACCGGGCATAATAACGCTGTATCTTACATCAGCGCCCTCTTCAATTGTAACATTGCTGAAAACAACACTGTAATCAACATCGCCTTCAATTTCACAGCCCTCTGAAATTGAAGAATTTTCTACCCTTGCATTTTTACCTATGTAATGAGGCGGAGCCATTGGATTGCGGCTGTAGATTTTCCAGCTTTTGTCACTCAGATCAAGATCAACATTTGGATTTATAATATCAAGGTTTGCTTCCCAGAGTGAATCAATAGTGCCTACATCCTTCCAGTAACCCTTGAACGGGAAAGCAAACATTCTTTCGCCTGCATCAAGCATTGTAGGAATGATATTCTTACCGAAATCGTTCGCTGAGCCCTCTGTATTTTCATCCTGAATAAGGTACTGCTTCAACTTGTCCCAGCTGAAAACGTAAACACCCATGGATGCCTTGTTTGATTTAGGCTCTGCCGGTTTTTCTGCAAATTCATAAATTTTATCGTTCTCATCCGTTGCAAGAATACCGAAGCGCGATGCTTCCTCCCACGGAACTTCAAGAACGGCAATTGTGCAGGCAGCGTCATTCTTTTTGTGAAAATCAATCATTTTTGCATAATTCATTTTATAAATATGGTCACCGGAAAGAATAACAACATATTCGGGATCATATTTCTGAATGAAATTGATATTCTGATAAATTGCATTTGCAGTACCCTTATACCATTCAGCACCGCCGATTGCTTCGTAAGGTGAAAGCACGTGAACGCCGCCGCTCTGTCTGTCTAAATCCCACGGCTGACCGTTGCCGAGGTAATCATTAAGCTCAAGCGGCTGATACTGCGTAAGCACACCAACGGTATAAATACCGCTGTTTACACAGTTTGAAAGAGGGAAGTCAATGATTCGGTATTTGCCGCCATATGGAACGGCAGGTTTTGCAATGTTCTTTGTTAATACACCAAGACGGCTTCCCTGACCGCCTGCAAGGAGCATTGCAACAACATTTGTTTTATGTGCCATAGTTAAGTTCTCCTTAATTTGTTTTTTCTAAAAACAGAGCGTTTAAGCCGCCCAGTTTAACTCCGATGCTCTGCTCAAAGCCGTGCATCGGTTTTTTAGCCGTTTTATAAGTTCCCGAAAGCTTTGCTTTATCACCGCCGTATTTTTTAACATTGCTGTCAAACACAACCTTATAGGTGCCTTTTTCAGGAACGCCTATTCTGTATTCCTGATGGGCAACAGGAGTGAAATTGAATAAACCGATAATTTCCTTGCCTGATTTGCTTATTCTTCTGAAAGCAATTGCGGAATTTTCATTATCGTCACTCGAAATCCAGCTGAAGCCCTCCCAGCTGTAGTCAATTTCCCAGAATTCAGGGTGTTCTTTATAGAAATGATTAAGCTCCTTAGAAAACTGCTGAAGTTTTTTATGCTTTTCAAACTCAAGCAGAACCCAATCAAGCCCTTCTTCAAATGCCCATTCCTTGAACTGACCGAATTCCTGCCCCATAAACAGCAGCTTTTTGCCCGGATGAGCCATCATATATGAAAGGAATAAACGCATTCCGCTGAATTTCATGTCATATTCGCCCGGCATTTTATTAAGCAGGCTGCATTTTCCGTGAACAACCTCATCGTGGCTTATAGGAAGAATAAAGTTTTCCGAGAAAGCATAGAAGAAACTGAAGGTAATACAATCGTGGTTGTTTTTTCTGAAGAGCGGATCAAGTGAGGTGTAACGAAGCATATCATTCATCCAGCCCATATTCCATTTAAAGTTAAAGCCAAGTCCGCCTATATCTGGAGGCATTGTAATCATAGGCCAGGCGGTTGATTCCTCAGCAATCATCATAGTTGCAGGATGCTCCTTGAACATTGCGGAATTAAGTGCCTTGAAGAATTCAACAGCTTCATAGTTTTCTCTGCCGCCGTTTTTGTTCGGAGTCCATTCTCCGGCATTTCTGCCGTAGTCCAGGTAAAGCATTGATGCAACGGCATCAACACGAAGTCCGTCAAAATGATACTTGTCTGCCCAATACATGGCGGATGAAATCAAAAAGCTTTTAACTTCATTTCTGCCGTAATCAAAAACGCGTGTGCCCCATTCCTTGTGCTCGCCCTTTTTCATATCACTGTATTCATAAAGCGGCTGACCGTCAAATTCATAAAGACCGTGTGCATCTTTCGGGAAGTGTGCAGGCACCCAATCCAGTATCACACCTATACCTGCCTGGTGGCACGTATCAACAAAATACATTAAATCCTTTGGTGTTCCGTATCTTGATGTGGGTGCAAAATATCCCGTAACCTGATAGCCCCATGAGCCGTCAAAAGGAAATTCCATAATAGGCATCATTTCAATATGTGTGTATTCCATTTCTTTTACATATGGAATCAGCTCATCCGCCATTTCACGATAAGAGAGGAAACTGCCGTCCTCGTGCCTTTTCCAGGAACCGAAATGAATCTCATAAATGTTAACGGGCTTTTCAAGAATATTCGTTTTTAAATTACTGCTTATCCATTTTTTATCATTCCATTTATAGCCGTCAAGCTCATAAACCTTGCTTGCAGTACCCGGCCTTGTTTCACAATGAAATCCGTAGGGGTCTGCTTTATCCAGAATCCGGCCGTCTTTTGTGCGAATTGCATATTTATAGCAGTCATAGATATTTACACCGCTGATGATGCATTCCCATATTTCCGGTGCAGCAGGAAGCATATAGTTTGCTTCATAGTCCCAGCCGTTAAAATCACCTACAAGAGAAACTGCCTGTGCATTAGGTGCCCATACACGAAATGCAAAGGTATCCTCTTTAATTCTATGAGCACCAAAGAATTCGTATGCCCTGTAATTTTCACCTTTATTGAAAAGATATATCGGAAACTGATATTCTTGTTTAATTTCACTCATTAATTATAATCTCCTTTATCATAAGTACATCTTACAGTGGGAATCAAAAGCATACAGAATTTTGTGCATTTTACCCAATATTATTATAACTCAACCTCATTGTATCATTATATAAACCAATATTCAAGAACTTTTTGGTTATTTTGTTACAAGAATTTTTGGGCAAAATTAAATTATTGTGCAATTTGTTATAAATATGTGTCACATTTTTGTGCAATGTAAATTAATATGGGAAATTATGTAAACTGTAATATAATAATAAAAATATAGTTATTTTACTATTGACTGAATAGAATTGCTTAGGCTATAATATTGTATATTAAAAGGAGGGAGTGCGGTGAAGGATATTATTGTTGTATACCCTGTTAAAGAAACAGCAATGGCAATTCGCGCTCTTATCGAAAAAGGCGGCTATCACGTGTCGCACATCTGTGCACTCGGTTCAACTGCACTTGAGATTTCTCAGGAAAAGAGCAGGGGAGTTATAGTGTGTCCGTTTTTAATGCGGGATATGTCCTCCGCTGAACTTGCTGAAGCACTGCCTGTTGATTTTGATGTTGTTGCACTTTCAAAAAACGGAAGAGAGCAGTATATGGGTAATATGATTACCCTTCCTCTTCCGATAAATTCCAATGAGTTTCTACAGACTGTTGGGCTACTTGCAGCAAGCAAATCAAGCTTCACAAAAAGAAGTGAAAGTGATAACGATTACATAACCAAAGCGAAACAGGCGTTGATGAGCATTAAGGGAATGGATGAAATGCATGCTCATAAATTTCTGCAGAGTGAAAGTATGAAAAGCGGCAAAAAGCTGGCGCAAACAGCTATGGATATTCTTGATAATCTGGCTTAAGTCAATTAAACCGCACGATTTGCCTGCTTTTAAGCATAATTTGAGATTTTAATTGCATTTTATCGGAAGTATAATCTACATATGTCAGATATGGTTAAATACTGATGACTATAATTATGGAGATGGTTTTATGAAGTTTACAAAAATGCACGGCTGCGGCAATGATTATATATATGTGAACGGCTTTGAAGAAAAAATTGAAGATGAAGCAAAAGCGTCAATTCTTGTTTCAGACCGCCATTTCGGCATAGGAGCGGATGGACTTATTATCATAAAGCCGTCCGATACAGCTGATTTTGAAATGGTTATGTATAATGCAGACGGTTCACGCGGCGCAATGTGCGGTAACGGAATACGATGCGTTGCAAAATATGTTTATGATAATAAATTAACAGATAAAAAATCAATATCCGTTGAATCAATGGGTGCAGTTAAATATATTGATGTTCTTGTTGAAAACGGCAAGGTTGTTTCGGCAAGGGTTGATATGGGAAAGCCGATTCTTAAGGCTGAGAAAATACCTGTTGTTACAGATAAAGAAAAAGCAGTAAATGAAAAAATTGTTGTTGACGGTACGGAATATATAATGACATGCGTTTCAATGGGTAATCCTCATGCAGTTGTTTTTACGGATATTCCGGTCAAGGATTTTCCGCTTGAAAAGATTGGCCCTATGTTTGAAAATCATTCTGTTTTTCCCGATAGGGTCAACACGGAATTTGTTAATGTTAAGGATAGAAATAATCTTGATATGCGTGTTTGGGAGCGTGGCTCGGGTGAAACTCTTGCCTGCGGAACAGGCACATGTGCAACGGTTGTTGCGGCAGTTTTAAACGGCTATGTCAATCATGATGTTACGGTTCATCTTTTGGGCGGTGATTTGGAAATAAGCTGGAGCGGCAATGAGCAGGACAGTGTGTTTATGACAGGACCTGCCACTACTGTTTTCAGCGGCGAAATAGATTTGTAAATTATAGGAGGTTTAATTATATGAAGATTAATGAAAACTTTTTAAAGATTGAAAGCTCATACTTGTTTTCAACCGTTGCTAAGAAGCAGCGTGAATATCAGGCTGCACATCCTGATAAAGAGGTTATCCGCCTTTCTATCGGTGATGTAACCAAGCCTCTTGTGCCTGCTGTTATTGAAGCAATGCACAAGGCTGTTGATGAAATGGCAAATGAGGAGTCTTTCCGCGGCTATCCGCCTGAGTACGGATATGATTTTATTCTTGATGCCATTCAGAAGAATGATTATGCAGACAGAGGAATTGATATTGCAAAGGACGAAATTTTCCTTTCAGACGGTGCTAAGTCAGACTGCGGCAATATAGGCGATATTTTCAGTGTGGATAATAAGGTTGCTATCTGCGATCCTGTTTACCCTGTTTATCTTGATACAAACATTATGGCAGGCAGAAGCGGCGATAAGGGTGATAATGGACTTTATGAAAATATTATTTATATGCCCTGTACTGCAGAAAACGGCTTTATGCCTGAGCTTCCAAAGGAAAAGGCTGATGTTATTTATCTTTGCTTCCCGAATAACCCTATCGGCGTAACTGCTTCAAAAGAGCAGCTGAAGGTTTGGGTTGATTACGCACTTGAGAATAATTCACTTATTCTTTTCGATTCAGCGTATGAAGCATTCATTACAGATGATTCACCAAAGTCAATTTATGAAATTGAGGGTGCAAAGAAATGTGCTATAGAGCTTCGCTCTTTCTCAAAAACAGCAGGCTTTACAGGTGTTCGCTGCGGATATACAGTTGTTCCTAAGGAACTTGTATTTGACGGCACAAGTCTGAATCCGTTATGGGCACGCCGCCAGGCAACAAAGTTTAACGGTGTAAGCTATGTTACACAGCGTGCTGCTGAAGCTATTTACAGTGAAGAGGGCAAGAAGCAGACAAAAGAGGTTATTGCTTATTATCAGAGAAATGCAAAGGTTATCTTTGACGGACTTACAGAAGCAGGCTTTACCTGCTACGGTGCTAAAAATTCACCGTATGTATGGCTTTCCGTTCCTGAAGGAATGACATCATGGGAATTTTTTGATGATTTGCTTGAGAAATGTCAGGTGGTCGGCACTCCGGGCTCCGGCTTCGGACCAAGCGGGGAGGGCTATTTAAGATTAACAGCCTTCGGTAATTATGAAAAAACAATTGAAGCTGTAGACCGCATTAAGTCGGTATACGGCAAGCAATTTAAAATAGGAGGATTTGTAAAATGACAAAAACAGAACAGTTATATGAAGGAAAGGCAAAAAAGGTTTGGGCAACCGAAAATCCGGATGTTGTAATTGTTGATTACAAGGATGATGCAACTGCTTTTAACGGACTTAAAAAGGGTACAATTGTCGGCAAGGGTGTTGTAAACAACAAAATGTCTAACTACCTTATGCAGCTTCTCGAAGCAAAAGGCGTGCCTACTCATTTTGTTGAAGAGCTTTCTGACAGAGAAACAGCTGTAAAAAAGGTTACCATTGTTCCTCTTGAGGTTATTATTCGTAACCGTGCAGCAGGCTCAATCTGCAAAAGATTAGGTCTTGAAGAGGGAATGGATTTTGTATGCCCGTCAATTGAATTTTCATATAAGGATGATGATCTCGGCGATCCGCTCATCAACGGTTATCACGCTGTTTCCTGCGGCTTTGCAACACAGGAAGATATTGATACAATTAAGGCAATGGCATTCAAGGTTAATGATGTTCTTAAAGAGTATTTTGCATCAATCGGTGTTGAGCTGATTGACTTTAAGCTTGAATTCGGTAAGACCTCAGACGGTACAATTGTTCTTGCTGATGAAATCAGCCCGGATACCTGCCGTTTCTGGGATATTGAAACCCACGAAAAGCTTGATAAGGACCGTTTCCGCCGTGATATGGGCGGTGTAGAAGATGCATACGCAGAAATGATGAAAAGAACAGGACTTGATAAATAATGCCGAATAATACATATAATTCTCCGTTTAACGCTCGTTACGCAAGCAAGGAAATGCAGTATATCTATTCTCCCGATTTTAAATTCAAAACATGGAGAAAGCTTTGGATTGCACTTGCAGAAACAGAAAATGAGCTTGGATTAAACGTTACAAAGGAACAGATAGAAGAGCTTAAAGCACATGCAGATGATATTAACTATGAGGTGGCACAGGAATATGAAAAGAAATTCCGCCACGATGTTATGAGTCACGTTCATGCATACGGTGAGCAGTGCCCTAATGCAAAGGGAATCATTCATCTTGGTGCAACAAGCTGCTATGTTGGTGATAATACAGATGTTATCACAATGAAGGAAGCACTTCTCCTTATAAAGAAAAAGCTTGTTAATGCAATTGCTTCGGTTGCGAAGTTTGCCGATGAATATAAGGATATGCCGTGCCTTGGATTTACTCATTTTCAGCCGGCACAGCCAACAACAGTAGGTAAGCGTGCAACACTCTGGCTTATGGATCTTGTTATGGATTATGAAGAGGTTGAGCATGTGCTTGATACCCTTATGCTTCTTGGCTCAAAGGGTACAACAGGCACGCAGGCATCCTTCCTTGAGCTTTTCAACGGCGATCACGAAAAGTGTAAGGAACTTGACAGAAAGATTGCAGAAAAAATGGGCTTTAAAGCCTGCTTCCCTGTAAGCGGTCAGACCTATGCAAGAAAGCTTGATACAATTGTTTGCAACTGCCTTGCTCTTATTGCACAGTCCTGCTGCAAGTTCTCAAATGATTTAAGACTTCTTCAGAATCTCAAGGAAGTTGAAGAGCCGTTTGAGAAGAATCAGATTGGCTCATCCGCAATGGCATATAAGCGCAACCCTATGAGAAGCGAAAGAATTGCATCTCTTTCACGCTATGTTATGATTGATGCACTTAACCCTGCATGGACAGCATCTGCGCAGTGGTTTGAAAGAACACTGGATGACAGTGCAAATAAGCGTGTTTCCGTTGCAGAGGCATTCCTTGCAACAGATGGTATTCTTGATTTGTACATCAATGTTACAAGCGGTCTTGTTGTTTATCCTAAGGTTGTTGAAGCACGCCTTATGAGTGAGCTTCCGTTTATGGCAACCGAAAATATTATGATGGATGCTGTTAAAAAAGGCGGTGACCGTCAGGAGCTTCACGAAAAAATCCGTGTTCACTCAATGGCTGCAGGTGCAGTTGTTAAGGTTGAGGGCGGCAAGAATGATTTGATAGACAGAATTGCTGCTGACCCTGCATTTATGATGACAAAGGAAGAAATTATGGCTATCATGAAGCCTGAAAACTTTGTTGGAAGAGCACCTCAGCAAACTGCGGATTTCCTTGCGGAAACCGTAAAACCGATTCTTGATGCGAATAAGGATTTGCTCGGAATTGATGTTGAAATAAACGTATAAAGCATTTAACCCGCTATGATATTCATAGTGGGTGTTTTTTTGATTATTGACATAAAATATCTGTATAATATATAATGTATATATCAGAATACGGAATAACAAAAGTACAGAACAATGCTTATTCAGATGTTCGTAATTCTATGTAATATCGTGTTACTGATAAATAATATTTAGGTTTATGGTAGCTTCCCGTTAATATAGTTCCGAAAGGAGGTATTGAAATGGGTAAAGAAAAATGTCCTTGCTGTCACAGGCATTGTTCGGTAGACGAATTAAGCTGCGGAAGGGGAATTGAGCATTTTGGTAAACAGGATGTTAACAGTGCTCCGAAAACATTAAACGAGCAGGTTATAATGGATTTAAGAAAATGCGGTCATATGTTACATCATAACAGAGACCTCAATGCAAATAATATTCTGAATTCTTTTTCTGAAGACGAGCTTAATAAACTGCACGAATTGTTATCTAAATTTTATAACAGCATTCATTAATTACAATTTTAAAAAGCAGCAAGCATTCTACATGAATGTTTGCTGCTTTTTTATCTATTGTAGATCAATAGTATATGTTAATTTATCATTACTAAATGAAATAAGTTCGGAAATTTCTACATCTATTGGAGTTTCTTTATCTCTTAGAATATATACCTTAGATACTTCCTTTGTTGTGCCGGGTTTAATTTTTACATCAAGTCCCCAGTCGTCATCATCAGAGCTAATAAAGCTTGATTCCAAACCTACACCATTCTGATATAATTCATCTGATAATGCGAGATCAAAGCTTTCTGCACTGCCAGCATTATTTGTGAATTCATATGTAATCTTTACAGAGTCTTTGCCTTCCCAGTTTTTACATACTGTAGCTGATTTGATTGTACATATATAATCTCCGATAATACCATTTGTTTCTTCTTTTTCTGCAGATACAGAACTATTGTTGCCTTGAGGGTCAGAATCATTATTGCTTTCAGATGAACCTCCGGAAACTGCAACAATTATAATAATGACTGCAAGAATAACTCCAAGAATAATTAATCTTGTATTTCTTTTCTTTTTCTTTTGCTCTTTTAAAGCTGTGTCAACTGCCTGCTGTACTTCAGCACTATTTGTTTGAATTTCGTTTGCCATTTTAACAAACCTCCTTTTGTTTATGAAACAATAATAACACATAAGTATTCATTATGCAACATATGTGTTCAATAACTATGAAAAAACAGCATACACTTAAATTAGAAATAATTTTGAGGTATGAAATATGTTTATTCCAACACTTGATTCAAAAATCGTGGGCGAGGTTATTGCAGATTTAAGAAAGAAAAAAGGTATCAGTCAGGAAGTGCTTAGCGGTCTTGCCGATATAGGAAGAACGCATTTAAGCGCAATAGAAAGGGGTGAACGCAAACCCACCCTTGAAACGCTTTACAGAATTTCTACGGCAATGGATATTAAAATGAGTGATATCATTATAGAAATAGAAAAACGATTAAAATGAATTGGTTTTATCTGGTGACAGCAGCAATCCATAGATTATAGAATGAAAGGGTATTAATATGAGCAGTGTAAATATAAAAATGAAGGGAGATAAAAGCAAAGAGATTAAGCAATTAGCCGGTATTTTGAAAGGTGAAATCAATGCGGAATTGGTTTGTGACAGCCGAAGAAGTTTAGATGATGTCAGTGTGATATTGCTTTCATTTGAAAAATATTATATGCGCAACGGAGGCTATGCAAGTCTTACGGTAATGCTTGTGGAAAGTGAGGATGCACAAACGGCAGATATTATCGGCTCAGGCGGAGGCGAAGGTATTTTCAATATCAGCTGGGGTGCAAACTCCGAATTTGCCGAAATGGCGGAACGTGTATTATACAGATATGGTTTTAGCAATGAAAAAAACATTTGAAACAAAAGAGACTATCTCAAATGAGACAGTCTCTTTTATAATTTAATTCATATGAAATACATTGTCGCCCGAAATCATGCCTATGCCCACAGGACCGGTTTTTTTGTTTATTCCGCTGTAGAAAAGGTAGTACTTATCATCAGCGTAAAGCAGGCAGGAGCGGTAAAGTCCTTTGTTATCCCAATCATTAGCTCCCTGACCCGGAGTAAGCATAATGCGTGCTTTTGTCCACGTAACATTGTCAGGTGAATAGGAATAGAAGAGCGGCATAACCGTGTGATCCCTTGTGCCCTTTAAGAATGCCGAAATATCCATTTCATATCCCTTTGGAGTATGAATAACATCAAGGTGCCAGTTAATGTATTTAGGATCTTCATATTCAAGTTCAATTTTACGTTTTTTGCTCCATTGCTTTCCGTCCTTGCTTTCACGGTATTCAATATCATAATGCGATTTGTGATTGATTGACCACATCTTATACATGCCGTTTTCATAAAGAATGGCAGGGCTTAAAAAATCCTCCTTTTTTAAGTTGAAAACAAGCATATTTTCAGTATCCGTCCAGTGAACTCCATCTGATGTGGTTCTTCTTCTGAGAGAAACCTCAAGCGTGGTATAGTGATAATTTCTCCACCAGCATTCAAGTGTGTCTGTATCGCTGTTATAAACAAGCTCGGTATCTGAATTATAGCTTATACCGTATTCATAATCATCAGGAACTGCTTCAAGAGGGTTTTCAAAGCAGTTGGGAGCCTCCCAGTGTGTTAAATCATTGCTTGCCATAATATGGGGGTTTTCCCAATAATCATTGCATCTTTCATATGGTGTGTGTGCAAGCCAGTATTTATAGCCGTTCCAGCCGTCTTTAAAATATAAAACAGATGGATGGTAATTTATATTGTTGCCGTAAGCATTTTTCATTTTCAGCTCACCTTTTGCGTGTCCGTTGATGGCTCTTACATCAATGGTGCAGTGAGCAGTTTTGCCGCCTGATGTAGCATATATTACGGCAGAGCCTTCATTTTTGCCGCTGATTTTGCCGTTTTCAACCGTTACAATTTCAGGGTTAGAGGTTGTCCATTTTATATCTGCATTATCGGTTATCTCAAGCTGTTTGGTTAAATCAAGGGTATTGTTTTTATCAACCTTATATTTGGCAGATGAAAAGGAAAGCTTTTCAGGAGAGGGTGTAGCGGAATTATCAATTACTTCTTCTGTTTCAAAGGTTTCATCATTAATTCCCATTATGTCCTCTATGTGAAGATAGCCTGTTTTAACGGTGTTGTTTTTATAATAAACAATTTTGCACCATTTTTTATTATGTGAAACAATTTTTACTTCTTCGCCTTTATTGATATTGGCTTTCGGAATTGCAAATGCCATAGGCTGAGATTTTATATGACCATCGTTGGCTATTACACTGAAGGACGGTATTATATGATTTTCAGCCGTATAGTTTTTAATGCTTTTTAAATTTACTGCAGCAGTAATCTGAAATATAGCAATTGTTATAATTAATATAATGAATGTGAATATTATAACTGTTAAGGATTTGCTTCTTGTGTTGCTCATTTTCTACCTCTTAAACCCAAATTTGCTGAGAAATATTGTTTATTTTCCAGCTTCCGTTTTCAAGAACATATTGAATATAAAAATATCCGGTGTCTGATTTTTGTGCTGTATATTGCTCACCCAGATAATCAGGGTTTTGTGCTGTGTATTTATAATCAATAACGAATATAATATCTATATTATCCTCTTTTTTGCTGTTGATTTTAATGCCTTTATGCCCGTTTTTAGGTTTGCAATCCGTTATTTCAAATTCCGTTATATTGTAATTGGGATTATCCTTGCATAGGTCATCTGAAATCGAATTTATAAATGCATCATAATCCTCTGATGCAAACGATGTGCTCAGCGGCAGGGTTTCTTTGTTAAGATTATTATGAATTATGCCGTTATATATGTTTGAAATAATATTTTTTGAATCACTGCACAGCTTATTGAATCCGTTTTCACTCATAGTCTGCTCAAGATACAGTTCTGCGTCATTACAGTCATCATCTATAACAATTTCTGTTGTGATTTTATCAAAGTACTCGTTTTCAGCAGTAAGATAATATGTGCCGGGCAGCAAATCTTCAATGGTGAATTTGCTGAGGGTATATTGATTGTTCGTAATAGGGTCTGTTTCTGTTATATCTGTTGAAGACAGTTCAGTGTCATTAAGTGTTATTTTTGTTGTACCGGCGGAATAAACAGACAACGTACCGAAGTTTCCTGTTGTAGGACAAACAGCATATTTGCCTTTATTTATTTCCTTTACCGTTAAATAAAAAGTTCCGGTTGAATTATCATCCGCAATATAGTTGATGCTGTAATAATGAAGCTCGTTCTCTTCTTTTATTTTTTCTGCCTCGAAATCTGTTATGGTTGCTTGTGTAAATCTGATTTTGGGGCAATATTGTAAAAATGTTTCTTCAGTTACAAATGGGGAATATTTTATTGTTATGCTATTATAAACAGTTTTCCAATCCTCATTGTAAACAGCATTTATATATTTCTTTAAAAGAATTTCAGGATTATGGATAGGCGCAAGATTTATATATAAAAGCAGAGATGTTACAGTGATAAGGATAATTGAAATGATTGCTGTCAGGATTTTTATTTTGTTTTTTTGCCTTGTTGTTTTCATTTTC
>CAJTMQ010000011.1:22139-33023 GCA_910577215.1 uncultured Eubacterium sp. | reverse complement strand
CCCTGTTTGGTATTGCCAAACAGGGCTTTTTGTATCCTTAATATTTATATTCATCATTGCTGTTATTGTCGGAATAAAAGTTGTTTATAACAATTCTGTATCTTTCAAATGCCTTTTCAACAGCTTCTGCCCAGCTAATGTATATTTTATCCTGTGCTTCTTTTCCAACAGCTTTAAGCAGAGGTTTGTTGTTCATTATTTCAAAAAGAACCTCTGCAATATTTTCGGTGCTTTCCTTGCAGAAAAAGCCTGTTTTGCCGTTTTCTATTCCTTCAGCAGCACAGGAGCCTTCAATTAAAAGGGCAGGGGTAGCACATGATGCCGCTTCTCTTACAACAAGTCCGTTTGTATCAAATGTAGAAGGAAAAAGCAACAGATCTGCTGCTGCGTAATAGTTTTGCAGGCGTTCACGGTCAAGCAGCTTGCCGACCCAGACTATTTTATCTGAAAGGCCAAGAAATTTATATTTCAATCTTATGGCTGCTTCATCTGCACCGAAGCCGAGCATTATAAGCCTGAAATCCTTTCCGCTTTCTTTTAAAATTTTGCATGCTTCAAGGATAAGTCTTATGTTTTTATACCAAATCATTCTGCCGGTATAAATGAAAACCGGAATATCAGCGGGAATATTATGCTCCGCTTTTATTTTATCTGTAATTTCCTTAGGAATATCCGCTTTAGGCATATCGCAGCCGTTAGGCATAACAATATAATCACCGGTATAACCTATTTTTCTGAGGCTGTCGGCAGAACCGCTGCTTGTTACCCAAACCTCATCTGCCGAATTAATATTGTTCAGAATAAAACGTCGCGCAAAATCTTTTCCGCGCTTGGTAGGTACTCTTTTCTCTATATCATATTCATATTTTGTGTGATATGTAAGTATTGTGGGAATTCTTTTTTTTCTGTTAATAAGCCTGAAATAATAGCTTGTTGCAAGCGGGGCGTGACTGTGAAGCAAATCAAAATCTTTCTCTATAATATCATAGCTCAGAGATTCTTTAAAAGGCCATCCCACACTGTATCCCTCTTTTGACGGAACCCACCAGCTTTTATATCTGAATATCTCGTATGGATATTTTCTGTCCTGCTGATTCGGATTTTTAGGTGTAACCACAACAGCTTCACAATGATGTTTATTTAATATATCTGCATAGCTTTGGGCAACATTGCTTATTCCGTCTGTAGTAGGCGGAAATGCATCTGTACCGATTGCTATTTTTAGTTTTTTATCCATATGCTCTCCTAATGCATCTTCCAGAAACATAATAATTCATATTAAATATAGCACGTTTGATTTTAAAAGTAAATCATAAAATTGAGATATTCATAATAAGTTTAAAAAAGTGAGCCGTAAATATTGCATTTTATTATTAACTTATTATATAATAAAACTGTATAATCTTAGGAGGTTAAAGAAATGGCTGCAAGTTATTCTGTTTCCCTTCAGAAGATAATTGAAACCCATTCACTTGAGGTTGTTTATCTTCCCAAAGCTGCAAACGATATTTTGATTACAACAAACGAAGTTAACCGACCGGGTATAGTTTTAACAGGCTATACGGATTATTTTGATCCTTTAAGAATTCAGATTTTAGGATGGACGGAAATCGGCTTTCTTCAGAATATGGATAAAGCAGATCAGGATAAAGCATTAAGCTATTGGCTCGGTATGCACCCTGCTGCTGCGGTAATTACAAGGGGTCTTGAAATTCCTGATTATTTTATAGATTCCTGTGAAAAATATCAGGTGCCGCTTCTGCGCACAAGTGACGAAACCTCTTCATTTCTTGCGGCGCTTATTCAGTACCTTAACACAAGCCTTGCCCCTCGAATTACACGTCACGGTGTTTTTTGTGAGGTTTACGGTGAGGGTGTACTTATCATAGGTGAAAGCGGAGCCGGTAAATCCGAAACCGCCGTTGAGCTGATCAAACGAGGTCACAGATTTATTGCAGATGATGCGGTTGAAATCAGAAGAACCGATGCACATACGCTTATAGGCTCATCACCAAATAATATCCGCCACTTTATTGAGCTTCGCGGTATAGGTATGATTAATGCACGCCGTTTGTTCGGTATGGGTGCCGTTAAGGTTTCCGAAAAAATAGATATGGTTATCCAGCTCGAACCGTGGGATTCTACTAAAGCATATGACCGTTTGGGGCTTGATAATGAATATACAAAAATTTTAGATGTAAAGGTTCCCGTTATAACCGTTCCTGTTAATCCCGGAAGAAACCTTGCTGTTATTATTGAAACGGCGGCAATGAATAACCGTCAGAAAAAAATGGGCTATAATGCAGCAAGAGAGCTTATGGTAGGTCTTGGAATGGAGGACATTGAGCCGGGAGAAAAGGAACTTGAAATCTGGAAAAACTCATAAAATACAGGAGGGTTATTTATGTATAATATAGGAATTGATTTAGGCGGCACAAATATTGTTGCTTCCGTAGTAAACGAAGATTACAGAATTTTAGGAACAGGCAAAACACCAACAAGCACACCGCGCAGTGCAGATGAAATTTTTGATGATATTGCTGCAATGTGCCGTGAAGCAATGGATAAGGCCGGCGTTACAATAAATGATATTTCATCAATTGGTATGGGTACTCCGGGTACAGTTAATGGAGAGGGCGTAATTGAATTTGCAAACAATCTCGGATTTAATAATGTTCCTGCAAGGGATATGCTTAAAGAACGTCTTGGAGATCTTCCGGTTTTTATTGCCAATGATGCCAACTGTGCCGCTCTTGGTGAGGCTTATGCGGGCTGTGGCAACGGTTCTAAAAACTTTGTAGCCGTAACTCTCGGAACAGGTGTCGGCTCAGGTATTATTGTAGACGGCAAAATTGTTACAGGTGTAAACTTTGCCGGCGGAGAATGCGGTCATATGGTTATTATGGTAGACGGAGAAGCCTGCACTTGCGGAAGAAGGGGCTGCTGGGAGGCGTATGCATCTGCAACCGCTCTTATACGTCAGACAAAGGAAGCTATGGAAAAGTATCCTGATTCCGTTATGCATGAATTGGCTAAGGCAGAGGGCAAGGTAAGCGGCAGAACAGCTTTTGATGCTATGAGAAAAGGTGATATAGCAGGTATTGAGGTTGTTGATAACTATATTAAATATGTTGCATGCGGTCTTATTGATATTGTTAATGCGCTTCAGCCTGAAATCATTTGCGTAGGCGGCGGAATCTGTAATGAGGGTGATACCTTAATGACTCCGCTTAAGCGTTTTGTTCAGGCAGAAAGATATTCAATTCACAGTAAGATTCAGACTAAAATTATGAAAGCAGAGCTGGGAAATGATGCAGGTGTAATCGGTGCAGCACTTCTTGGTTCAATTCAGTAACGGTGATATTTTGACAGATTTAATTCATTTTGCGGAAAAGTTAAAAATTAAATACAGCAAAAATGAGCCTATGAAAAATCATACAACCTTTAAGGTTGGCGGTAATGCAGCACTTATGGTTTTTCCTGCAAGTGAGAATGAAGCGGCAGAGATTATTAAATTCTGCAGTCAGCAGGGTATAAGGCTTATTGCAATAGGCAACGGCTCAAATCTGCTTGTGTCTGACAATGGCATTAATGCTTGTGTTATGTGCTTTGGCAATGATTTTTCGGAAATGAGGCTTATTGATGATGAAACGATTTTTGCCCAAAGCGGTGCTTCGTTGATGAAACTTTGCAGGTTTGCACTTGAACACAGTCTTTCAGGTCTGGAGTTTGCTTACGGAATTCCGGGCTCCTGCGGCGGTGCAGCATTTATGAATGCGGGCGCATACGGCGGAGAGATGAAGGATGTGCTTTATAAGTGCAGCCATATTGACAAAAACGGAAATTCCGGCAGTTTAGAGGGCAGTGAAATGAAGCTTTCTTACCGCCATTCGGTTTATTATGATAACGGCTGTGTAATTACGGGTATCTATCTGAAACTTAAAAAGGGAAGCAAAGAAGATATAAAAGCAAAAATGGATGATTTTCTTCAGAGAAGAAAGGATAAGCAGCCGCTTGAGTATCCAAGTGCAGGCTCAACCTTTAAAAGACCTGAGGGATATTTTGCAGGCGCATTGATTGAAGCATGCGGCTTAAAGGGAAAATCCGTCGGCGGGGCTCAGATAAGTGAGAAGCACGCAGGGTTTGTTATAAATAAGGGAAATGCAACCTGCAGTGATATATTGCAGCTTTGCAATATATGCAGTGAAACAGTGATGAATGAAAAAGGCGTTAAGCTGGAAATGGAAATTAGGGTAACGGAATAATGAGAAATGAAAATAAAGAGCTTGTTATAATTACAGGTGTTTCGGGAGCAGGCAAATCAACCGCAATAGGTTTTCTTGAGGATGTGGGATATTACTGTATAGATAATATGCCGCCTGTTCTTCTTAATACGTTTCTTGAGCTTCTTGAAAATAAAGGCGAAAGAAATAAAATTGCTGTAGTTATTGATATACGCTCAACAGAGAATTTTGAATCACTTATTGAAGTGTTAAATGAAAAAGAAAAATTTAATTATGATATTAAGGTTGTTTATCTTGATATAAAAACACATATTGTATTAAAGCGTTACAAGCTTACAAGAAGAAAGCATCCTTATGCAGATCGCTTTAACGGCGATATTGCACAGGCTCTTGCATATGAAAGAGAAATTTTAAGCTCTGTTCGTTTAAGGGCAGATCATATTATTGATACTTCGGATATTTCGGGAAATCAGCTCAGAGACAGGCTTACGCAGATTCTGCTTGGAAGTGACAGGGATGTAATGAACATTCACGTTATGTCCTTCGGCTTCAAGCACGGAATACCTACCGAAGCAGATTTTGTTATAGATGTAAGATGTCTTCCGAATCCATATTGGGTTGAGAATTTAAGAACAAAAACAGGACTTGATGATGAAGTAATAAATTATGTTTTTTCATTTGACGAGTCTAAGAAACTGCTTGATAAGCTTATAGATATGCTGGATTTCCTGAATCCGCTTTACATAAAAGAAGGCAAAAGTCAGATTGTATTTGCTATAGGCTGCACAGGCGGAAATCACCGTTCCGTTGCTATTGCGGAAGCACTTAAAAAGCATTTCTGCGGCAGATGGGATAATGTTTCAGTTAATCATAGGGATATAAATAGAAATTAGGTAGCAAAATGTCTTTTTCAATGCAGGTTAAGGATGAACTTGTAAAAACTGAATATGAAGCAGCTTGCTGCAAAAAATCATTGCTTTACGGAATGTGTATTTTCGGCAAAAGCTTTTCGGCAGGCAGTGTTTCGCTTCAAACGGAAAACGAGCATGTTGCAGAGCTTTATGCAAATCTGCTGAAAGAGCTTTTCAATATAAATTATACCGTGAAAAAATCACCGAAGGGAAGAAATATCACTGTTTCCGTTTCCGAAAAAAGTGATGCCGCAAAGCTTTTTAAATCCTTCGGTCATGAGGGTGCAGGCAGCTTAAAGATTAATCACTCAAATTTTGATTGTGAAAGCTGTGTTAAAGCATTTACTGCGGGTGCATTTCTTTCCTGCGGAACAATATCAACACCTGAAAAGGATTATCATCTTGAATTTACTGTTCCGTATCTGAATCTTTCAAAAAGCCTTATGACGCTGATAGAGGAAATGGAACTCAAGCCGAAATATACTTATCGCCACGGGTATAACATAGTTTATTTTAAAGAAAGCGAATCAATAGAGGATTGCCTTTACCTGATGGGTGCTTCGGATGCTATGTTTGAAATGATGAATGTTAAAATAGTTAAAGATTTCAGAAATATGGCAAACAGAAAAGCAAACTGTGAAACTGCAAATATAACCAGAATGGTAAATGCCGTTGCCGGTCAGATTCAGGCGATAGATAAAATATGGAATAAAAAGGGCAAGGAGTATCTGCCTGAAAATCTTGAAATTCTTGCAGAATTAAGATATGAAAATCCGGATTTAAGCCTTTCCGAGCTTGCACAAATGTGCAATCCTTCGCTTAGCAGAAGCGGTGTGAATCACAGACTGAAAAGAATTATTGATATAGCTGCAGAGCTTTAAACTTATATTAAATAGGGAAGAGTGGTAATATGTTTACACATCTTCATGTTCATACGGAATATTCCCTGCTGGATGGTGCCTGCCGTGTTGAGCAGCTTGTTCTGAAAGCCAAAGAGCTTGGAATGCAGTCCCTTGCTATTACAGATCATGGTAATATGTATGGGGCTGTTGATTTTTACAAGGCTTGCAAAAATCATGGAATCAGGCCTGTTATCGGTTGTGAGGTTTATGTTGCACCCAGAACAAGGTTTGATAAGGAAAAGGTGCTTGATAAGGATTATAATCACCTTATTCTGCTGTGTGAAAATGAAACAGGATATAAAAACTTAATAAAGCTTGTTTCCCTTTCCTTTACCGAGGGTTATTATTATAAGCCGAGGATAGATCACGATATACTTGAAAAGTATCACGAGGGTCTGATCTGCCTTTCTGCCTGCCTTGCAGGTGAAATACCGCAGGCAATTCTGCAGAGAGATTATGAAGCGGCAAAGCGAACTGCTTTATGGTACCGTGATGTTTTCGGCGAAAACAATTATTTTCTTGAAATACAGGATCACGGCATTGATGAACAGAAAATAGTTAAGGATGGTTTAAAAAGACTTTCGGCTGAAACCGCTATACCGCTTGTTGCTACCAATGATGTGCATTATATTGAGAAGGATGACAGCAGGGTACAGCAGGTACTTATCTGCATTGCTACTAACCATATTCTTGGCGAAGATACAGGACTTGAGTTTCATTCCGAGGAATTTTATCTGAAATCAGAGCAGGAGATGAAGGAACTGTTTTCGGATGTTCCCGAAGCTGTTGATATTGCCTCCGAAATTGCCGATAGATGTAATTTTGATTTTGAATTCGGCAATACAAAGCTTCCGTTTTATGAAACGCCGAACGGAATGGATCATTTTGAATATTTTAAAAAGTGCTGTTATGAGGGTCTGAAGGAAAAGTACGGCAATCCTCCTCGGGAATATACAGACCGTCTGGAATATGAGCTTACAACAGTTGACAAAATGGGCTATACGGATTATTACCTGATTGTTGCAGATTTTGTTTCCTTTGCAAAAAGCAAGGGTATTCCCGTAGGTCCGGGAAGGGGATCCGGTGCAGGTTCGATAGCAGCATACTGCATAGGAATAACGGATGTTGACCCTATGAAGTATAATCTTCTTTTTGAGCGCTTTTTAAATCCTGAAAGAGTGTCTATGCCGGATTTTGATATAGATTTCTGCTATGAACGCAGGCAGGAGGTTATAGATTATGTAACTCAGAAATACGGTACAGACCATGTTGCGCAGATTGTAACCTTCGGAACACTTCAGACAAGGGCGGCGATACGTGATGTTGGCAGAGCGATGGGTATGCCTTATGCTTCTGTTGACGCTGTTGCAAAGCTTGTTCCGAATGACTTTCATATAACTATAGATCAGTCGGTTAATAAGTCTAAAGAGCTCAGGGCACTTATGAATGAAAACAGTCAGGTTAATGAGCTTATAAAAACTGCACGTAAAGTAGAGGGTATGCCAAGAAACACCTCAACTCATGCGGCAGGTGTAGTCATTACGCATGACCCTGTTTCGTCCTATGTGCCGCTTGCAACAAATGACGGTCTTGTTGTAACGCAGTATATAATGACAACGCTGGAGGAGCTCGGGTTGCTTAAAATGGACTTTCTCGGGCTTCGTACATTAACGGTAATAAATGATGCTGCGAAAAATGCAGGCATTGATATAGATCAAATTTCAATTGAAGATTCTGAGATATATAAGCTCTTTGCAAGAGGGCAGACGGAGGGCATATTTCAGTTTGAATCAAGCGGAATGAAGCAGATGCTGATGAATTTGAAACCAACCAAATTAGAGCATCTTATAGCTGCCAACTCGCTTTACAGACCCGGTCCTGCCAAGCAGATAGACACATTTGTTGAAAATTCGCATAATCCTGAAAAGGTGACCTACAGCACCCCTCTTCTTAAACCTATATTGGAGGATACCTTCGGATGTATGGTGTATCAGGAACAGGTTATGCAGATATTCCGCAGTCTTGCAGGATATTCGTACGGCAGGGCGGATGTTGTCCGCCGCGCAATGAGCAAAAAGAAAAAAGCGGTTATGGAGGCGGAACGAGTAACCTTTATTGAAGGTTGTGCTAAAAACGGAATAAATGAAAATATTGCCAATGATATTTTTGATCAGATGTCTGAATTTGCAAAATATGCATTCAATAAGTCCCACGCAGCTTGCTATGCACTTGTAGCTTACAGAACGGCATATTTAAAAAGATATTATCCCGCTCAGTTTATGGCTGCCCTTTTGACCTCTGTGCTTGATTCTTCAAACAAAGTGGCACGTTATATTGCTGAATGCAAAAGGCTTGGATTAAAGCTTTCCGTGCCTGATGTGAATAAATCAATGAAGGGCTTTTATGCCAACGGAAATGTTATTAATTACGGCTTGCTTGGTATAAAAAATCTTGGCTCGGAATTTATAAATGATATAATTAAAGAACGTGAAAACGGTAAATTTAAGGATTTATTTGATTTCTGCTCCAGATTACAGACCGGCCATTTCAACAGAAGAGCCGTTGAAAGTCTTATCAGATGCGGTGCACTTGATTCTCTCGGTGAAAACCGCCGCAGTATGCTGCAGGCGCTTCCCGCCCTTGTGAGCAATCTTGAGGAGCATCGCAGAAGAACAATGTACGGTCAGGTTGGCTTTTTTGATCTGGGAACAGATGATAATGCCTTTGGTTTTGAATTTGATATGCCGGATGTAGATGAATTTCCTAAGAACGAGCTTCTTAAAATGGAAAAGGAAATGACAGGGCTGTATCTTTCGGGTCATCCGCTTGATAAGTATAATGATGTTATCGAAGGTCTTGGCTATGCAAGAACTATAGATTTGCTTGAAGAAGAGGGCAATCCGCTTTCAAAATATAAAGACGGCGGAAAGGTTTCAATTTCGGGCATAATAAATCATATAACATTAAAGCAAACACGAAACGGCAAAAATATGGCATTTGTCACCATAGAGGATCTGTATGGTGCTGTTGAAATTATTGTTTTTCCGAATACGCTTGAAAAATATAATCAGCTTCTGCTGCAGGGTAATGTTATAACGGTGTTCGGCACACTTTCCATTGAGGAAGAAAAGGATGCCAAGGTGCTTGCGAATGCTATCAGCGGTCCGCCGAAAAAAGAAACAGCACTTTCCGATAATAAAAGTCAGCAAACGGAAGAAGTTAAAACTAAAAATAATAAAAGACGCGGTCTTTTTTTGCGTTTTAAATCAAGAGATGATGAAAATATAGTAAAAGCTAAGAATGTTACTGCTATATTTGACGGGCAGTATCCTCTGTATTTTTACTATATGGATGAAAAAAAATATGAGCTTCAAAGCAGAAATTTGTTTGTTGATGTAAATAAAACAATGCTTGAGGAAATAAGACGAATTATCGGTGAAGGTAATGTGGCCTTTATTGAGTGAATTATTCATTAAAATATATACTTGACTTTTTTATGTTAATTAAGTAAAATTATGTTAATTTTACAATAACTGATTGGAGGATATATATATGAAAACTATAGCAGTATTAACAAGCGGCGGAGATGCTCCGGGAATGAATGCCGCAGTGCGTGCAGTTGTAAGAACTGCATGTGTAAATGGTATTCGTGTTCTTGGTGTTATCCGTGGATATAACGGTTTGATTAACGGTGATTTTATAGAACTTGATTTACGTTCTGTTTCGGATATTATTCATAGAGGCGGAACAAAGCTTTACAGCGCCCGTTCAGCTGAATTTGCAACTGAAGAGGGAATGAGAAAGGCAATTCGTACCTGTAAGGAGCACGGTATTGAAGGCGTTGTTGTAATCGGAGGAGATGGTTCTTTCAGGGGTGCACGTGATTTGTCAGAACGCGGAATTCCCTGTGTTGGTATTCCGGGAACTATTGATAATGATATTGCCTGCTGTGATTACACGATAGGATATGATACCTGCCTTAATACCATTATGGAATGTGTTGACCGTGTGCGTGATACAACTGAATCACATGACAGATGCACTGTTATTGAGGTTATGGGTCGCCGTGCAGGCTATCTTGCCCTTAATGCGGGCATTGCAGTCGGTGCAACATCAATATTGATTCCCGAAATTGAATTTGATATTGAAAAAGATGTTATTGAAAGAATGCAGCGTACCCAGCGTACAGATAAAAAGCATTTCCTTATTATGGTTGCAGAAGGTGTTGGTGTGGATGTTACCGAACTTTCAAAAAATATTCAGAATAAAACAGGTGTTGAAACACGTGCCTGCATACTCGGTCATATTCAGCGCGGAGGATCACCTACTGCACAGGACAGAGTTATGGCTACACGTATGGGCAATTATGCGGTTAAAGAGCTTCTGATGAAGAATATCGGCAACAGAGTGGTTGCATCAAAGAACGGCAATGTTGTTGATTATGATATTTTTGAGGCACTCAATATGGAAAAGCATATTGACGAGCATCTTTATCAGGTAGCTATGGAAGTATCAATTTAAAAAAATAAAAATTTTTAAACGCTCTGAATTTTCAGAGCGTTTTTTTTTGCAAAAATTTCATTATTTAATTTGAAGCGTATGGCAAATAATATGTTAAGGTGATTTTATGAAAAGAGTAATTCGTATTTTAGATGTATTATTTGCATTAATTTTAACTGTTATTTATACATTTGTAATTGCAGGCTCCGCAATGATGCCCGACACCATGATTGTGCGTAATTCAAAAGATAGAGTTATAGGTAAAATTTATTCTGTTTCAGCATTAAATGATGAAAGTGTAGATTTTCAGAGTGCAAAAGCGGTGGG
>CAJTMQ010000011.1:0-22116 GCA_910577215.1 uncultured Eubacterium sp. | reverse complement strand
CTGCTTGGAATCATCCCGGTTAAAAGCGAAGAAATAGTTAAGGCACAAACCCGAAGTGTGATTGTATCCGGTCAACCGTTTGGCATTAAGCTTTACACGAACGGAGTAATAGTTGTGGGTACAAAGGATATTAATGTGAACGGAAAAACCGTAAATCCCGCTATGGAGGCAGGTATACAGGTTGGAGATATAATTATATCCATTAATAATAAAAAGGTATATTCTTCAGATGAGGTTGAAGAAGCCTTTAACAATAATAACGGCACCGATTATGTTATTACTGTTAAACGCAATGAAGAATACAAAACCTATACCTTAACTCCTGTTTATCTGGATAACGAGGGATGCTTCAAGGCAGGCATGTGGGTGCGTGATTCAACGGCAGGCATCGGAACCATTACATTTTTCAATCCTGCAGAAGGTACTGTTGCTGCACTCGGTCATCCGATTACGGATGTTGATACAGGTGAAATCATGCCCATTTTAAACGGAGAAGCAGTTGAAACTACTGTTACATCAGTTATCAAATCAACCAATAATGAAACGGGTTCACTGTGCTGCGATTTTTTAAGCAAATCAATAGGCAGTCTTGTTAAAAACACACAAAGGGGGATATTCGGCGAATACACGGCACAACTTGATATGTCCGTATGCTCGGAATATGAGGTTGCTTCCCCCCAGGAAACCGAAAAGGGTTTTGCACAGATAATCTGCACGGTTGATGAAAACGGTCCGCAGGTATACTCGGCAGAAATAGTTAAGATTTCCTATAATGAAGACGTTAAAAATATGATAATCAAAATAACAGATGATGCACTTATTGAAAAAACAGGCGGTATCATTCAGGGGATGAGCGGAAGCCCGATTATCCAGAACGGGAAACTCATTGGTGCAATTACACACGTTATAGTTAATAATCCGCTGAAGGGTTATGCAATTTTTGCACAAACAATGCTTGAAGAAAGCGAATTTTGAAGATTTTAGGGCTATTTTTGAAAGCCCTTTTTTACTGTGTTGACAAAATATGCCGGCTATGATATTGTAAATAAAATACTGTATTATATATATTAATACAGATAATATCAAATTTCACGGAGTAAAAAACAATGAGTCCTTTGTTAAAAAAGAAAAATGGTAAAAACACAGCCCTGGTTATGCTTCTTGCATTCGCAATTCCTTTTGTTATTACTTGTGCAGCATTTTATTTAAGCGGAATAACACCTTTCGGTGATAAAACAGTGCTTATATGGGATGCTAAGCTGCAATATAAGGATTATTTCGGTTATCTATGGGATGTTCTTCACGGAAATGCCAGTCTTGATTATTCGGCATCAAAATCCCTTGGCGGGCAGATGATAGGTCTTGTTGCTTATTATCTTACTTGTCCGCTGAATCTTCTTATATATTTCTTTAAAAAATCACAGATAGGCTTGTTCTTTTCTGTAATAACCATATTGAAAATGTCTTTTGCAGGCGTAACCTGCAGCTATTTTATAAAGAAAAGATATAATATTAACTGGATAGCAACATTAATGCTTTCAACGTGTTATGCACTTATGGAGTATAATGTTTACTATTGCAGAAATATTATGTGGCTTGACGGAGCAGTTATGCTTCCGCTCGCCTGTCTCGGTGTGTATGAGATGCTTTATAACAGGAAAAAAGGCTTGCTGTTTTTTTCTGTAGCGCTTTCAATAATTTCTAACTGGTATTCAGGCTTTATGGTTTGCCTTATGGCAGGTTTTTATTTCCTGTTTGAGCTTATTCTCAAATATGAATGGCGTGACCTTAAATCTGTAATAGGAAAGGCATTTCTTGACTGTATTCGTGTTGCTGCGGATATGGTTCTGGGCGTGCTTGCAAGTGCTGTGATTCTTCTTCCGGCATGTATGTCTTTAGTAGGAGGTAAGGCAAGTTTCCATCTGCTTTATACGCAGATGAATTTCAGCTGGCTTTATACATTTACAGGCTTTGATATAAACGCAACGGTAAATACAAAGACTTCACCTCTTCTTTACTGCGGCGGTATAGCTGTTGTACTGGTTGTTTATTTGTTTTTTGATAAAAGAATCAATATTAAAACACGAATTGTAAGCGCCCTGTTCTTTGTATTTATGACACTTGGCTTCTGCTTTAAAGAATTTGAACTGATGTGGACAGCCTTCGTTGAAAGTCATTCATATAATTTCAGATTTGCATTTGTTTTTGCTTTTGCAATGATTATGCTCTCTGCAATGGCAATACGTGAGATTCAGAAAAATGAAAATAAAATTAATAAAAAAGCACTTTTGCAGGCACTGGCATTAATCGGTGCTGTTGTGCTTGTTCTTGATTTAACGAATAATTATCAAAACAGATTTATTTCAGCTGTATATGCAGTGATCTATGCAGTTTATGCAGTTTTTGCACTCATCATATATAATGGCGAAAATCTCAGAAAGAAAGTACAATGGAAGAAGCTTATTTCTGTTGCCGTTGTTTCATTGCTTATATGTGCCGAACTCGGCGTAAATTCCTTGCTTGCTTATAAGGAATATAATTTTTCAAATTCAGGTTTTTCATCCTATACGGAAGAAATGGCAGCGGTTGTTGATGAATTAAAATCAAATGATAATTCTTTCTACCGCTTTGAGAAAAATTATTCTTATCTGTCACAGCTTGGTTCGGATGTTGCAACCTGTGATGCACTGATGTTTAACTATAACAGTATTGAGCATTACAGTTCCACTTATGACGGAAATGTTGATGAGTTTATGGCTGCAATGGGTTATTCGGATTCAACAAATATTCCTGACGAAAATTCAGATAAAGATATTGTTTTTCCTACGGATACCTATTGGAACAGCCCAATGCTGCTTATGGAATCACTTTTAGGCGTAAAGTATGAATTGTGGCAGAGCAATCTTGACGGGCTTGAAAAAATGGAATTGAATTCTTCTCTTTCAGACGGGCATTCGGTTTATAAAAATCCTTATGCACTTCCGCTTGCCTATAATGTTTCGGCAGGTATTGAGGTGAAGCCGGAGTACGGCCTTAATCCGTTTGAAAATCAGCAGATATTATTATCTGCGATTTTAGGTGAAAAAACAGAAGTTTATATAACACCGAATACAAAACTGATATCAATTGAAAAGGATACTGAAAAGTATACCTTCAGGGCTAATGCCAACGGTCCAATGTATTTATATACCGATGGGTCACAGGAACATTCAAACAGATATGTAAACAACTGTGAGTTATATGTTAACGGTGAGTTTGTTCAGAAGATGTGTTCACGCTTTAATTATAACGCTGTTTATCTTGGCAGTTATGATAAAGGTGAAGAGGTTACTGTTGAAATCAAGCGTATTTCAAAGGAAAGCAAGGCACATTCAGGCGAGCATACGATTTATACGGCACAGCTTGATATGAACAAATTTGAAAATGTTTATAAAACCCTCTCAGACGGTTTTGAGACGGATTTAAATGTTCAGGGCAATACTGTTTCAGGAAAATACACAGCTGATATAAACAGCACCGTTATGCTTACTCTTCCTTATACGCAGGGATGGACTGTTTATATTGACGGAGAAAAAACTGACTATAAAGAGCTTGCGGGAACTTTTATCGGAATTGATTTAACCGCAGGCACACACAGCATTGAAATGAAGTATAGAACTCCTTATGTTAATGTCGGAATTGCTGCAACCTTTATGGGAGTTGCAGGTGTGGTTCTTTGGAGTGCAGCTGAACTTTTTCTTGGCAGAAAGAAAAAGAAAACAGCATAAACAGTCAAATTGTATACAGCATGAAATCAGGCATAGTTAATGTTTTTTTAATTCTTGTTTCTTTTTATCAGAATTGTTCATAAAATGCAGAAAAAGAGAAATTGTGAAAATAAATCACAAAAAATTGAAAAAACCTATTGCAAAATTTTAACTAATATGGTAAGATGTGAAAGAAATTCACACATAGGAGGTTGTTTATGAAAAACAATTTAAAAGTTCTTATTGCCGACGATTCAGCATCATTCGGCAAGGAATGCAAGAAAGAGCTGGAATCAGCAGGGTTTGATGTTGTACTTACGGGAAAAGACGGAATGCGAGTTATGTCGCTTCTTGACTCTCAGCATTTTGATGCGGTACTTATGGATGTATTCATGGCGCATGCAGACGGTGTTGAAGTGCTGGAGCATATTGAAAAGTCATTGGCTGAAAAACCGCTTGTACTTCTTATATCTGCAATGGATAATGCCGAATTTGAAGAACAGATGATAAGTGCAGGTGCAGATTACTATTTCATTAAACCTGTAACACCGCAGTCTGTGGCAAAGAGAATTGAACGTCTTTCTTCCTGGAAAACAGAAAAGCAAAAGAGAACCGCTGAGATTTCCGATAATGATATTGAAGTCGTTATTTCAGACATTATGCGTCAGATAGGCGTACCTGCACATATTAAGGGTTATCAGTACCTCAGAACAGCTATTAAGCTTTCCGTAGAAGATTCGGATATGCTTGGCTCCGTAACAAAGCTGCTTTATCCGACAGTTGCAAAAATATTTAATACAACCTCCTCAAGAGTAGAACGAGCTATCCGCCATGCAATTGAAGTTGCTTGGGACAGGGGCGATGTTGATGTGCTTTCCTCATATTTCGGATATACAATCCAGAGTCAGAGAGGTAAGCCTACTAACAGTGAATTTATTGCAATGATTTCCGACAAACTGAAGCTTTCACTTAAAACTGCATAAAAATGAAATTAGCACTGTCCGAAATAGGGCAGTGCTAATTTTTTATGAAAAACAGTGTTGCACAATATATAGTGGTGTGAGTGAAAATTCACACTAAATGTACATTCGTTTTTCAGTTGTGCAAATTTACAGAATTTTTTTCAAAAATATTGTAAGAATTTACAAATTTTATTCAAAAAAAACCTTGACAATGCAATTTATATATTATATAATAGCCAAGCGTGTGAAAAGGCATAATTATATATTTATATATGCAATGCTTATTTCTCACAACCAGATATGCGTTGATGCCGGAGGTGGCGGTCAGTGTGTTTGCTTGCACTGAACGGGAATTTCGGCGGAGTATGTCCGATTTTAAACCGGGCGAAATCATAACCAGTATTCAGCTACCCGCAGATGACTTGCGAACGTCTGCAGCTTTGAGGTAGGTCTGCGTCCGAATGATGTTCTGTCATTCGGATTTTAAAAGAAAAGGATTGAAACACACGGCAGGGTGGTTAAAAACAACTGGCAACGAATCGCACCAATATTTTTCAGGAGGAAAAGTAAATGGCAGCAAGCAAAGTTAAAATCCGCATCAGACTTAAAGGCTATGATCACAACCTTGTTGATCAGGCAGCGGAGAAAATCGTTGAAACTGCAAAAAACACAGGCGCTCAGGTAAGCGGTCCTATCCCGCTTCCGACTGAGAAAGAGGTTATCACAATCCTTCGTGCTGTTCATAAGTACAAGGACAGCCGTGAGCAGTTTGAACAGAGAACACACAAAAGACTCATTGACATTCTCAGACCTTCAAACAAAACAGTTGAAGCTTTGACAAGTCTTGAGCTCCCGGCAGGCGTTGAAATCGAAATTAAATTATAATAACAGCGCAGTCGAGGTCAAGTTGGGAAACCAACCAATAACCAAGGAGGAAAAAATATGAAAAAAGGTCTAATCGGTAAGAAAATCGGCATGACCCAGATCTTCACTGAAGAAGGAAAAGTTATTCCTGTAACAGTTGTTGAAGCAGGTCCATGCGTAGTTACCCAGAAAAAGACAATGGAGAACGATGGCTACGAAGCAGTTCAGGTTGGCTTTGGCGATATTAAAGTCAGCAAGCTCAACAAGCCTATGAAGGGCCACTTCGATAAGAACAACGTTGCTCCGAAGAAAACACTTAAAGAGTTCCGTCTTGAGGATTGCTCAGCACTCAATGTAGGTGACATCATCAAGGCAGACACATTCGCTGAAGGTGAAATTGTGGATGTTAAGGGAACTTCAAAGGGCCACGGAACAGCAGGTGCAATCAAGCGCTGGAACTTCTCAAGACTCCGTGAATCACACGGTACAGGTCCTAACGCACGGCATCAGGGTTCACTTGGTGCATGCTCAAGTCCTTCAAGAGTATTCAAGGGCAGAAAAATGGCAGGTCATTACGGTCACGAAACAGTAACAATTCAGAACCTCACAGTTGCTAAGGTTGATGCAGAAAACAATCTTATCGCAATCAAGGGTGCTATCCCGGGTCCAAAGGGCGGAATTGTTGTTATCGCAGACGCAGTTAAAGCTTAACGAAAGGAGAGATAAATAATGGCACAGGTTCAGGTTTATAACCAGGAAGGTCGTAAAACTTCAAAATTAGAACTTGCAGATTCAGTTTTCGGCATTGAGCCAAACAAGAATGCAATGCATCTTGCAGTTGTCAGCTATCTTGCTGCACAGCGCCAGGGCACACAGTCAACTCTCACTCGTTCAGAAGTATCTGGTGGCGGTGCTAAGCCTTGGAGACAGAAGGGAACAGGTAGAGCTCGTCAGGGTTCAACCCGCAGCCCTCAGTGGACACACGGCGGTATTGCTCTTGGTCCTAAGCCAAGAGAGTACAAGGTTAGCTTAAATAAGAAAGTCAGAAGACTTGCAATGAAGTCTGCACTTTCAAGCAAGGTTGCAGAATCAGAAATGATGGTTCTCAACAAGATAGAGCTTGATGAAATCAAAACCAAAGCAATGGCTGAGGTTTTCACAAAGCTTAAGGCAGGCAAGAAGGTTCTTCTTGTTCTCCCGGAAAACAACGATGTAATTTACAAGAGTGCCCGCAATATTAAGGGTGTTAAGGTAGTTACAGTAAACACTCTTTGTGTTTATGATATTCTTAATTGCAACAATCTCGTTGTTCTTAAGGATGCAGCAAAGAAAATTGAGGAGGTATATGCATAATGAAAGCTGCTCAGGATATTATTCTTAAGCCAATCATCACTGAAGAGTCTATGACAGGTCTTGTGATGAAGAAGTATACCTTCAAAGTTGCTAAGGATGCAAATAAAATCGAAATCGCAAAGGCTATAGAGGAGGTTTTCCCGGGAACCAAGGTTCTTAAGGTAAACACAATCAACGTTCGCGGCCATGAGCGTCGTCAGGGTATCCACAGCGGTTACACACCGTCTTGGAAAAAGGCAATTGTTACTCTTACCGAGGATTCAAAGGAAATTGAATTCTTCAACGATATGATGTAATTTGCCCCTTATATAATATAGTATAGCGAAAATTGAGAATATTTCGGATGATGAGGTATGATGGGTGCCATCCCATCGCAAAGTTATCCGGAAAGGAGAAATAATAATGGCAATAAAAAATTATAAGCCGACCACTCCTTCAAGAAGAAATATGTCGGTTACAGATTATTCTTCCCTCTCAAAAGTTGCTCCTGAAAGATCTTTGCTTGAACCAATCAGCAAAAAATCAGGCCGTAACTCTTACGGAAGAATTACAGTTCGCCACCGCGGCGGCGGAAACAGAAGAAAATATCGTGTTATCGACTTCAAGAGACAGAAGTTTGATATCCCTGCAGAGGTTAAAACAATTGAATACGATCCAAACCGTTCAGCTCATATTGCTCTTATTCAGTATGAGGATGGCGTAAAGAGCTACATCATCGCTCCTGAAGGTCTTAAGATCGGTGCTCAGGTTGTTGCCGGACCAAATGCAGACATCGTTGCAGGTAATGCTCTTCCTCTTAAGAACATTCCTGTAGGTACAATCGTTCACAATGTAGAGCTTTATCCCGGCAGAGGTGCTCAGCTTGCTCGTTCAGCAGGTAACAGCGCTCAGCTTATGGCTCTTGAAGGTCCTTATGCACTCCTCAGACTTCCGTCCGGTGAGCTTCGCAATGTTCCTTGTGAATGTATGGCAACAGTTGGTGTTGTAGGCAATACAGACCACGCAAACGTTAAGATTGGTAAGGCCGGCCGTAAGCGCAATATGGGCTGGCGTCCGACAGTTCGCGGTTCTGTTATGAACCCGAATGACCACCCGCACGGTGGTGGTGAAGGTAAGTCACCAATCGGTAGACCGGGACCTGTTACTCCTTGGGGTAAACCTGCTCTTGGTTATAAGACACGTAACAAGAAAAAAGCATCTAACAAGATGATAGTAAGACGTCGTAACGGCAAATAAGAAGAAAGGAGAAGATTAAATGAGTAGAAGTACTAAAAAAGGACCTTACGTTGAAGCAAGTCTTTACAAAAAGGTTGAGGCTCTTAATGAAAAGGGCGACAAGCAGGTTATCAAAACCTGGTCAAGAAGTTCAACAATCTTCCCTGAATTCGTAGGACACACATTTGCTGTTCACGATGGAAGAAAACACGTTCCTGTATATGTTACAGAGGATATGGTTGGACACAAGTTGGGCGAATTTGCTCCGACAAGAACATTCCGCGGCCATGCAGGCTCAAAAACATCTAAGTAAGCGAAAGGAGATTTAAACTATGGAAGCAACAGCTAAAGCAACATACGTTCGTATATCTCCACGCAAGGTGCAGATTGTGCTTGATTTAATCAGAAATCAGCCTTGTGATAAGGCAATGGCTATTCTTCAGTTCACACCAAAGGCTGCAACAGAGCCTCTCAAGAAGGTTCTTAAATCAGCAATGGCTAATGCTGAAAATAACAATAATATGGACGTATCAAGATTATATGTAAGCTACTGCAATGTAACAGCAGGCCCAACTCTTAAGAGAATTCAGCCAAGAGCTCAGGGCAGAGCTTACAGAATTAATAAAAGAACATCACACATCACCATTACCGTTAAGGAAATGGAAGACTAAGCAGGAGGAAAAGTTAGATGGGACAGAAATGTAATCCAACCGGTTTAAGAATCGGTGTTATCAAGAACTGGGACTCCCGCTGGTATGCAAAAAAGGGTGACTTCGCTAAGACTCTCGTTGATGATCATAAGCTTCGTGAGTATCTTCTTGAAACCCTTAAGAGTGCAGGTGTTCCTAAGATTGAAATTGAACGCGATGCTAAGCGTGTAAGAATCAATATTCACTGTGCAAAGCCGGGTATGGTTATCGGTAAGCAGGGTGCAGAGATTGAAAAGCTTAAGGCTATTTGTGCAAAGAAGTTAGGCAAGAGCACTGATGAGGTTTTCATCAATATTATGGAAATCAAGCAGCCTGATCTTAATGCAGTACTTGTTTCACAGAGCATTGCTACACAGCTTGAAAAGCGTGTTTCATTCCGCCGTGCTGTTAAGCAGGCAATCCGTAATACAATGAGACTTGGCGCTCGCGGTATTAAGGTTCAGGTTTCAGGCCGTATCGGCGGTGCAGAAATTGCACGTACTGAAACTTATAAAGAGGGTACAATCCCGCTTCAGACAATTCGCGCTGATATTGATTATGGTACAGCAGAGGCTGCTACAACATATGGTCGTATCGGTGTTAAGGTTTGGATTTATCAGGGCGAGGTTCTTCGTGAGTCAAGAAATAAGGCTCCAAGAAGAAGAAACAACAACAATCGCCGCAGAGATAATCGTAAGGAAGGAGGAAATCAATAATGCTCTTACCTAAGCGTGTAAAACACCGTAAGCAGCACAGAGGTCGTATGACCGGTGAAGCTACAAGAGGAAACAAAGTAACATACGGTCAGTTTGGTCTTCAGGCAACAGAGCCTGCATGGATCACAGCCGCTCAGATTGAGGCTGCCCGTGTTGCCATGACACGTTACACAAAGCGTGGCGGTCATGTTTGGATTAAGATTTTCCCTGACAAGCCAATTACAGCAAGACCTGCCGATACTCGTATGGGTAAAGGTAAAGGTAATGTTGACTACTGGGTAGCAGTAGTTAAGCCTGGCAGAGTTATGTTTGAGCTCGCAGGTGTTGAAGAGTCTGTTGCTCGCGAGGCTATGCGTCTGGCAGCAAACAAACTTCCTATCAAATGTAAATTCGTAGTTAAAGAAGAGGGAGGCGAGCAGTAATGAAAGCAGCAGAAATCAAGGCTTTAAGTGCAGAACAGCGTTCAGCAAAGCTTGCAGAGCTTAAGGAAGAACTTTTTAATCTTCATTTTCAGCAGGCTATCAACCAGCTCGACAACCCTATGAGAATCAAAGCTGTCAAGAAAGATATCGCTCGTATCAAAACAGTTGAACGCGAAATCGAACTTGCAGGCTCAAATTCTTAAGATAGGAGGTAGTTTATTATGAGTGAAAGAAACCTCAGAAAAACAAGAGTTGGTGTTGTTTCAAGCGATAAGATGGATAAAACAGTCGTTGTTACTATTAAGGACAAGGTACGTCATCCTCTTTATGGCAAAATCATCAACCGTACTGTTAAGTACAAGGCACACGACGAAGAGAATACCTGCGGTATCGGCGATAAGGTTCTTATTATGGAAACCCGTCCGATGAGCAAGGATAAGAGATGGCGTGTGGTTGAAATCATTGAAAAGGCAAAGTAATCATTGCGAATTACATTAGCTTTTAATAATTAGTTTAAAAATAATAACTGCAAGATGCAAAGTGTTATTTTGCAGTACGAAGGAGGAAAATGCTGTGATACAACAGGAAAGTCGTCTTAAAGTTGCAGACAACACCGGCGCTAAAGAAATTCTTTGCATCCGTGTTCTCGGCGGCTCAGGAAGAAGATATGCCAACATTGGCGATGTTATCGTTGCAAGCGTAAAAAAGGCTGCTCCGAATGGCGTTGTTAAAAAAGGCGAAGTTGTTAAAGCAGTCATCGTTCGTACAACTAAAGGTGTACGTCGTGACGACGGTCAGTACATTCGTTTTGATGAAAATGCTGCCGTAATTATCAGGGAAGATAAAACCCCTAAAGGCACCCGTATTTTTGGACCCGTAGCAAGAGAGCTTCGTGATAAGGATTATATGAAGATTCTCTCTCTCGCTCCGGAAGTACTTTAATGGAGGTGCTGAATATGAGTAAAATGTTTGTTAAAACCGGTGATACAGTTGTAGTACTCAGCGGTAAGTCAAAAGGTGTTAAAGGCGAGGTTATCGCTGTAAGTCCAAAGGAAGGCAAAGTTATCGTTAAGAAAGTTAACATGGTAACTAAGCATGTTAAACCTCGTAAGATGGGTGATCAGGGCGGACTTATAGATGTTGAATCTGCTCTTTACGCATCAAAGGTTCAGCTTGTTTGTCCGAAATGCAACGAGGCTACTCGTGTAGGACACAAGAATGGCAGCCGCGTTTGCAAGAAATGCGGAAATGAATTTTAAGTAAGGGAGGAACATAACAATGGCTGCAAGGTTAAAAGAAACCTATAAGAGTGAAATCGCTCCTGCATTAATGAAAAAGTTTGAGTACAAGTCTGTTATGCAAATCCCAAAGCTTGACAAGATTGTTCTCAATGTTGGTTGCGGTGAAGCCCGTGAAAATTCAAAGGTAGTAGATGCTATCGTTAATGACCTTGGTATTATTACAGGTCAGAAGCCGGTTATCTGCCGTGCAAAGAAGTCTGTTGCTAACTTCAAACTTCGTGAGGGCATGCCAATCGGTGTTAAGGTTACTCTTCGCGGTGACAAGATGTATGAATTCCTTGACAGATTCTTCAATCTTGCTCTTCCAAGAGTACGTGACTTCAGAGGTATCAATCCTAATTCATTTGATGGCCGCGGCAACTATGCTATGGGTATCAAGGAACAGTTGATTTTCCCTGAAATCGATTATGATAAAATTGATAAGGTTCGCGGTATGGATATCATTATGGTAACAACCGCTAACACAGACGAAGAAGCAAGAGAGCTCCTTACTTTATTAGGTGCTCCGTTTGCAGGATAAGGAGGGAATATCGTGGCTAAGACATCAATGAAAGTTAAAGCAGCAAGACCTGCTAAGTATTCAACTAGAGCTTACAACAGATGTAAGATCTGCGGTAGACCTCATGCTTATCTTCGTAAGTATGGTGTATGCCGTATCTGCTTCCGTGAACTCGCTCATAAGGGTGAAATTCCGGGCGTAACAAAATCTTCTTGGTAAGAACTGAGATTGCTAAATTAATAAGGAGGAAATATCAATGCATATTACAGACCCAATCGCTGATATGCTTACAAGAATTCGTAATGCCAATTCAGCAAAACACGATACAGTAGATATTCCTGCGTCTAACATGAAGAAAGCAATTGCTCAGATTCTTGTTGATGAAGGATATATCAAAGGATATAAAGTAATTGAAGATGGAAAGCAGGGTGTTATCCGTGCAACTCTCAAGTATGGTGAGGGTAAGTCACAGGTTATCACAGGATTGCGCAGAGTTTCAAAGCCAGGTCTTCGTATTTATTCAAATGTTGAAGATATGCCTAAGGTAATGAAAGGTCTTGGTGTAGCAATCATTTCTACTTCAAAAGGTATAATGACAGACAGAGAAGCTCGCAAGCAGAATGTTGGCGGCGAAGTATTAGCATTTATTTGGTAAGGAGGTGCAGTTAGGATGTCACGTATAGGCTTAAAGCCAATCGCAATTCCTGCCGGCGTTGATTTTTCAATCAACGGCAACACTGTTACCGTAAAAGGACCAAATGGTACTCTTACTTTGGATAAACATCCAAATATCAGCGTCAGTGTTGAAGGCAGCGAGATTAACGTTGCAAGACCTAATGACAATAAGGACAACAGAGCACTTCACGGTCTCACTCGTTCACTTATTGCCAATATGGTTGAAGGTGTAACAAACGGCTTCAAGAAGGTTCTTGAGGTTAACGGTGTTGGTTACCGTGTTCAGTTACAGGGTTCAAACCTTGTTATGAACCTCGGTTATTCACATCAGGTTATTATGACTCCTCCCGAAGGAGTTAAGATTGAGTGCCCATCTGCTACTCAGATTATCATTTCAGGTGCTGATAAGCAGGCTGTTGGTCAGTTCGCAGCTCAGGTTCGCGAAAAGAGACCGCCGGAGCCATATAAGGGCAAGGGCATTAAGTATGCTGAAGAGCATATCCGTCGTAAAGAAGGAAAAGCAGGTAAGAAATAAAGGAAGGAGTGAATTACTATGGTTTCAAGACAGGATGCCAATAAGGCAAGACAAAAGCGTCATAAGAGAGTGCGTGGAAAGATTTCAGGTACTGCTGAATGTCCAAGACTTAACGTATATCGCTCCCTCAGCAATATCTACGTTCAGCTTATCGACGATGTTGCAGGTGTTACAATTGCACAGGCTTCAACAGTTGAAAAGGACTTCGCACAGTATGGCGGAAACATTGATGCAGCTAAGGCTGTAGGTAAAACATTAGCAGACAGAGCCAAGGCAAAGGGCGTTGAAAAATGCGTATTTGACCGCGGCGGTTACGTTTATCACGGACGTGTTGCTGCAGTAGCAGACGGCGCTCGTGAAGGCGGACTTGAGTTCTAACGAAGGAGGGAAATACTTTATGGCAAAGATTGACGTATCTTCAATGGAACTTGAAGAAAAAGTAGTAACCATTAACCGTGTTTCCAAAACAGTTAAGGGTGGTAGAATTTATAAGTTCTCAGCACTTGTTGTTGTTGGTGACGGTAATGGTCTTGTAGGCTTCGGTGTTGGTAAGTCAGGTGAAGTTCCTGATGCTATCCGCAAGGGTATCGAGGATGCAAGAAAGAATGTTATCAAGGTTGCTTTAAGAGGAACAACAATTCCTCACGAGGTTAAGGGTAAGTTCGGTGCAGGCGAAGTATTACTTATGCCGGCTCCAAAGGGTACCGGAGTTATCGCAGGCGGACCTGTTCGTGCTGTTGTTGAAACAGTAGGTATCGCTGATATCCGTGCTAAGGCTATCCGTTCAAACAATCCTTATAACGTTGTAAGAGCAACAATGAACGGACTTGCTCAGCTTCGCACTGCTGATGAAGTAGCTGCAATCCGCGGCAAGTCAACTAAAGAAATTTTAGGTTAAGGAGGGTGGAAAATGGCAGATATTAAAATAAAGCTCGTTAAGAGCTTAATTGGTAGCAAAAAAGACCAGATTGCCACCGCCCACTCACTTGGTCTTCGTAAAATAGGCAACGAAACAGTTCAGCCAGACAATGCACAGACTCAGGGTAAAATCGCTAAGATTTCTCACCTTGTAGAAGTTGTAGAAGGCTAAGAGGAGGTGCAGATAAATGAAATTACATGAACTTTCTCCGGCTCAGGGATCAAAGAAGGATGTAAAAAGAATCGGTCGTGGTGCCGGTTCAGGTCAGGGCAAAACTGCAGGTAAGGGTCATAAGGGTGCTAAGGCACGCGCAGGCTACAGCCGTCGCCCTGGTTTTGAAGGTGGTCAGATGCCGCTTCAAAGACGTGTTCCTAAAAGAGGTTTCAACAACATTTTCAGAACAGAGTATGCTGTTGTTAATCTTTCATCACTTGAAGAGAGATTTGAAAGTGGTGCTGTTGTAGATGCAGCAAGTCTTAAAGCTTGCGGTCTTATCAAGAAGGAGCTTGACGGTGTTAAAATTCTTGGTAAGGGTGAAATCACAAAGGCATTAACCATTAAGGTTGCTGCTATTAGTGAAACAGCAAAAGCAAAAATTGAGGCTGCAGGTGGTAAGGTGGAGGTGCTTTAAATGATTAAAACCCTCGTTAATGCTTGGAAGGTTGCAGATATCAGAAAAAAGCTTCTCTTTACAGCATTTATTATCCTTATTTTCCGTATAGGATCAATGATTCCTGTTCCGTTTCTCAACATTGTTGATGAAATTGATGTAGGAAAGGGTAACACCATTTTAACCTATTTAAGTCTCATGACGGGTAGTGCGTTCACATACGGAACCATTTTCGCTATGTCAATCACCCCGTATATCAACTCTTCAATTATTATGCAGCTCCTTGCTGTAGCAATTCCTGCATTGGAAAGGCTGCAGAAAGAGGGCGAAGAAGGCAGAAAGAAGATTGCTTCCATAACTCGTTATGTAACAGTTGCTCTTGCTATTCTTCAGTCACTTGCATATTATTTCTTCCTTCGTGCAAACAACTATCTTATGACAGATGCTGATGGTGTTGCACTTAAAGGATTTGCTGCTGTATTCCAGGCAATTGTAATTATTGCAGTATTAACTGCCGGAACAGCAATTATTATGTGGCTTGGTGAACAGATTACTATTGATGGTATCGGCAACGGTATTTCAATAATCCTCTTCGCAGGTATCGTATCTCGTTTCCCAACCCTCATTAAACAATTACTCCAGTATCTTGATACAGGAAGACTTGTTTACACAATTCTTGTTCCTGTTGTACTTGTAATATTCATATTAATGATTTGTTACATCGTATTTATGGATAATGCAGAAAGAAGACTTCCGATTCAGTATGCAAAGCGTGTTGTTGGTCGTAAAATGTATGGCGGTCAGTCAACTCATATGCCGATTAAGGTTAATATGAGCGGCGTACTTCCAATCATTTTTGCATCATCAATCCTTTCACTTCCGGGTACGGTTCAGATGTTTATTGCATCTAATAAGTACGAAGGAACATTCTGGGAGAAATTCTTTAATGCGTTCCAGAGCGATTCCTGGTGGTACGCAGGAATGTATTTCATTCTTATAATTTTCTTTGCTTATTTCTATAGCACAATTCAGTACAACCCAATTGAAATGGCAAACAACCTTCGTAAAAACAATGGTGCAATCCCCGGTATTCGTCCGGGTAAGCCAACATCGGATTACATCTTCAGAGTAATCACAAGACTTGTTCTTATCGGTGTTCTTATGCTTTCGGTAGTTGCACTGTTCCCGATTATATGGTCACTTATTGCTGATGCAGCAATTCCTCCTCTTTCAGAGGAAGGTCAGGGTGGCGGCATGTCTATCACATTAGGCGGCACATCAATTATCATTATGTGCGGTGTTGCTCTTGAAACAGTTCGTCAGCTTGAATCCCAGATGATGATGCGTCATTATAAGGGCTTCCTTGACTAATAGAAAGGTTGAAGTTTTTATGAAATTGATTCTTCTTGGAGCTCCGGGTGCCGGCAAAGGCACCCAGGCTGAAAAGATTGTTGAAAAGTATGGTATCCCTGCTGTTTCAACCGGTAATATTATTCGTGCTGCTCTTAAAGAGGGCACTGAAATGGGACTTAAGGCTAAGTCTTACATGGAGGCAGGTCAGCTTGTTCCCGATGAAGTTGTTATCGGAATTATTAAAGATAGATTAAAAGAAAAAGATTGCGAAAACGGATTTATACTTGACGGTTTCCCACGTACAATTCCACAGGCTCAGGCTTTGGAGGATATGGGTATTGCAATCGACAAGGTGCTTGATATTGAAGTGCCTGATGAAAAAATTACCGCAAGAATGTCCGGTCGCCGTGTTTGTTCAAAATGTGCAAATTCATACCATATGCTTTACAAAAAGCCTGCGGTAGACGGAGTTTGCGATGCCTGCGGCGGCGAACTTGTTCAGCGTAAAGACGATGCTCCTGAAACAGTTCAGGCAAGATTGGCAGAATACCATGAAATGACTGAACCGCTTAAAGATTTCTATGCAAACCTCGGCAAGCTTGTTATTGTTGAAGGTCAGGAAGAAGTAGCAGATACGACTGCTCTTGTCTTTAAAGCATTGGAGGATTAACATGGTAGTGCTAAAAAGCAGCAGAGAGCTGGAGCTTATGAAAGAAGCGTGTCAGATTTCAGCTGAAGCATTAATGGTGGCAGGCGAGGCAGTTAAGCCGGGTGTTTCCACTAAGGAAATTGATAAAATTGCTTATGATTTAATCAAGAAGAGAGGAGCAACTCCGAACTTCCTTGGGCTTTATGATTTTCCTGCTACCGCATGTATTTCCATAAATAATGAAGTTATCCACGGCATACCCAAGAAGAACCGTATCATTCAAGAGGGTGATATAGTCAGTATTGATCTTGGTGCTGCAAAGAATGGTTATAACGGCGATAATGCTGCAACTTTTGTGGCAGGGACTTGCTCTCCCGAAGCAAAGCGGCTGATAGATACAACCCGTGAGAGCCTTTATAAAGGTATTGAGCAGGCTGTACCCGGCAACAGAATCGGCGATATTGGCCATGCAGTTCAGACCTATTGCGAGGAACGCGGTTATGGTGTTGTTCGTGATTTCGTAGGTCACGGCGTGGGCAGAAAGCTTCATGAAGATCCAAGTGTACCTAACTTCGGGCACGAAGGACGTGGTATCAGACTGTTACCCGGAATGACATTGGCAATTGAACCGATGATCAATCAGGGAACCTATAAGGTAAAACAATTATCAGACGGCTGGACTATTGTTACGGCAGACGGTAAGCTTGCAGCTCATTTTGAGCACACAATTGCAATAACGCCTAACGGTCCTGTTATAATGACAAAGGTCTGATGTTTGCAATCAATTGCAGGCGATTACGCCGCGATGTGATTCCAGTTAAATTAAAACATCTTAATCGTATAGATATAGCGAGGTATAATGATGTCAAAGTCAGATATGATTGAAGTTGAAGGTACTGTGATTGAGGTGTTACCAAACACAACTTTTAAGGTTTCACTTCAGAATAATCACATTATTCTGGCCCATATCAGCGGAAAGCTTCGTATGAATAATATTCGTATTCTTCCCGGTGATAAGGTAACAATTGAAATGTCACCATATGATCTTACCAAAGGTCGTATTATTTGGCGTTCAAAGTAATTTTAAGGAGGATATTCAAAATGAAAGTTAGACCTTCTGTAAAGAAAATTTGCGATAAATGCAAAGTAATCAAACGCAATGGAAAAGTAATGGTTATCTGTGAAAATCCTAAGCATAAACAGCGTCAGGGCTAATCCTGAACTAAGATTCGGAGGTAAACTGTAAAATGGCACGTATTTCAGGTGTTGACTTACCTAATGATAAAAGAGTAGAAATCGGTCTTACCTATATTTATGGTATCGGCAGAACAATAGCTACTCAGATTATCGAAGCAACAGGAATTAATCCAGACACTCGCTGCAGAGATTTGTCTGAGGATGAAGTTTCTAAAATTCGTGATTACATTGAAAAGAACGTAACTGTTGAAGGTGACCTTCGCAGAGATGTTGCGTTCGATATCAAAAGACTTATAGAAATCGGTTGCTATCGTGGCATTCGTCACAGAAAGGGTCTTCCTGTCAGAGGACAGACTTCAAAGAACAATGCACGTACACGTAAAGGTCCTAAAAAGACCATAGCAAACAAGAAGAAATAATTGTAGGAGGAAACAACAAGTATGGCTACAAAAAAGACCACAACTTCACACAAGCGTCGTGAGAAGAAAAATATTGAGCGTGGTACAGTTCATATTCAGTCAACCTTCAACAACACTATCGTAACAATTGCTGATATGCAGGGAAATGCAGTTTCTTGGGCATCAGCAGGTGAAATGGGCTTCAGAGGCTCAAGAAAATCAACTCCTTTCGCTGCTCAGACAGCTGCTGAAACAGCTGCTAAGGCTGCAATGGAGCACGGTATGAAAACTGTTGAAGTTTACGTTAAGGGACCGGGAGCCGGCCGTGAATCCGCAATCAGAGCATTAGAATCTGTTGGACTCAGCGTTACTCTTATTAAAGATGTTACTCCTATTCCACACAATGGCTGTCGTCCACCAAAAAGACGTCGTGTATAGTATTTAATGGAGGTTACTTGATATGGCAAGATATACAGGACCTGCTTGTAAGCTTTGCCGCCGTGAGGGAAAGAAGCTTTTCCTTAAGGGTGACAGATGCTATACAGGTAAATGTGCTATTGAACGTCGTTCATATGCACCTGGCCAGCATGGTCAAAACCGCAAAAAAACTTCAGAATACGGTCTTCAGCTTCGTGCTAAGCAGAGCGCTCGCCGTTACTATGGTATTGCTGAAGGTCAGTTCCACAAATATTTCCTTATGGCTGCAAGAAAAGCCGGTGTAACCGGTACAAATCTTCTTCAGATTTGCGAAAGCCGTTTGGATAATGTTGTATACGAAGCAGGCTTTGCAAGCTCAAGAGCTCAGGCTCGTCAGCTTGTAAATCATGCACATTTCACCGTTAACGGCGGAAAAGTGGATATTCCATCTTATCTTCTTTCTGCAGGTGATGTTGTTGCTGTAAGAGAAAAAACAAAATCTACAGATGATTACAAGGCAATTGCTGAGGCTAATGCTTCTCGCCCTGTACCAATGTGGATGGAAAAGAATAACGATGCAATGGAAGTTAAGATTTTAAGAACCCCTGAAAGGGAAGAAATCGCAACTCCTGTTGAAGAGCATCTTATTGTCGAGTTCTACTCTAAATAATAGTTGATCATTTCTTTTATTTAGTGCAACAAAATATAATTTAGGAGGCTTTTAAATGATAGAAATTGATAAGCCTAATATCGATATAGTAGAGTTATCTACTCAGGGAAGCAGAAGTGTAGGTAAGTTTGTCGTTGAACCTCTTGAAAGAGGCTTCGGCACAACTCTCGGAAACGGCATGAGAAGAGTTCTTCTTTCATCACTTCCGGGCTATGCTATCACTTCCGTTAAGATTGATGGTGTATTACACGAGTTTTCTACTATTCCTCATGTTAAAGAGGACGTTACAGAGATTGTTCTCAATCTTAAAAATGTAATTCTTAAAATACATGATGAAAGTGCAAAGACTCTTTATATCAAAGCACACGGCGAAGGTGAAATCACTGCCGGTGATATTGAACACGGTTCAGATGTAGAGATTCTTAACCCGGATCTTCATATTGCTTATCTTGATGAGGGTGCAAGTGTAACAATGGAACTCACCGCAGACGGCGGCAGAGGCTATGTTCCTTGCGATCGTAATAAGCAGTTGATGGATCTTCCTATCGGAACTATTGCTATAGATTCCATTTATACTCCGGTTCTCAAGGTTAACTATACTGTTGAGAACACTCGTGTAGGACAGCAGACAGATCTCGATAAGCTTGTTCTTGATGTTGAAACAGACGGCACAATTCCTGCAGATGAGGCTGCATCACTCGCAGCTAAGATTCTTAACGATCACCTTAAGCTCTTTGTTGATCTTTCCGATGAGGTAGGCAGCAAGGAAATTATGGTGGAAAAGGATGATGACGGTAAAGAGAAGGTTCTTGAAATGACTATTGAAGAGCTTGATCTTTCAGTTCGTTCTTTCAACTGCCTGAAGAGAGCAGGCATTAATACTGTAGAAGATTTAATCGGAAAATCCGAAGAAGATATGATGAAGGTTAGAAACCTCGGACGTAAGAGTCTTGATGAAGTTATCGCAAAGCTCTCATCACTTGGTTTCGGACTTAGTCATGAAGAGGACTAAAGGAGGGAATTTCTATGCCAGGTACCAGAAAATTGGGCAGACCTACTGATCACAGAAGGGCAATGCTCAGAGGAATGGTAACTTATCTTTTAGAAAACGGCAAGATTGAAACAACCGTTACAAGAGCTAAGGAAGTTCGTGCAATGGCTGAGAAGATGATTACTCTCGGTAAGAACGATACCCTTCATTCAAGAAGACAGGTTCTTGCTTACGTTACAAAAGAGGACGTAGTTAAGAAGCTTTTTGATGAAATCGCTCCAAAATATGAAGACAGAAACGGCGGTTATTGCCGTATTATCAAAACAGGCCCTCGTCGTGGTGACGCAGCAGAAATGTGCATCATAGAGCTTGTATAAGATAATACAACCATAAATAATTAAGGAACACTGAATTTCAGTGTTCCTTTTTTCCTTTTGTTGCTGTATCAGCTGCCGTTTGATAAGTGCATATATCCTTCTGAATCAAAGGATATATTTACAATTGTACTTTCTGTTGTACCGTCAAGATAATTAACGTTGAATGTAATTGTATCTGTAATTTTTGTAAGGTCAAAATTAATGTCCTTTTCAAGTTCCTGATACAGAGCATTTGATATATCCCAGCTAAACTCATAACCTTTATTAATTTCGTGTTTTCCAATACCCATAGAGTGTAAGCCCGTGTTTTTGCTGAATTGAAGTTCTTCCCCTGTTACAGATATTTTATTATCGCATATATGTTTATTTGCATATACTGCATCTTCTTCACCTAGTGGTGTTATAAAAACATTTAAGTTTTCTGTTTCGGAAAAAAACTCTCCTGTGTTTTCAGTTACATAAGAAAATTGAAGTTCTCCATATTTACTTACATTTTCAATTGTAATATTCTTAACATTTGAATAATTGTTAAGGTTTAATACAAGATTTCCTGTATTCAGCGTGCGAAGCATACCGTTATTCAGTGTACTGAAACTACTGGTCGTGTGAGTTCCGATATCTTTTTTAGATAATTTTTCTGAAATTTTCCTTTGTTCATTATTTTCACGGTTACAATCATTTTCCATCTTTTGTCTTTTCTCATCATTTGTGTAATCAATAACATAAATTCTGTAAAAAAACTCCTGCTCATTCAGATTTTCTATTTTTACCAATCCTTTTTCTGAGGCACAGGCAACAAGCACACCAAGCTTATTATCAGGAAAACTGATGCTTGACTCATAATTCTTTTGTACAATGTAATCAGCACAAACGCCTGCTCCTATCAGAAGCACAAAGGATAAAACCGTAGCTGCAATGCGTTTGAATATTTTATTATGATTAAATTTCTTTTTGTCACTTGTCATTTCAAAAATCCTTTCAACTGCCTCTTTGGAAGGTGAAAGCTCTTTGAAAGTTGCCTTATATTTATCCTTATTCATTTATCCATTCATCTCCTAAAAGCACTTTCATTTTTTTTCTTGCACGAAACAGTCTTGTTTTAACGGAGGACTCTTTTATTTTTAATACCCGGGAAATATCCGAAATGCTCATATCCTCGTAGTAAAACAAATGAATTATTGTTCGCTCCTTTGTCGGAAGGGACATAACAGCTCTGAATAAATCAATATTACCTGCCTTGTCAAACACTGCGGTATTTATAGCTTCATCAATCGGCACATTCCGTTTTCTGAAAGGATTTTTTATATAGTCCTTGCTTTCATTTATGCAGACTGTCGTGAGCCATTTATCTATATGCTCATCATTTTCAAAGGGTTTGCCGTGCTTCCAAAGCTTCATAAAAACATTCTGCATAATATCCTCTGCATCTGTGCTGTTTTGTGTATATGAAAGTGCAATAAGATATATGCGCTGATTATTTCGCTTTACAATGGTTATAAATTCATTCTCACTCATTATGTCACCTCCTTTTTCGAAAGGTCCTTTCACTTTAATAACG
>CAJTMQ010000010.1 GCA_910577215.1 uncultured Eubacterium sp. | reverse complement strand
TTCCGCTTTTATAATTTTAACGTCTTTTTTCTTTATTGTATTTAAAAACACGGTCATCTGCTCTTTACTGTAATCATCAACATTATCCGAAACAAACAGCAGTTTTCCGAAAAGTCCGTTAATTTTTGCAAGCAACTTTCTTTTTTCAAAAGGTATATTTATGTTGTTGTCACGAAGAAGGAAAACATCAGGATCATTGAGGAATGCTCTGCCGTCCAAATGGCGACGAAAAATTGTACAGTTAACAGTATTCGGCGTGCTTACATCCTCTCTGATTCTGTTTTTCTTTCTTTCCCAGCTGAGATCCACATCTGCACCGATTCTGCAAAAATCAACTTTTCCGAACGCAGGCATAAGCGGCACACCGCAGCCTAAGATCATTTTATCTCCCACACATTCTCTGATGAAATCCATAGCATCGCACATAATCTGACCGCGGGTTTTATTATGAATAGGTACAACACAGGCAGCATAAAGGAAATCAAGCTTAACCATATCAAATCCCCATTCATTAAGAATAACATTAAAGAAATGTCTTATATATTCAGCAGCTTCCTTATTATAAATGTCAATCGCATAAAACGGTCCCCAGTTTGGTCCGGCAACATAGAGCCTGCCTTTTTCATCGCGCACAAGCCAATCCTTATGCTTTTTATAGATTGATGAATTTTTTGTTGCGGCAAGCGGTGCAAGCCAAAGCCCCGCAAGCATATCCCTTTTATGTATTTCATCGGCAAGCTTTTTCATACCGCCGGGAAATTTATCCTGCTTTGTTTCAATCCAATCACCTATTGCCTTCTGATAGCCGTCATCTATCTGAAAAATATCAACCTTTTCATCCAGCTTTGAAAGTGATTCCAAATCACGGATAACAATATCCTGCGTTATGCCTCCGTAATAATTATACCAGGTTGTGTATCCGCATTTCTGTTCCTTCTGCAGGCATTTGATATCCATCATTTCAAAGTATTTATCAAATGCTTCATCATATTCCCCGCTGATTAAAGCATAATCTGCAACAACTGTTCTGCCGCTGAATTCAACACCTGCCAAATCCTTTTCAATGATAACCTGTGCAGTACGAACATCAAAGCGAACAATTGTAAAGCCGCTGCGTTCACTTAATGAACCAAAAATATCAACTCTGCTGCCTGTTCTTACATAACCATATGAAAACCCGTAAAATAAACCCTTACGTCGAGGATAATCACAAATGAAATAATCGCCTGATTTACCGATGCCTATTTTCTTAACAAACGGAGTTTTAACATAAAATTCCGTAAATTTGCTAAGCTCTGTCATCTCTTCATCAAGAAAATATTCCCTGCTGTCCGTCCATGACTGATAACCGTTTACAAATACACGCTGATTGCTTTCATATTTATATGGCAGGACAATCTGAAACTTCTGAATTCTTACGGGCTTTTCAGCATTCAGAATCATCGTTGTTCTGCCGTCACTTTTCTCAACCTCAATATTAAAATGTGCAGACTTCATACCTTCGGCAGTAAATGCCTTATCTTCTGCAGTATAATTTATTATGATTTTCTCCATAAAATCACCCCTGTTTTATTTTACATATATATAATATCACAGATAAAACAAAAAAGATATGTGCAAAAAACACGCAAATATTAAGAAAATACAAATATACAAAACACGGCAGGATTAAATATCCTGCCGTAAAATTATTTATTTGCCCTTAACCTTTTGAAAAAATCCGTTAAAAGTGCCGCACATTCTGCTTCGTCAGCTCCGCCCTCTATTTCAGGCTTGTGATTATACGGCAAATCATTAAAATTCACCACTGAACCAAATGAGCCTGCCTTTTTATCATAGGCACCGAAGGTGACTTTTTTTATTCTTGAATTGATTATTGCACCTGCACACATCGGGCACGGCTCTAAAGTTACATACATTTCACATTGCCAGAGCCTCCAGCCTCCAAGTGTCTTGCACGCATTATCTATAGCCTCTGTTTCGGCATGATAAAGAGCATTTTTTCCAAGCTCACGCCTGTTTCTGCCCTCACCAACTATAACATTATCCTTAACAACAACTGCACCAACAGGAACCTCGCCCTCTGCCGCACTGATTTTTGCAAGGGCAATTGCCCTTTTCATAAATTCACTCATTCTATAGAAGTTATCGTCATAATCACAAAGAAAAGGAACGGAACAATCATTCCCGGAACAAAGAAAAATGATGATATTTTTATTCCGAGTGAATTACTGTATGGCTCATTTTGTGTATTGACAGATTTTTTGAAATACCCCTTAACCGCCAGAGCAATTGTACATACTGCACCAACTGCAAACCAGAAAAGGAAGCAGATATATGTTGAGGTTTCGCCGGCCTTTTCACCTATAAAATAAGTTACAACATCCGAACAAACGCTCATACCATTATTGAACATATGAATCAGAACAGCAGGAATAACACTGTTTGTTTTGACGGTTACAAATCCTAAAATAATTCCCACAAGCGTTGCAAAAACAAACTGAATAACATTGCCGTGCATAAGTCCGAACAGCATTGAAATACAAATCACACCAAAAGCTTTTCCGTATTTCCTGAGCATGCCAAGACCGCAGCAGCGCATAGCAAATTCTTCACAGACCGCCGGAACAACTGCAGTACCTATAACACCTGCTATACAGGTTAAAAGGGAATTTGTTTCAGGCATTTCCGGCTGAATAAGTTCGTGACCTGCCGCTGAAAATATAACCGTCATAATTCCGACAATATAATCCGCACATATACAGCAAAGCATACCAAAACCAACCCATAAGCAAAGTCTGCCAAACGGAAGCTTTGCAGTTGGAATAAGCTCTGATTCATAACGCTTTTTATTTAAAAGAGCCATTACACCAAACGGAAGAACAATGCCGAAAAAATCTATTGCAATAATATTGTAACAGGTCTGAAAAAGCGAGGAGGAATAATATAAATCATATAAGCCAAAGCCCTGCAGAACAAAGGACGAAATAAACTGAACGGCAACAAAAGCCGTAATAACAATCCCAAGTATATTCCCCAAAGTTCTTATTTGTTTTCTTTCAAGCTTTGCTTTATTGATGAAATACATATTCCGCATAGCTGCTTCATTAAAATTATTCTGATTAAAATCAGGCTGCTGATAATAATTATTCAAATACTTTCCCTCAATCTCGGAAAACCTTATCAGTCAAGGCTTTCAGCAATTTTCTTTATATAATCTTTAAGTTCAGCCTTTGTTTCAGGATGCTTAAGACCAACCTCGATATTCGCTTCAAGAATACCGAATTTGTTACCCATATCATAACGCTTGCCCTCATATTCAACGGCAACAACACCTGAGGTCTGTGCAAGAGTTTTCATAGCATCCGTAAGCTGAAGCTCATTGCCTGCACCAAGAGGAGTTTCCTCAAGAATATCAAAAATTTCAGGTGGAAGAACAACTCTGCCGAGGATTGAGAAATTGCCCATAATTTCTTCCGGCTTCGGCTTTTCAATCATATCCGTGCAGTTATAGCAGTTATCTTCAATATGTTCTGTTTTAAGTGAGCAATACTTTGTAATTGCAAGGCCCGGAACCTCTTTAACACCAACAACGCCCTTACCGTATTTCTCATATGCATTGCAAAGCTGCTTTGTTGCAGGAACATCGGAAAGAATAACATCATCACCGTAAAGAACAGCAAACGGCTCATTACCGATGAAGTTCTTAGCACAAAGCACTGCGTGACCAAGACCTTTTGTTTCCTTCTGTCTTAAGAAATAGATATTTCCGAAGTTTGAGCAAGCCATAACATCTTCATAAATCTTTTTCTTGCTTTCATTGCCCTCAAGCTTTGCCTCAAGCTCAAATGCATGGTCAAAGTGATCCTCAATCGCACCCTTGTTTCTGTTTGTGATAACAAGAATTTCCTCAATACCCGATGCAAAAGCCTCTTCAACAATATACTGAATTGCAGGCTTATCAACTATATTAAGCATTTCCTTCGGAACCGCCTTTGATGCAGGAAGCACTCTTGTTCCCATACCTGCTGCAGGTATTATTGCCTTTCTAACTTTCATAATTGTATCCTCCTAAAATAAAAATTATTTATAAAATAAAATTGGTGAAAAGCTGCAGTACCATAATAGCAATAATCGGGGCGAATACGCTTACTCCGCCCTGTCTTGCAAGAAACAGTTTTCTTAATTCTCCCTGATTCATGCTGCTTTCATTTTCCATTGCCAGACCTATAATTGAAAAGGATTCACCCATTTCAACCTTTTCATCAACTTTTTTAACAATATTAATAACCTTTTTACGGTATATTCCGTCAACGATAAGTGCAGAAATAATATGCAGAACAATAGTTGCTGCAATAATAATTAAATATGCTGTCATTGCTTTCTGATATTCAGGAGCGGCAGCAATTTTTTGAAATTCAGCATACATCTGCGTTTTATCCTCAAGAGAATAGATACTCATCATGCTGTTTCCTACAAAGGAAATGGCATCATAATATACCGCAGAAACAATCAGGTTGCATACAAACCTGAGCGCCATAATGATTATACCCTGAAAGTGCATTTTTCTGAAAAAGAAATAATACGGTCCGAAAATAAAAGCACTCCAGTTCCAGTTAAGTTTTTTGTTTTTTCTGAATTTAGGTAAAAACTTAAAGGGATTAACAGAAACAACTGCCATTAAATCAGATACCTTTGTACCATCTATTTCCTCATTGATTCTTTCAGCTATAAAACTCCTTGGAATATTAACCTGCGGGGGAATTTTATAATTATTGCCCTCATCAGAATTGTTCTGCTGTACAGGCTCATCAGCAATTTCTGCTGCCTGAACATTATCGGCATTTTCGCCTATATAATAATCTCCTATATCAGTCTGATTTGCAGATTGATTATCATCCTTCTCTTCTTCTCTGTTAAATACAAAATCGGTACCGTGAAGATTTTTATTTGCACATTTTCCCAATTCCTGATAGCATTCTCTGTGATGAGGTGTTCCGCAGTCAGGGCAAGTAACAACATCGTCACCCTCCGCAAACGCATTTCCGCATACAGGGCATTTGATATTTTCGTATAAAGACATTATAAACTCCTGTAAAATATTTGCACATATTAAATTAATTATACTTACCTTAGCATAAAAAATCAACATCTTGATTAAAATAAAGTAAACATATTTTTAACAAGTACATCTTGCAATGGCGAAAGAAGTTGTTTATAATAACCTTTGTTATTAATTAAGGAGAATTACAATGGTTGAATTTGAAAACTTAAGATTCAGACTGCTTGAATCCGAAAAACCGATTCAGAATTTAAAAGAAGCACTTGCAATAGACCTTGTTAAGGAAGAAATTTCGCAGCTTGAGGAAAAAGCTTCCGCCCCTGATTTCTGGGACGATATGGAGGAGAGCCAGAAGGTTTTAAAGAAAACCGGTTCTTTAAAAACAAAGGTTTCAAGCTACGAATCACTAAAATCAGATTATGACGACGCACTTGTTATGATTGAGCTTGCAGACGAAGAGGGTGATGAAAGCCTTTTAGCAGACTGCACAGCATCTGTTGATGATATTGAAAAAAGAATTGAAAACCTTACACTTTCAACACTTTTAAGCGGTGAATTTGACGGCAAAAATGCCCTGCTCACCTTTCACGCAGGTGCAGGCGGAACAGAAGCTATGGACTGGGCGGAAATGCTTTTCAGAATGTACAACCGCTGGGGAGAACGCCACGGCTACAAGGTTTCAACACTTGATTATCTTGACGGAGATGTTGCAGGTCTTAAAAGTGCAACCATTCTTATCGAAGGTGAAAACGCATACGGTTATCTTAAAGGCGAAATGGGAATTCACCGCCTTGTAAGAGTTTCTCCGTTTGACTCATCGGGCAGACGTCATACTTCATTTGCATCACTTGAGGTTATGCCTGAAATTGATGACGATGTAAATGTGGAAATCCGTGAAGAAGATATAAAAATGGATGTTTACAGAGCATCCGGCGCCGGCGGCCAGAAGGTTAACAAAACATCATCTGCCGTTCGTCTTACCCACATCCCTACAGGCATTGTTGTTTCCTGTCAGATTGAGCGTTCACAGCATCAGAACCGTGAGGTTGCAATGAGAATGCTTAAATCAAAGCTTGTTGAAATCAAAGAGCGTGAAAACCTTGAAAGAATAGAGGATATAAAAGGTGACCAAAAAGAAATTGCCTGGGGAAGCCAAATCCGCTCTTACGTATTTATGCCGTATACTATGGCAAAGGATCACAGAACAGGCTTTGAAATGGGAAATATTAACGCTGTTATGGACGGTGATATAGACGGCTTTATCAACGCTTATTTAAAGCAGAAAAGTGTTGAAGACGCTGAAAAAAATTAAAAAATCAAAAAATTATACCATTTATATTATTACTCCTTCTGCAAAAAATAATTTGCGGGAGGAGTTTTTTATGAAAAAAATATTTGCAGCAATTGCATCGGTTTCATTGCTGTTGTGCGGCTGTGCGGCAAATTCCGGCAATATAAAAACCGATAATAATTCAACAACAAACAACACAACAAATGTAGCGGATACCACACTTGAAGCAAGAGGTGTCGGACTGGAATTATCAGGCTATGACACCAATGCAATAACATGGGGACCCGGCAATATCAAGGATCACGCCCGTCCTGTTGATCCTACAAATCTACAGGAAAAGTACGGCGAACTTAACGGCAAATGGCTGCTTGAGGACGGCAAAAATGTTTGCCTGACCTTTGATGAAGGCTACGAAAACGGCTACACAGCACAGATTTTAGACACGCTTAAAGAAAAAAATGTTAAGGCTATTTTCTTCTGCACCTACGATTATGTCAAGGATAATCCCGAGCTTGTTCACAGAATGATTAATGAAGGGCACATAGTCGGCAACCATTCCTACAGACATTATAACTTCACACAGATAGACCTTGATACAGCAAGTGATGAAATAACAATTCTTCACGATTATGTTGCAGAGCAATTCGGATATGAAATGACTTATTTCCGTTTCCCTGAAGGTGCTTTCAGTGAACAGACACTTGCACTGACAAGCAGTCTCGGCTACGAAACACTGTTCTGGAGCTTTGCTTATGCTGACTGGGACACAAGTTCCCCGCCGAGCACGGACACGGCCTATGAGAAGATAACATCATCCGTTCACAACGGTGCAATCATTCTGCTTCACGCAGTGTGCAGCTCAAATGCCGAGGTATTAGGCAGGGCAATTGATAATATTATTAAACAGGGCTATACCTTCACAACAACTGTATAAATGCTGATCCTATTCTGAGTATTCGGAATAGGATATTTTTTGTCAAGAAATAAAATATTTTGTGAATTTTATATTTTAGTGTTGTTATATAAATTTAATTAATATATAATGGTTTATATATTGCTTATGTATTTACATATCGTTGAAAGTGAGAGATGTTTATGATATTAACAAGAGATATCGGCATAGATTTGGGAACGGAAAACACCCTTATCTGTGACAGAAAGGGCAGAATTATTATACGTGAGCCTTCTGTTGTTGCAGTTGATGTTAAATCACGCAGAGTTCTTGCAACAGGCAATAAGGCCAAGGCTATGATCGGCAGAACTCCCGGCTCAATTGTTGCCGTTAAACCTCTTAATGACGGCGTTATTGCAGACTTTGATATGACTGCCGATATGCTGCACGATTTTATATACCGCTCATCAAAGCGTTCGTTTTTCACAAAAACAAGAGTTGTTATTTCCGTTCCGAGCGGTGTTACAGAGGTTGAAAGACGTGCTGTAGAAGACGCAGTCCGTGCAGCAGGTGCACAGGATGTTGAGCTCATTGAAGAACCAATGGCAGCCGCTCTCGGTGTTGGTCTGCCTGTTTATGAAGCAAAGGGTTCAATGATTGTTGACATCGGCGGCGGCACCTGCGATGTTGCCGTAATTTCTCTTGGCGGAATTGCAGCAAGAAAAAGCATCAAAACAGCCGGCAACGCACTTGATGAAACAATCATAAATTATATGAAAAAAACGCATAATCTGCTTATAGGCACAATAACCGCAGAGGACATTAAGCTCAAAATCGGCTCGGCATCGGAATATGACGGAGAAGCGGCCATGGAGGTCAGAGGCAGAAACTTAACGGACGGTCTTCCAAACTCTATTGAGGTTACATCTGCCGAAATCAGAGAGGTTCTTGCAGAGCCTGTTTGCGAAATCATCTCCGCAATCCGTGAAACGCTGGAGGTTACACTTCCCGAGCTTGCAGCAGACATAATTGATAAGGGCATTTACATTACCGGCGGAACCGCTCTTTTGAGAGGACTTCCCGAGCTGATTTCAAAAGAAACAAAAATTGCTGTTCACACAACAGACATTCCGCTTGATGCAGTTGCAATAGGTGCATCAGTAAAACTGAGAAGGGCAAAATAACAATGAAAAACCTTTTTAAAAGCAGACGTTTCAAGTTAATATCGGGAATAATTGCGCTGCTTCTTGCAGGAGCACTTATCTGTGCTGCAAACGGAAACGGTGAAACCGCACAGTCAAGTGTTATCGGAATCATTTTCACCCCTGCAAACTGGGCTGCCTCAAAAATATCAAGCGGCATTTCCTATGTTTTCGGTGAAGCAAGCGGACATTCCGATTATCTGAAAAAAATAGATGAGCTTGAAAAGCAGGTTGGCTCTCTGCAGAATCAGCTGAGAGATTATGAAAATCTGCAAAAGCAAAATGCACTTTATAAAGACGCACTCGGCTTAAAGGAGGAAAATCCTGAATTCAATTTTGTTGAAGCAAATGCCATTTCAAGAGATGCTGCAGACATTTTCGGCTCATATACAATAGACAAGGGCTCTTTAAGCGGAATTCAGGAAGGAAACGCTGTCCTTTACGGCAACTATATTGTTGGTATTATAAGTAAAGCTTACCCAAGCTACAGTGTTGTTAAAACGATTTTAGACCCTGATTTTTCCGTTTCGGCATATGAAATTGTTTCAGGAGAAATTTCATATGTAACCGGTGACGCAGCCCTTGCTGCAGACGGCAAATGCAAAATGGCAAACCTTGCATCTACAGCCTCTGTTACCTACGGCTCAATCATTTCAACTGCAGGCATAAGCGGAAACATTCCTAAAGGACTTATCATCGGCACGGTTGAGGAAATCAATGAGGAAACAACATCAATCGCTCACTATGCCGTTATTAAACCGGGTATTGATGTTAACAATATCTCAAACTGCCTTGTTTTGACTGACAGTGAAAGCGGGGCAGAATAATGAGTCTATCATACAGACAAAGAATCACAAAATACATTGTTTATTTATTGCTTATTTCACTTGCTGCAATCATTCAGAATACAGAGGGATTAACCTTTGAAATAGGCGGTGCAAGGTGCTTTTTGCTATTGCCTGTTGCAATCATTCTCGGAATGGGTGAGGATGAATATTTTTCTGCAATGCTCGGACTTTTCGGGGGCTTGATATGGGATCTGTCCTCTTCTGTTCACTTTGGATACAATGCTGTTTTTATGTGCATAGCCTGCTTTATAAGTGCAGCACTTGTAACCTATATAATCAGAAACACCTTTATCACAAACCTTGTTTTTTCTTTATTAACCGTTTTTGCGTATGTTTTTATTTATTGGCTCTGCTTTATAATAATCAAAGATATAAAAGGTGCAGAACTCAGTCTGTTCTCTTTTTACATTCCAAGTGCCATTTACACAATGGCCGCAATGCCGGTTATATGGCTCAGCCTTGTTCCTATTAAAAGAAAGCTGAACAAATCAAACAATACAAACTATTTATATTAATTCAACAGAAAGGAGATTGCCGTGAGAAGCAGACACAGCAGCATCCGCTCCATTATAACAGTTGTGCTTGTTATTCTTGTTGTACTTGGATTCGGTTATAATTTATTTGATATTCAGATTCTCAACAACGAATTCTATGCAGCACAGAATAATGCCGTAAACACCTACACAGTACCTATAGAAGCTGCACGAGGAGATATTGTGGACCGAAACGGCAATACTCTTGTTACAAACCGTCAGGGCAACTCAATTATTCTTGACGCTGCTTATTTTCCGTCAAAAGAAGACAATAAACCGAGAAATGAAATAATTATTAATCTCATAAAGCTTTTTGAAACAAACGGCGAGGAATATGTAAACAATCTTCCGCTTGTTTCCGACGGAAGTTCTATTGCTTTTACAGATGATGAAACCGAAATTAAAAAAATGAAAAGTGAAGGTGTATTTAATCTTCAGAACTATGCAACTGCACAAAACTGCTTTGATGCAATGGTTGAACAGTATGAGCTTGAAGGATACAGCATTGCAGATTCTCTTAAAATAGGTGCTGTACGATATGAGCTTACAACAAAAATGTTTTCAATCGAAAGCCCTATTACCATTGCGGATGATGTAAGCAATGAAACCGTTGCCGCTGTAAAAGAAGATCCGGTAAGTTATAAAGGTGCAGATGTTAAGCCTGTTTCATACCGTGAATATACAGATTCCACGCTTGCACCCCATATTTTGGGAACGGTAAGAAAAATCAACGCAGATGAATATGCCGAGCTTAAGGAAAGCGGCTACGGCATTACCGATACAATAGGTGAAAGCGGAATTGAAGCAGCCTTGGAAAGCGAACTTCGCGGAACCCCCGGCGAAATGACCGTTACGATTGACAGTGAAGGAAACGTAACCGAAGAGGTTACCAAAAATCCGATTCAGGGCAATACTGTTGTTCTCACAATAGATAAGGATTTACAACGCCTTGCCCAGGAAAAGCTGAAGGAAACCTGTGAAGAAGTAAGCCAGACTGATGGAGCAGGAGCTGTTGTTGTTGAAAATATCAACAACGGTGAGGTACTTGCAGCCGCTTCTTACCCTACTTACAGCATAGAAGATTATTACGAAAATTATTCAAAACTTGCAAAAAACAAAAGAAACCCGATGTGGAATCGATTCGCTCTCGGCTTATATGCTCCGGGTTCTACCTTTAAGCCTATGATGGCATGTGCCGCTCTTGAAGAGGGTGTTATAACGGAGGACACCCGATTCCAATGCAAGGGAATTTGGCAATATTATGATGTTCCCTTCGAATGTTTAAGGCAGACTTCTCACGGAAATGAAAATGTACGTCAGGCACTTCGTGATTCCTGCAATATTTTCTTCTACAATTGTGCAGACAAGCTTGGAATAAGCAAAATGAATGAATACGGCTCTATGTTCGGTCTTGGTGAAAAAACAGGTGTTGAAATCAACGAGGCTTCGGGTGTTCTTTCCGGCCCTGCAAGTGCTGAGCTTTATAACCGCGTATGGCAGATGGGTGATACGATTCAGAGCAGTATCGGTCAGTCGGACAATCTGTTCACGCCACTTCAGCTTGCCAATTACTGTGCAACAATTGCCAACAACGGCACAAGATATGAGCTGCACTTTTTAAAAGCAATCATCAACGGCTCAAACGGCTCTATTGATGAATCCAATGTAACAGTAGCAGAGGATTTACCTGTTTCAAATAATACCTTTAGCATTGTTAAAGAGGGTATGCGCCTTGTTGCTACAGACAGCGTTACCCATAATGTATTTGACAAAATTGATATTCCTGTTGCCTGCAAAACAGGTACATCACAGGTTATAAAAAACGGAGAAAAGGTTAACAACGGTTTTCTGATTACCTTTGCCCCGTATAACAATCCCGAAATATCAATAGCATCTGCCATTGAACTTGCAGGATCAGGTACTTCAACAGCCGATATTACGGCTTCAATCATTGATTACTATTATTCAAACAACACGGATGAACCGCCCGCACAGCAGACAGGCACTTTATTGGATTAAATTATTTTTACTTAATATGGTAATTTAATATTGAATAAAATGTATATTTATGATATTATTTTACCATAATTTATTTTTAGAAAGCATAAAACAAAATTCCAGCGCGTACATTCTGTTACAAACACTGTGATTTTTTTGGAGGTAATTTATGAATATAGCACTCATAGCCCACGATGCAAAAAAGGAGCTTCTTGTTCAGTTCTGCATAGCATATTGTGGAATCATGAGCCGTCACGAATTGTGTGCAACAGGTACCACCGGAAAACTCGTTCGTGAGGCTACAGGTCTTAACATCAACTGCTTCCTTTCGGGAAGCCAGGGCGGCGGTCAGCAGATTGCCAGCAGAATAGCCTGCAACGAAATAGACCTTTTAATATTCTTCCGTGATCCTTTAAATCCAAAACCTCATGAGCCGAATGACAATGATTTGCTCAGACTTTGTGATGTTCACAATATTCCCTTTGCAACAAATATAGCAACTGCAGAAGCACTTATCAGAGGTGTTGAGCGCGGCGACTTTGAATGGAGAGAAATAGTAAACCCAAGATATAATTCATAGCATATTAATTAAAATTTGGGTGGGCACAGGCTCACCCTTTTTTGAATGGAGATACATAATGGCATTAATTACTAAAGCAATTAAAGGCACAAAGGATGTGCTGCCTAAAGAGGTATATAAAAATCAATATATTGAGGCAACTGCACTTGATGTTGCCGAAAAATACGGTTTCAAGGAAATAAGAACTCCTGTTTTCGAGCACACAGAGCTTTTCCAACGAGGGGTCGGAGATACAACAGATGTTGTACAGAAGGAAATGTATTCCTTTGATGACAAGGGCGGCAGAAACATAACACTTCGCCCTGAGGGAACAGCAGGTGCTGCACGTTCATTCCTTGAAAACGGACTCTGTAACGAGGCATTGCCTCAGAAGGTATGCTACCTTACCTCCTGCTACCGCTACGAAAAGCCTCAGGCAGGCAGACTCCGTGAATTCCATCAGTTCGGTGTTGAATGCTTCGGCACACCATCACCTCTTGCGGATGCAGAGATTATCAGCCTTGCCAAATCCGTTTTTGACAATCTTGGCGTTAAGGATATAAGCCTTGAAATAAATTCAATCGGCTGCCCCACATGCCGTGCCGAATTTCACAAGGCACTCAAGGAATACTTCAGCACAAGAAAAAATGACCTCTGCGATACCTGTAAAGACAGGCTGGACAGAAACCCGATGCGTATACTAGACTGCAAATCACCTGTATGCTCTGAAATTGCAAAGGACGCACCTGTTGTGCTTGATTATCTTTGTGATGAATGCAAAGCACACTTTGATGAAGTGCAGAAATACCTAAAAGCAGAAAATATAGAATTCACCATCAATCCTAAAATTGTTCGCGGTCTTGACTATTACACAAAAACAGTATTTGAATTTATTTCTAATTCAATTGGTGCACAGGGCACTGTCTGTGGCGGCGGACGTTATGACGGACTTATAGAGGAACTGGGCGGACAGCATACACCGTCACTCGGCTTCGGTATGGGTCTTGAAAGACTTATGCTGCTTATGGAAACACAGAGATGTGAATTTCCTGAAAACAGCAAGCCTGATTTATTTATTGCTGCACTTGGCGAAAAGGCAACGCTTAAAGCAGTTGAAATAGCCAAGGATATGAGAGAAGAGGGCTTTTCCTGCCTTTATGACCTCAACAAGCGCAGCCTGCGTGCACAGATGAAATACGCAGACAAGCTTGACACCAAATTCATCATTGTTATTGGTGATAATGAGGTTGACGAGGGCATTGCAAAGCTTAAAAATATGCAATCAGGTGAAGAAACTGAAATTGCACTTGCAACCTTTGTAAGCGGTTACTATAACATCACACTTTCGGAACAGCTTGCAGACCTTGAAATCAACGGTGAGGCCCTTGATTTCGGTTCACTTTTCGGTGTAGGAGAGAAAGAATAATGGAAACTATAAAAGGACTTAAAAGAACAGATTACTGCGGAGCTTTACGTTTGGCTGATGTTGGCAGAGAGGTTACACTTTTCGGCTGGGCTCAGCGTCAGCGTGACCTCGGAAATCTCATCTTCATTGATTTAAGAGATAAAACAGGCATTGTGCAGATTTCCTTTAATGATAAAACAGATCGTGCCATTTTTGAAAAGGCACAGTCTGTCCGTTCGGAATATGTGCTTGCTCTTAAAGGCATTGTTAAAGAGAGAGAAAGCAAAAACAAGGAAATTCCAACAGGCGAAATAGAGATTGAGGTTACAGAGCTTCGCATAATCTCAAAGGCACAAACACCTCCCTTTGAGGTTGCAAAGGCAGATGAGGTTGGTGACGAAACAACACTGAAATACCGTTACCTTAATTTAAGAAATGAAAAGCTCACCAAAAATATCATCATGCGTCATAAAATTGCACAGATTGCACGTGAATATTTCTATGCAAATGATTTTCTTGAAATCGAAACACCGATGATGATTAAGTCCACTCCTGAGGGCGCACGTGACTATGTTGTTCCAAGCAGAATCCACAACGGCAAATTCTATGCTTTGCCGCAGAGTCCGCAGATTTATAAGCAGCTCTTAATGGTTTCGGGCTTTGACCGCTACATTCAGCTTGCACGCTGCTTCCGTGATGAGGACTTGCGTGCGGACCGTCAGCCGGAATTCACACAGATAGACCTTGAAATGAGCTTCGTTGATACTGACGATATTATGGATATGGCTGAGGGCTTCATCAAAAAGCTGATGAAGGAAACAATAAATGTTGATATTGATTCCCCTCTTCCGCGTATGACCTTCGCAGAAGCTATGAGCAAATACGGTTCCGATAAGCCGGATACGCGCTTTGATATGCTGATTGAGGATGTTTCCGAATGGGCATTAACAACTGACTTTGCAGTGTTTAAATCGGCAGTTGAAAACGGCGGTGCAGTTAAGGCTATTGTTGCTAAAAACGCTGCCTCAGAATACACAAGAAAGAAGATTGACAAGCTTACCGAATACGTTAAGGGTATCGGTGCAAAGGGCCTTGCATATGTTCGCTGGGCTGATGAAGCACCTGCCTGCTCCTTCGGAAAATTCCTTAAGGAGGGCGAGCTTGATGCTCTGCTCACCACACTCGGTGCCGAAAAGGGTGACTGCGTATTTATTGTAAGTGACAAAACAAATCTTGCACTTTCCGTTATGGGTGCACTTCGTCTTACCGTTGCAAAAACACTCGGCATAATTCCGGAAAACAAATGGAATTATCTGTGGATTACGGAAATGCCGTTCTTTGAATATGACGAGGAAAGCGGTGAATGGCTTGCAATGCACCACCCATTCACTATGCCGCTTGAGGAATGCATACCGTATCTTGATACAGACAAATCAAAGGTACGTGCACAGGCATTTGACCTTGTACTGAACGGAACGGAGCTTTCATCAGGCTCTATGAGAATCACGGACTGCGAGCTTCAAAACAAGATGTTTGAGCTTCTTGGTATGGAGCAGGAGGAAATAGATGCTAAGTTCGGCTTCCTTGTTGAAGCATATAAATATGCATCACCTCCTCACGGCGGTATGGGTATAGGTCTTGACAGACTGGCAATGCTCATCTGCGGAGCAGACAGCCTGCGTGATGTTACTGCATTCCCTAAGGTTCAGAACGCAAGCGAACTTATGAGCGGTGCACCGTCTAATATAGATGACATTCAGCTTGGTGAGCTCGGAATAGAAATTTCAGCTAAAGAAGAGGAATAACAATGAGCAACTTTTTTGCAATGGTTAACAGAATGAAGCTGATTGACCGTTGGGCGCTGATGCGCAATACTTCAAAAGAAAATATTGCAGAACACAGCCATAATGTTGCAGTTATTGCCCACGCACTGTGCCTTATAGGCAATAAAAAATTCGGCAGGAACTATGATGCCGAAAGGTGTGCCGTGCTGGCGCTGTATCACGATGTTACAGAGGTTATAACAGGCGATATGCCAACACCTGTTAAATATTATAATGATAAGATAAAAAGCGTTTATAAGGATGTTGAAAAAACCGCAGGCGAAAGGCTGCTTGCTATGCTGCCTGATGAATTCAAAGCTGATTATAAGCCGTTTTTTGAACAGGAAAGTAAAGATAAAGAGCTCTGGAAAATCGTTAAGGCGGCAGACAGAATTGATGCACTTTTAAAGTGCATTGCAGAATGCCGAATGGGAAACAGAGAATTTGAAATTGCAAGGCAAAGCCAGCAAAAAATTGTTGATGAAATAGATATGGAAGAGGTTAAATACTTCAAAGAAGAATTCCTCCCCGCCTATTCCCTTACTCTTGATGAGCATACAAAGTAAATATAAATTATAAAGCGGTAAGGCTAAACCTTACCGCTTTTTTTATTGGTTATCGTATTAAAACCAACCAGATTCCGACTTGCAATGAACAAGTCATTTTTTATTTTGCTGATAATTCAATAAATTCTTTTAAATCTAAAAAAGCTTCTGATAATTCCGCTTCTAATTTTTCAGTGTAAACATTTTCATTGGCGGATTTATATTTGGATATGCTGAATGTTTTCATATTCAGAAGTTCTTTGGCTGAACATTCGGGCAAATCAGAAAAATGATCCTTTTTATATTTTTCTCCGCAGATTTCAAAGCCTTTATCAACCAATTCATCAACAAGTTTTGAAAAATACTCGGCATTATTGCTGATTTTCTCACGCAGCAAATCCATACCCTTTGAGGTGGGCTTATATATTTTCATACCAAAGCCATAGGTCTCACAGCCCATATCAAAATACAAACCGAGCATGTCGGTTTTTCTGTTTGCCTGCCTGAATCTAAGATACATATATTCCTTCAGCGGTACGGTCGGAGAAAAGCGTCTATCTGTATACGGCGTTGAAATACATCTTGCAGGTTTTGTTTCAAAAGAAACATCAAAGCGGCTTATGGTATCAAGCAAATCGAGATACAGCAGATGAATCGGCTCAGTTATATATTTTTTGTACTTAATCAAATTTTCGCCCTGCTTCTCAATTGTATTGCTGAATTGCAGTTCAAACAAAAATTTGTTTGTTTCCTTATCAAAACCTTTAAACTGTTTCATTGTACTTTCCTTTATTCATCAACTAATACTGTATTAAATTCAAATGGAAACTTTTTTCCGTTTTACCTAAGAAATCAATTTCATATCCTATTCTGTAGCTTTTCTTTTACTTTTGACCTTTTTTATTTTCAAAAGATAATGAACAATTACAGCCGCCGCAACCATGCCTGCTGCCATACCGAAGGTGATAAAAACTGTTTTAAGTCCGTTTTCGGCGAACAGCTCATGATTGCCCTCAACAATTGCACTCATTGTATAATAAAGCGGTCCGCCCGGCAAAAGCGGTATAATGCCGGGAATAAGATATGTGTTAGACGGAGCTTTAAGCACACGTGCCATAATTTCAGCCCATAAATATACGATAAATGCCGCCGCAAAGTTACCTATAAACACATCATTTGTAAAGTGATAAATAACAAGATAAACGATCCAGCCGATTGCCCCTCCTGCCACGGAAGCCAGCACATTCTTTTCACGCACACGAAAGTAAATTGAAAAGCCGAGCGTGCCTATTGCCGCCATTGCAATCTGTATAAGTGCTTCTTTCATAATACCGCACCTCCTAAAACTACATATGACAGTGCAAATCCGCACGCAATAGCAACAGCAATAAGAACCGCTTCTATCAATCGGTACAAACCCGTAACAATATCACGATTAAACATTTCCTTAACTGCACTTACAAGCAGCAGACCCGGAATAAACAGCATAATATCGCCGATCATCACCTTGTCCGCATGCGTTCCAAAGCCGAAATGAACAAAAACAAGTGCAAGACAGCCTGACACAAAGCTTGCCACAAATGTATAGATAACCTTATTCACACTGCGCAGCTTCAAATTATAATCCATTAGATAGATAGCAATTGCAACTGCCGCTGCCGCAAGACCATCCAGCCAGTTACCTCCGTAGAACACCGCAAAGCCACCTGCCGCAAGCATATAGCCAAGGCATTTGATAACAGGCTTTGGCTTTGTTTTCTTATTTTCAAAAACAAGTGCCCTGAGTTCGTCAACAGGCGGCGTTTTTTCACAGATATAACGTGATTGTGCATTAATTTCCTCCATACGACCCAAATCGGTGCCGTAAGAAACCACACGAACAGTTTGAGTATAATGCATACCCTCCTCATCCATTATTGTCGCAATAACCATACCTGTTACGGCATAAACCTCACAGACGCTGAAACCATACGCAGTACATATACGTTTTATTGTGTCTTCAACACGATGCACCTCGGCTCCTGTTTCAACAAGACGTCTGCCAACTTCAAGCACACTTCCCAAAAAGGTGTCACAATCCCTACCCGTCATACAAAATCCTTTCATTTATAAATCAAATACTGCTTCTTAATTAAATAATAACATATGTAAAAACAAAAATAAAGTTTTAATGGATTTTATACGAAATTCGGCAATTTCCGCATACAGAGCTGCATATAATATAAAAGCCCGCTTATCATTAAAGAAACAAGGCTTTATTTTTGTATATTTTGTATATTATAATTGCCAATTTTTAGTTGTTTGCGGTGTTATATTTGGTAATTAATAACAAAAATAAGCATTTTTCAGAATATAAGTATTGACATTAAAAAATATAGTGATATAATGTGGGCAACAAACGAGTTAAGGAGGTACAGATGTATGCTTAAATTACTCATTAAGTGTGCTAAAATCCTTGCCAGCGTAGACAGGGCTTACACACTTAACTAAGCCACAAGGTGTGATTTGTAAAACAAATCACCCTTGTGAAAAAAATTTTGATGTATAAAACAGCAGAGCCGCTCATATGAGCGGCTCTTGATTTTTATTGGTTACATAAGAAAAACAAGATTCTGACTTGCGCTGATCAAATCAGGTTCTTATTCCTGATGTGAATTGGGATCATAATATGTTCCCTGATTATACTGTTGATCAGGATTATAATAATTTGCATTATTCGGTTGATACTGCTGATTCTGTTGATTCTGCTGCTGATATTCCCAATTACGCTGAGCTTCATCATAATCTGCATAATAATTGCTTGGCTCGGCAGGAATTATAAGCGCACAGATAATGTACAGCAACAATCCGCTGCATGCAAACAAAACTGCACAGGCCCAGATGATTCTTACGATTGTAGGATCAACATGCAAATACTTTGCAACACCGCTGCAAACACCTGCAATCATTTCATTTGCAGTATCTCTGTAAAGTTTTTTCATCATTTCTCTCCCCTTTTCATTAATGGGTTTTATTTTGCCATTTCTTCTCTTGCTTCCTTGATACGCTGAACAAAGAGCTTTCCTGTTTCTGTAATCTTATCATAATCACCTGTTTTTGCGCCTGCAATAAGTGATGAGCCTGCACCGCAGGCAATTGCACCTGCCTTAATCCAATCCTTAACGTTGTCTACATCAACACCGCCTGACGGCATCATAACAGCATTAGGAATAGGACCGTGAATATCCTTAATAAATGCAGGGCCTGCAATATCTCCGGGGAATACTTTCAGCACATCCGCACCGCATTCCATAGCTGCAACAGCCTCAGTCGGAGTGTAGATGCCGGGCATAGACGGAATTCCGTAACGGTTGCAGCACTTAACTGTTTCAGGGTCAAAATAAGGAGCAACAACATATTCTGCACCTGCAAGAATAGCAATTCTTGCTGTTGCAGCATCCATAACTGTTCCTGCACCGATAATGATTTCGCCGCTGTTGTATTTTGCTCTCATAGCTTCAATAAGCTTATCTGCATGCGGAACCGTGAAGGTAAGCTCAATAGCAGCTACACCGCCTGCAATACAGGCATCTGTAATTTTTTCTGCCTGCTCAATTGATGTTGCACGAACAACAGCTACAATGCCAACCTCCTGAATTTTTGCGAGTGTTTCAATTTTATTAGCCATAATTTTTCTCCTATAATTAATATATTCGTTCGGGTCGATACGGTTATCAACCTTCAATTAAATTAATGCTTATACTTGATTAATGGGTTTTTCGTTAGTCAAGGCTTTTGCATAATTTGGTTGACGGAAGCTTACCGCATAGTAAGTGACCGAGCCAAATTTTACAAGTAACGAAGCATAATGGACACAGACACAATCAACGCTGCACTCTTGCTGAAGCACCATTTACCTTTGCTTCTACTTCCTTTAATGAAGCCATTGAGGTATCACCCGGTGTTGTCATAGCAAGTGCACCGTGAACAACGCCGTAATTAACGGCCTTCTGTGCATCCTCATAAGTCATAAGACCGTAAATAAGACCTGATGCAAAACTGTCACCGCCGCCTACACGGTCAAGAATTTCAAGTGCAGGGAATTCAATTGAATTATAAACCTTACCGTCTGCATAACAGATTGCTTTCCAGTCATTTACTGTGGCAGTTTTAACTGTGCGAAGTGTTGTTGCAATAACCTTGAAGTTAGGATATGCTTTGCATACCTCACCAAGCATTTTTACATAGCCATCCATATTAAGCTCTTTGAGCTCGGCGTCATTACCCTCAACCTCAAAACCAAGGCAGGCTGTGAAATCCTCTTCATTGCCAATCATAACGTCAATATATTTTGCAAGCTCCTTATTAACTGCCTGAGCCTTTGCCTGACCGCCGATGTCATTCCAAAGTGACGGTCTGTAATTCAAATCATAAGATACTATTGTGCCATATTTTTTTGCGGCCTTAACTGCTTCAATTGCCACCTCGGCAGAGCTTTCTGAAAGTGCAGCAAAAATACCGCCTGTGTGAAGCCAGCGAACACCGAGTGTGCCGAAAATATAATCCCAGTCAATATCACCGGGCTTTAACTGACTGATTGCAGTATTGCCTCTGTCTGATGTGCTTACCGCACCGCGGATACCGAAACCGCGCTCAACAAAGTTAAGACCGTTTCTTGTGGTTCTTCCGATGCCATCATACTTAACCCATTTAATGAGTGATGTATCCACACCGCCCTGAAGAATTAAATCCTCCAGAAGATAGCCGATTTCATTTTCCGCAAAGGCAGTAACAACTGCTGTTTTCATACCGAAGCAACGGCGCAGACCGCGGGCAACATTGTATTCACCGCCGCCTTCCCAAGCTTTAAAGGTGCGTGAAGTTTTAATTCTGCCCTCTCCCGGATCAAGGCGAAGCATAATTTCACCAAGTGAAATTTCATCAAACATACATTCCTCTTTAGGTCTTAAATTTAAATTCATTTTCCAGTCCTCCGAATTAAAAATTAAAATATTTCATTGCATTATTATAGGATATGCCCTGAACAATCTCTTTAAGCATTTCATCGTCATTTGCATACCATCCGTCTTCAACCCATCTGCCGATTAATGAGCACATAATACGGCGGAAATAATCGTGCCTTCCATAGGATGTAAACGAACGTGAATCTGTTTCCATGCCTACAAATTTGCCGAGTATGCCAAGATTTCCGAGTGCCTTCATCTGCTCTGTCATACCATCCATTGTATCAAGAAACCACCACGCAGGACCAAACTGTATTTTAGACTCTGCTTCGTCGCTCTGGAAATTTCCGAGCATGGTTGCAAGCACAATATTATCCTTGTTATTCAGGTTGAACAAAATGGTTTTCGGCAGCTTGCCGTTAACATTAAGTGCATCCAGAAAACGGCTTAACGGATAAGCAATATTATCATCACCAACTGAATCAAAACCTATGTCAGCACCCTTTGCATTAAACATAGCGGTGTTATTATTTCTCATTGCACCAATGTGAATTTCCATTGCCCAGCCAAGCTCGTGATACTTTTCACCAAGAGCAAGCAGCACCTTTGTTTTGTATCCGTCAATATCTGATTGAGTAAGCTTTTCACCGTTCATTGCACGAACAAAAACTGCTTCGATTTCATCATCTGCTGAAATTTTAAACGGCACGTAATCAAATGCCTGATCTGATATACGGCAACCGATTTCATTAAAATAATCTGCACGCTTCAGAAGTGCGGTAATAACATCCTTATAGGATTTTATTTCCACATCAGCGGCAATGCCAAGTTTCTTTATATAGTCTGCAAAGCCGTCCAAATGTGCATTAAGTGCTTTATCCGGACGAAATGACGGTAAAACCCTGCAGTCAAAACCGTCAACGCTCTTCAACAGCTTATGATATTTTAAATCGTCAATGGGATCATCAGTTGTGCAGACAATCTTAACATTTGAACGCATAATAAGACTCTGAGGGCGGAAATCACCATCTGCCATTGCCTTATTGGCACGCTCATAAATATCATCAGCAGTTTTTGCTGAAAGAGGTGTGTTTATTCCGAAATACTTCTGCAGCTCAATATGTGCCCAGTGGTAAAGCGGATTACCTATTGCATACTGAAGTGTGTATGCAAATTTTTCAAATTTTTCCTTCCCCGATTTATCACCTGTGCAGTAAGCTTCACTTACTCCGCAGGAACGCATTGCACGCCATTTGTAATGATCACCCTTCAGCCACAATTCGGAAATATCCTTAGGTGCTTCATTTTCATAAATTTCTTCAGGACTTAAATGACAATGATAATCACATATGGGCAGATTTTCACAGTATTCGTGAAAAAGCTTTTTTGCCGTATCTGTATCAAGCAAAAAATCCTTATCCATAAAGTTATTCATATAAAAAACTCCTTATACTTTTACGGCTATATTATATACTGCTGTTTTGACAATTTCAAGCAGTTGCATATGCCAAATCAATAAATTTATTGAATATTAATATTTTAACTGTTATAATAATTTTATATACAAATACTATTTGAGGTGATTTAATGAACATTTGTGTTTTCGGTGCATCAAGCGATGTAATTGAAGATAAATATATTGATATAACCTATAAGCTTGGCTGTGAAATGGCAAAGCGTGATATGGGGCTTGTTTTCGGCGGAGGAAACTGCGGTGTTATGGGTGCTTCTGCACGAGGCATGTATGATAACGGCGGCTATATTTTAGGTGTTGCCCCGCATTTTATGAAAATTCATAATCTGCTTTTTGAAAAATGCACAAAATTCAAGCACACAGAAACAATGGCTGAAAGAAAAACCTATATGGAAGATCATGCGGATGCTTTTATTATTGCTCCGGGCGGCATAGGCACATTTGAGGAGCTTTTTGAGGTTTACACCTTAAAGCAGCTTGGCAGGCACAACAAGGCAATCGTAATTTTCAATGCCTATGGCTATTATGATAAGCTGATTGATATGCTGGATCATTCTGTTAAAGAGAACTTTATGAAAAAGGATTCACTGGAGCTTATAGAGGTTTTTGATGAAATTGAGCCTATGCTTGATTATATTGAAAGCTATGAGGGTGTGGATACCGATATGATGAAGGTTCGCTATGCCTTTTTGCAGGACGGAGAAAAAATGGAATAAGAATATTGTTATATAGCAAAAATGCACGTTTAAACAGAAAAAAACGTGCATTTTTTTATTTTATATTGACATAGCAATACGTTTTATAATATTGTTGAATAGGGATATTATACTTAAATTTTCAATATTGGAGGAGATTCCGATGGTTTATTAACATATTTCATACAAAAATCATTTAAAAATTACGAATGGATATACAATTATGATATTATCTTTTTTAATCAAATTTTTACGAATTGGCATTATCGGAACTACCATTTTTGCTATCGGTCATATTATTTATACTATAATAAATTATAACAACATGCTAACTGCTCTTCCTTTTGGAACTATGATTGCCCTTGAAATTGCATTTTGGATTGTTATTGTCCTAATCATAACAGCAGTATATTTTTCACTTATAGAAATCCAAAAAAGAATAAAAGCAAATCATTAAAAAAATCTTATTAACAACTATAAAAGGGGTGAATTGGATGATAAGTTTAGTTGTTTTTATTGCCGTAGGTATCATTCTAAGGATACTATCACTTTTTTATGAAATTGAATTGGTTCATATTCTTATATTAAGTATTCTTACATCAATACTTGTTTCCATACCATATTATTCAAATAAAATTTTACGTGAATTGCATAAGTGCGATAATAAGAATCATAAAGAATAGTATTTTCATATTCTGCAAAGGAAGATATTATTACAGCTTATTTATGAAAGATTTAGAAATAAGCAGCAACAAAAAAGACGATGTGAATAATCACATCGTCTTTATGTTTGCTGAAAATGAACTTACTTAAGTTCAACAGTTGCGCCAGCTTCTGCAAGCTTAGCCTTAAGAGCCTCAGCATCTGCTGCCGGAACAGCCTCTTTAAGAGTTGAAGGAGCACCGTCAACAATTTCCTTAGCCTCTTTAAGACCAAGACCTGTTGCTTCACGAACTGCCTTGATAACCTGAATCTTGTTAGCGCCTACATCTGTAAGAACTACATCAAACTCAGTCTTCTCTTCTGCAGCTGCTGCACCGCCGTCTGCAGGTGCTGCTACTGCTACTGCTGCTGCAGCGCTTACGCCGAATTCTTCTTCTACTGCTGATACGAGCTCTGAAAGCTCAAGAACTGTGAGAGTTTTAAGCTCTTCAACAATCTTTGTAACATTCTCTGATGCCATTTTTATTTCCTCCAAATAAAGAATTTTTTAAATTTAATTGCTGATTATTCAGCTGTTTCTGTTGCAGGTGCTTCCTCTGCAGGAGCCTCTGCTGTTTCTTCGGCAGCTTCCTCTGCCTTTGTGCATGCTTCTACGCCGCCCTTGTCAACAATAGCCTGAACGCCTCTTGCGAAAGCTGCGATAGGAGCATTGAATACGCTGCAAACTGTTGCAAGAAGAACTTCTCTTGACGGAAGCTTAGCAAGAGACTGAAGCTTTGTTAAATCAATAACTTCACCATCAAGATAACCTGACTTCAAGCTGAAGTTATCATGACCGTCAGCGTATTTCTGAAGAATACGTGCTGATGCTACATAGTCATCATCACTTGTTGCGATTGCTGTTGTGCCTTCAAGAACAGGATCAATACCGTCAAGACCTGCAGCTTCTGCAGCTCTTTTAAGAAGAGTATTCTTAACAACTGTATACTCTACACCTGCTTCACGAAGTTCTTTACGAAGCTTTGTATCGTCTTCTACATTGATACCCTTGTAGTCAACAATAACGCCTGCGATTGAACCTTTAATTCTTTCTGCAAGAGCAGCAACCTGTGCCTGTTTCTTTTCAAGAATTACTGTGCTTGGCATTAATTATACCTCCATAATTATTTGCCGCTAAAAGTAACGGACTTTATGGCTGTTTCCAAAAAACAAAAAAGTGCATTCCTATAGAGGAATGCACAACATTTCTTAATAAATATATACATAATATATATTACTGAAAATGCTCATTCCTCGGCAGGCGATAAACTTACACCAAAAACGGTACCTGCTGTCTTTGGTTGAACAGCGAGTGTATTGTAACACAAGGCAATCGCCTTGTCAACACCAAAATTAAATTATTCAGCAGCGGCAACGCCTGTGCCAACCTTGTTTGGATTGATGCGAACACCGGGGCCCATTGTTGATGCAACTGCACATGACTTAATGTACTGACCCTTTGCTGCTGCAGGCTTAGCCTTGATAACGGCATCAAGAAGTGCATTGAAGTTTTCAAGAAGCTTTTCTGTGCCGAATGAAGCCTTACCGATTGGGCAGTGAATAATGTTTGATTTATCAAGGCGGTATTCAATCTTACCTGCTTTAGCCTCTGCAACTGCCTTAGCAACATCCATTGTTACTGTGCCTGCCTTTGGTGACGGCATAAGACCGCGAGGACCGAGAACCTTACCTAAACGTCCAACAAATCCCATCATATCAGGGCTTGCGATAGCAACGTCAAAATCCATCCAGCCGCCCTGAATCTTTGTTACAAGATCAGCATCACCAACAACGTCTGCACCTGCTTCTTCAGCAGCCTTTGCAAGATCACCCTTTGCGAATACTGCAACTCTTACATCCTTACCTGTTCCGTTAGGAAGAACTACAGCACCGCGAACCTGCTGGTCTGCATGACGTGAGTCTACACCTAAACGAACGTGAACTTCGATTGTTTCATCAAACTTTGCAGTTGCTGTTTTGATAGCAAGATCAAGAGCTTCTGCACTTTCATATAAATTTGAACGGTCTACAAGCTTAGCACCGTCTGTATATTTCTTTCCATGTTTCATAATAAATTACCTCCAGTGGTTAATCGGATTTTTCCTCCCACACGGGGAATTAGTCTTCTACTACTACACCCATGCTGCGAGCGGTGCCTGCAATCATGCTCATTGCTGCTTCAAGATTTGCTGCATTGAGGTCAGGCATCTTTGTTTCAGCAATCTGCTGAATCTGAGCCTTAGTAATTGTTGCAACCTTATTCTTGTTAGGAACACCTGAAGCCTTGTCTATACCGCATGCCTTCTTAATAAGAACAGCTGCCGGGGGTGTTTTTGTGATAAATGTGAATGAACGGTCTTCAAAAACTGTGATAACAACAGGAATAACAAGACCTGCGTCATTCTTTGTTCTTTCATTGAATTCTTTTGTGAAAGCCATGATGTTTACACCATGCTGACCAAGTGCAGGACCTACCGGTGGTGCCGGAGTTGCTTTGCCTGCAGGAATTTGAAGTTTAATTAAACCTACTACCTTCTGAGCCATAAAATAATTTCCTCCTAAATAATGTGGTTTGGCGGGGAAGCAATCCCCCTCCCACTCACTGCATTGCAGTGAATAAACAAGCAGATATACTGCTGATTACCAAATTAAATTAATCATTAACCTTTTCTAACTGGTCAAGTTCAAATTCAACAGCTGTTTCACGGCCAAACATAGAAATTGTAACCTGAACACTGTTTTTGCTGACGTCAACAGAATCAACTGTGCCTGAGAAGCCTTCAAGCGGTCCGTCAATAACATTAACAATATCGCCTTCTGCATAAGCAACCTCAACGCTGACTTTTTCTACACCGAGCTTTTTAACCTCTTCATCAGTAAGAGGAACAGGCTTGCTTTCAGGACCGACAAAGCCTGTGCAGCCGCGGATATTACGAACAACATACCATGTATCATCATTCATAACCATTTTAACAAGCACATAGCTTGGAAAGATTTTTCTTTCCACTTCTTTTTTGCTGCCGTCTTCTTTAATTTCTACAACTGTTTCTGTAGGAACCGAAACCTCCTGAATCAAATCGTGAAGATTGCGATTCTCAACAACAGTTTGAATATTGCTTGCCACCTTATTTTCATATCCGGAAAATGTGTGAGCAACATACCATTTTGCTTCTTCCATATGGAATTGAGCCTCCGTAAATAAAATTCAGCTTACTCGGCTGCGGTTGTGTTTTCCGTTGTTTCTGCAGTTGTATCCTCTGCTGTGGTATCTGTTGTATCCTCAACAATATCGTTATCAGCATCGTTTTCATCTGCTTCGGTAACTACGGTTGTTGTTGCTGCAAGATTCTTAACACCCTTCAAGCCAAGGGAAAGAAGAGAATCTACACCGTAAATTGCAACACCTACAATAAAGGTTACAACAATAACAATTAAAGCGTTCTTGAATGTTTCCTTTGCTGTTGGCCAAACAACCTTTTTTCGTTCGGAATTAACACTTTTAAAGAAAGATGCAATGGATTTAAATGGATTCTTCTTAGATTTCTTCTTTTTATCAGCCTTTTTAGAAACCTTTTCTGCCTTAACAGGATTCTTGGTTTCGTTTTCAGCTTTCTTATCTTTAGCCATTGCGATCCTCCGTTACTTTGTTTCTCTGTGAAGAGTATGCTTTTTGCAGAATGGGCAGTACTTATTCATTTCAAGTCTGTCCGGAGTATTCTTTTTGTTTTTCATTGTGTTGTAATTTCGCTGTTTGCATTCAGTGCAAGCTAAAGTAACTTTAACTCTCATTTTGGCACCTCCAATTTATTTCGATTTTTAATCTCCCTCAGGCAAAAATGCACAGAAAAAAGGGCAAAAAAATTAACCCCTTTTCGAGGTATCATTACTATAGCACAACAGACTGCGATAAGTCAAGTAAATCAGGCAAAAAATTTGCAATTATTTCTATTTTATATTATTATATAGAAAAACATATTATATATTGTGCTTTGGAGTTATTATGACCACAATTATTATAGGTGCAGGTGCATCGGGACTTGCTGCGGCAATCAGTCTTAAACAGCAGTTGCCTTGCGAAAAAGTAATTATTCTTGAACGCTTATCTTCCCCTGGCAAAAAAATCCTTGCAACAGGAAACGGAAGATGCAATTTAACAAATAAATACGCTGAGCATTACACACAAACAAAAGCATTCTTTGAAAGCATAGGTCTTGTTTTATGCGAAGAGGAACAGGGTCGGATTTATCCTTATTCCTTAAAGGCAGAAACAGTACTTGAAATTCTGCTCAATGCGTGCAATAATCTTAACATTGAAATCATAACCGATTGTGAAGTTACTGAAATTAAAAGCAATCTTACCGTTCATTCGTCTAAAGGAATTTTCAAAGCGGACAGTATCATTGCTTCCGCAGGCGGTATGGCTCAAAAAAATCTTGGTTCCAACGGCAGCGGATATGCACTGCTGAAAAAACTCGGTCACACTGTAACCGACCTTTCTCCAGCTCTCGTTCAGCTTACATCTTCAAGCAAGTATCCAAGATCAATCAAAGGCACACGCACAAGATGTTCCATAGCAATTGAGCTTAACGGTGTGATTGCTGCTGAGGAAAGCGGAGAAATTCTTTTCACCGATTACGGAATTTCAGGTATAGCAGCAATGAATCTTTCCTATATCGTGGGGCAGAATTTTGCAAAAAAAGCGCCTGAAAAATGTATTGCTGTGCTTGATCTTGTGCCTGAAATGAGCGAAAAACAACTCATTGAACATATTGAAACTTTCGGCAGCCTATGCGGAATTCTCGGAAGCAAACTTTCAGATATTATATCAAAACAGGCAGACGCAGATGCAGAAAAAGCGGCAAAATTTGCAAAAAACTGGCGTCTCATAATTACAGGCACAAAGGGATTTGATTTTGCACAGATAACATGCGGCGGTATACCGCTTTGCGAAATCAGCGAATTTGAATCAAACTACATTAAAAACCTGTACATCTGCGGTGAGCTGCTTGACAAGCAGTTTGAGTGCGGAGGCTTTAATCTTGACTTTGCATGGCACAGCGGAATAACAGCAGCTAAAAGGATAACGGAAAAACGAAATGATAAGAATTAACGAAATAAAACTTTCACTTGATGAAGACGAAAATCTGCTTGCGGAAAAAGCGGCAAAAATCCTGAAAATTAATAAGAAATATATAAAATCACTTTCCATATTCAAAAAAAGTGTTGATGCAAGAAAAAAGGACGACGTGCATTTTACCTATTCGATTGATATTTCAATAAGTCTTGACGAGGATCAGATTGTTTCAAAATGCAAATCACCAAAGGTATCTGTTACAAAACCTTATGTCTATGAAATTCCCGGAAACAGGAGGGTTTCAAAATACAGACCCATCATAGTAGGCTTCGGTCCGGCAGGTATGCTTGCAGGAATCATTTTGGCAGAGGCAGGCTTGAAGCCCATTATTCTTGAACGCGGAAAGGATATTGACGCACGTCAAAAGGATGTTAATGAATTCTGGACAAAACGAAAGCTCAACGAAGAATCAAATGTACAGTTCGGCGAAGGCGGAGCAGGAACTTTTTCGGACGGTAAGCTAACAACAGGCATTAAAAGTCCTTTTATCAGAAAGGTACTGCAGGAGCTTTATGAGGCAGGTGCACCAGAGGAAATTCTATACTCATCCAAGCCTCATATAGGAACGGACAGGCTTGCAATTGTTGTTAAAAATATAAGAAAGAAAATAGAAAAGCTTGGCGGCGAGGTATGTCTTGAGACCAAGCTTGAAAAGCTTATTGTTTATAACGGATTTGTACAGGGCATAACCTACACAAGAAAAGGAAAAACAGCTGATATTGAGGCAGACAGTGTAATTATGGCAATCGGCCACAGTGCAAGAGATACTGTTGAGATGCTCTATAATCTCGGTGTTGAAATCATACAGAAGCCGTTTTCCGTAGGTGCAAGAATTGAGCATCCTCAAAGTTTGATTAACAAGGCTCAGTACGGAAAATTTGCAGATCACCCCAAACTCGGTGCTGCTGATTACAAGTTAGCCTGCCACGGACTTCACGAAAGGGGCGCTTACACCTTTTGTATGTGTCCCGGCGGAACCGTTGTTGCTGCTGCAAGTGAAAAGGAAGGCGTTATTGTTAACGGAATGAGCAGTCTTGCACGAGACGGTGAAAACGCCAACAGCGCACTGCTTGTAGGCATTGAAACCTATGATTTCCCAAGTAAGCATCCGCTTGCGGGAATATACTATCAGCGTGAAATTGAGCATAGGGCATTTGAGCTGGCGGGTGCAGACTACAAAGCCCCTGCACAGCTTGTGGGTGATTTTCTTGCAGGAAAAGAGAGCACTGCACTCGGAAATGTAAAACCCACCTGCCCGACAGGAGTAAGCCTAACCAATCTTGATGAGTGCCTGCCTGCGAAGGTTTGTGTAACTATGAAATCAGCCATAGTTGAAATGGACAAAAAGCTTAACGGTTTTAATTTATATGATGCTGTTCTAACCGCACCTGAAACCAGAAGCTCAAGCTCAGTAAGAATATTGAGAAATGAATTCTGCCAGTGCAACATCAGCGGTGTATACCCCTGCGGAGAGGGCGCAGGCTATGCAGGCGGCATTGTTTCCGCTGCAGTAGACGGAATAAAATGTGCCCACGCAGTGCTTGATGATGAGCATTAATGAATAAACTCCCAAACGGGAAATTCCTGTTTGGGAGTTTTTATTTTCTATCTTTCGGATATTTCATATTATGAGGCAAGCCTAAAATATAATTGGATGAAACATTCGTAATTTTACAAAATTCTCTCAGTTTATTTGCTGATAATACTACTCGCCCATCTTCGTATTTACAATACTCTGCCAAATCTATATTCAATAAATCTGCTATTTGTTTTTGAGTAAATCCTTTTTCAATTCTTATTTCTCTCATGGTTATTTCATAAAAATTCTCCTTTCTATAGCATCCATCCTGATTATAAGCTATTTTCGCTTATATGTCAATAAGCAGATTTCGCTTATGATAAGATGTTTTTACACTAAATTCAGAGAGGCTGTAAAAATGAGAAACAGAAATATAATACATGAATCTAAGAACAGACTGGAAGATTTAAGAGTTGACAGAGATTTAAAGCAAGAAGATGTTGCAAAAGTTTTAAATATACATCAAACAACATTATCAAAATATGAAAAATCAACCTCCATTAACATACCGTTAGATATATTATGCAAGCTCGCTGATTTCTACGAAACCTCAACTGACTATATACTTTTGCGAACAGATGAAATTAAGCCATATCCGCCGAAAAACAACTAACAAAAGTTTAGAATAAAAAAGACACACTAAGAAATTAGTGTGTCTTTCTCTTTGATTTCAAGTTCTTCAAGCAATTGATTTACATAAGTGTCTGTTTCCTTAGCATCATTTTTTGAAGCTGATATTTTATCAAATATTTTTTTAAAGAAATTGCCTTTATTATCGGCATCTTCTGCTTCAGTTCCGGAATTTCCGAGTATATTACCTGAAATCACCGTTGAAGTAAGCTCTCTTAACAACGGCTGCGTATCCTCATCCTCAAATGTGAAATGAATTGAAACAGGTGTGTTAAAAAGCTTTTTGGAAAGTGCAATAAGCACTTCAGCCGTTTTTCCTATTTTAACATTTTCGCACAGACGCAAAAGCTCATTGATATTAATTTCAGGATATTTGCGGATAAGAACATCTATATCCATAATCATCCTTATTCCAACACCGCCTGTTTTCAGATGATGCGCAATATGAATGATAACATACAAAAGATGATATGCCGGCTTGAGCTTATATGTGTAATCTATCGAATCACTCACATCATCAAACGGCGTTGCAAAATAAATTTTGCTTTGAATGTTAATACTTTCAAATTCCGTATGAATTTCAAAATTATCCTTGGCAATCTGCATTTCGGCAATATTGCTTTTCACATTTTTTTCAACAAAGCCTGCCTGCCCCAATACTTCTATAGCACTGATGAAATCAGCAGGCTTTACAATAACATCAGCATCACTGCCCACACGCAAGCCCGGAACCGGATAAAGATTTCTTAAAACAACACCTTTATAAAGCAGGTGTTCGATTTTCGCTTTTGAAAGAACGGAAATAAATTCTGAAAGCGAATTCAATTTGGTTATAAAATCCATTCTTGTTGCTTCCAGATTTTCGCTGAACCACGCACCAATTGTGCCTCCCGGGCGGTATTCATCCGAAAGCTTTTTTATCTCATGTGCAATAATAGCCGTTACATTGTGCTTGTCTGCAAGATTATAAATCTGCTGCCAATCAAGGCGTTTTTCGCCTCTCGGCTTATCTGAGTTCAAATGGCAAGACAGCAGATAAATAAAATATTCAGTTGTATCCACCGAATCACCCTTTCGTAAGGACTATATAATAACAGATAATTTTTTGAAATTCAATTGCAATTGCCATTTTGTTGATAAACTGTAAACATTCTGCTATAATTTCTGAGGTGATTATTTATGAGAAACAAATATCTGTTTTGCTATTTTACGGGAAATGAACCTGACGAAGAAAGCGTACATTTTGCGTTGTCCGAGAATGGTTATCACTTCACCGCTCTTAATCATAATAAAAAAATAATAACACAAACCCTCGGCAAAAAATGCTGCCGCGATCCGTTTATATTCAGAAATGAAAACGGCGGCTTCCATATTATTGCCACAGATATGTGCTGTAAGGACGGCTGGAACAGCAACAACAGCATTGTTGTGTGGGACAGTAAGGATTTGATTCATTGGAAAAATGAACGAATCATTGATTTTTCAAGATTTTCCGAAACCGAAAATGCAGACCGTATTTGGGCACCTGAAGCTGTATTTGACAAAAGCCGAGGTGAATATATGCTTTACTTTTCCTGTCATAATAAGGGCGATGAAAAAACTGTTATATGGTATGCCTATACAAAGGATTTCAAAACATTAACCACCTCTCCCGCCATTCTTTTTACACCAAAAAGCGGAAAAGACGGAATTGATGCAGATATTATTGAAAACAGCAAAAAATATTATCTCTATTACAAAGATGAATATAAAAAAACAATTTGCCACGCAGTTTCGGATTCACTTGCAGGGCCTTATTACGAGCCTGAAAATAACATTGTCTGCTGCACTGATTTACAAGTTGAGGGCAACTGTATTTACCGCATAAATGATACTGACACATATATTATGATTATGGATAAATACGTTGACGGCGGCTACTTTATGCAGAAAACAACGGATATGATAACCTTCACAAAGGTTGATGAAGATCGTTTTTCACTGAATCATCTTCACCCAAGACACGGCTCTGTGCTTGCAATAACAGATGAGGAATTTGATAAACTTAAAAATATATATTAAAACCGGTCTCGGTATTTACC
>CAJTMQ010000009.1:18306-34011 GCA_910577215.1 uncultured Eubacterium sp. | reverse complement strand
ATTTATGCAATGAACAAGATATTACGCCTAATGCTTTAAGCTATAAATCCGGAATATCGCAATCAACAATTAAAAGTATCCTTAATGGAGAAAGTAAAAACCCAGGAATTGTAACAATAAAAAAGCTTTGTGATGGATTGAATATATCTTTAGTCGAATTTTTCAACACTGAAGAATTTTTAAATATTGAACAAGAATTAAAATAAGAACCTGTCAGCAAATAAGCAGACAGGTTCTTATTCTAATTTTGGATTCTTAAATCTTATTAATCATCAAAAAGTCCTTTCATGGGAAGTATTCTGATTATCTCAGCTTCTGTGCTGATTTCCTTAACTATATCGGGAATAACCGGAATATATTTATGCTTTCCTTCGCTTTCAACATCAAGAATATCGGATGCACCGTAATTCAGCACATCTGCCACCCTGCCGTATTCTTCATCAGTGTTCACATCTATAACGCTGCAACCGATTAAATCCTGAATATAATTGGCATCCTCATCAATCTCTGCATCATCACGGTTGCCGAAAAGCACCTTGTTTTTGTAATTTTCAGCTTCGTCAATAGATGTAATTTCCGCAAATTTTACAATTGCATGATTTTTCTGAGGACGAGCCGACAGCAACGTTAACGAATCATTGCCGTATTCGTCCATATAAAGCGTTTTAAACTGTTTTATATAATCTATGCTATTACACCACAATTCAAGCTTCATTTCGCCTTTTATGCCGTGTGTATTAATAAGCTTTCCTACTTCAAGATACTGTTTCATTTCATCACCGATATTATTTTACTATTTTTAATACTTTTTATCAACACAAAAAAACGCTTTCGCGTGTGCGAAAACGTTTTTTGCTTTCATCAGTCAATTTCAACTGAAATTTTTGCATCATTTCTTGTTGCAGCTGCACGCATAACAACACGGATTGCTTTGGCAATTCTGCCCTGCTTTCCGATTACTCTGCCCATATCATCCTCAGCAACATGAAGATGATAAACTGTTACGCCCTCTTCGTTTGGTTCGTCAACATCAACAGAAACTGCATCAGGATTATCAACTAATCCCTTTGTAATGGATATTAACAAATCTTTCAAAGAATACACCCCCAGTTTAATCTTTATAATCTAAAAGATTAAAGAATGCCTTCTTTTTTAAGAATGTCCTTAACGGTATCTGTTGGCTGTGCACCGTTTGCAATCCACTTCTTAGCTTTCTCTGCATCAATATTGATTTCTGCAGGGTCAACCATTGTGTTGTATGTTCCGATTTCCTCAATGAAACGACCGTCACGAGGGAATCTTGAATCTGCTACTACTACACGATAGAAAGGAGCCTTCTTTGCGCCCATTCTGCGAAGTCTGATTTTTACTGCCATTTTTGTTACCTCCAAATATATAATTAATAAAAAATATTACTAAACCAATTGCATATTAAATTGGGTTAATACGAATTAAAAACCAAAGGGTTTGTTACTTCCCTTACCTGTCATGCCCATCATTTTCTGAGCCATCTCGGGATTCTGCTGCATAATGCGGCGCATTTTTTTGCTGACTCTCGGTCCGCCCTTACCGCCTCCGAACTGACTCATCATTTTCTTCATCTGCTTAAACTGAGCAAGAAGCTTATTAACATCCTCAACCTGCATTCCGCATCCCGCAGCAATTCTGCGTTTTCTTGACGGATTGATTATTTCAGGATGTGCTCTTTCCTGAAGAGTCATTGAATAAATGACTGATTTAAACCTTGTGAATGCACTCTCATCAATATCGGCATCCTTAATTTTGCTGCCGATGCCGGGTATCATTTTTATAGTATCCTTAATACTGCCCATTCGCTCCAGCTGAGCAAACTGATCAAGCAAATCATTAAGGTCAAACTTATTTTTTGCAAGCTTCTTTTCAAGCTCTGCGGCCTTCTTTTCATCAAGGCTCTGTTCTGCTCTCTCAATAAAGGAAAGCACATCACCCATACCGAGAATTCTTGAAGCCATACGGTCGGGATGAAAGCTTTCAAGATCACCGAGCTTTTCACCCGTGCCGACAAATTTTATAGGCTTACCTGTTACCGCTCTTACGGAAAGAGCCGCACCGCCCCTGGTATCACCATCAAGCTTTGTAAGAATTACACCATCTATTCCGAGTGTTTCATTAAAGCTTTTAGCAACATTAACGGCATCCTGACCGGTCATTGCATCAATTACCAGCAAAATTTCATTAGGATGCACCGTGGAGCGTATATTCTGAAGCTCCTGCATAAGCTCTTCATCAATATGAAGACGACCTGCCGTATCAAGGAATACGTAATCGTGACCGTGATCTTTGGCATACTTAATTGCTTCTTCTGCAATTTTAACAGGATTTTCAGTGCCCATTTCAAAAACAGGAACACCAACCTGCTCACCTACAACCTGAAGCTGCCTGATAGCTGCGGGACGATAAATATCGCAGGCAACAAGCATTGGTCTGTGCCCCTCATTTTTGAGCTTCAGAGCCAGCTTTGCACTGTGCGTTGTTTTACCCGAGCCCTGCAAGCCGCACATCATTATAACCGTAGGCGGACGGTTTGCAATAGCAAGACGGCTTTCGGTACCGCCCATAAGCTTCGTTAATTCTTCATTAACTATTTTAATAACCATTTGCCCCGGTGTTAAAGATTCCATTACATCTTCACCAACGGCACGTTCGGTTACACTTTTTGTAAAATCCTTAGCAACCTTATAGTTAACGTCTGCCTCTAAAAGAGCCAGGCGAACCTCACGCATTGCTTCTTTAACATCTGCCTCGGTTAATTTACCCTTGGCACGAAGTTTTTTAAAGGAATTTTCAAGCCTTTCGGAAAGACCTTCAAAAGCCAAAAGCAATCAACTCCCTATTTATTATTCACCGAGCATATCGGCAAGTGTTTTAATTTTTGCGGCATTATATGAGATTTCCATAGCCAGGCTGTGATTAAGATTATAGTCATTAATAATCTCCGCACATTCCTTGATTTCGGCAAGACCGCGCTTCATTTCATTAAAACGTTTAGCAAGCCCAAGTCGGTTTTCCATATCAAAAAGCTGATTTTCAGCTCTTTTTATGGCATCACGCACACCCTGACGGGTTATACCCTCATTCTCCGCAATTTCAGAAAGGGAAAGATCTTCATCATAATAGTAGACAAGAAAATCATGCTGTTTTTTTGTTAACATTTCACCATAGAAATCAAGAAGAAATGATATTTCTAAATTCTTTGCCACTATTAACCCCTCCGAATGTATATATGTGTAAAGTTATAGTCTTTACAGCAAGTGATATTATACTCAAGTACCTGTCATAAGTCAAGGAAAAACACAATAATTTTTATAAGAAAATTTCACAGAAAAGTATTGACACAAAATATTGACAAATAAAAATTAAATCATACAAAATATGTGCACACTTTTTACACTTTGCGCAAATTATTTTTCTTTAGTTTTTTAAACATTTTAATCAGCACAAAAACTGCAGCAGATGCAAGTATCACCTCTGCCGCGGTCTGCGAATACGCAAGACCGTAAAGAGGAAACAAATAATTCAGCAGGAAAATGAACGGAATTTCAAGAATAACCTTTCTCATTACTGCAAAAGCAAGTGATTTTCCGCCCATTCCGCATGCCTGAAATACGCCTACTGCAATGAAATCCATACATAAAAACGGAAGTGACAGGCATAAGCCTTTTAAAAACTCTGCACCATACAAGATAATTGCTTCATTCTTCATAAATGATGCTATAAGAATATCAGAGCCGAAATAGAAACCAACTGTAATGGCAAATAAAAATCCTAAGGCATACTTGCTTAAAAACATTAAAGATTTCTTCATTCTGTTCGTATTTCCACTTGCATATGTGTATCCTATAAGAGGCATAACCCCCTGTGAGCTTCCCAATGCAATCTGCATGGGCACCATATTGATTTTCTGTGCAATGCCCATTGCGGCAACTGCATCAGAGCCGAAGGCGGATGTGAAATTATTAAGAACTGTCATACCGGTTACATTAAGCAGATTTTGAATTGCGGCAGGAATTCCTACTGCAAATACCCCTGCAACAATCGGCTTTCTGAAAGAAAACTTTTTAGGATTAACACAGACATATGTGCTTTTGCGTTTCATATAAAGCAATATAAAAAAGTAAAGGCACGCAGCACAGTTTGAAATAAAGGTTGCACAGCCTGCTCCCGACGCACCCATATCAAGTCCCCAAGGTAAAACAAAAACCGGATCAAGTATCATATTTAATACACAGCCGCTCATTGTGCCTACACTTGCATGAAGTGAAGCACCCTCAGCACGCACCAAATATGCCATCACAACATTTAGTATTGAGGGAACTGCACCGAAGCTGACTGTCCATTTCAGATATTCGGCAGTTGCAGAAACGGTTTCACTGTCTGCTCCAAGCATTGCAAGAAACTGTTTGCTTAGCAGGGTATAAACCAAAGAGAATATAATTCCGCTTATAATTGAACAATAAAAACCAAAAGCAGAGCTGCGGTAAACGGTTTCATAATCCTTTTTGCCGAGTGCACGGCTCATCATACTTGAACTGCCAACTCCGAAAAGATTATTAACAGCGTTAAAAGCCATAAGAAGCGGTGCCGCAAGTGTTACAGCAGCATTTTCAATTGAATTATTAAGCATACCAACAAAATAAGTATCTGCAAGATTATAAATAACCATTACAAGCGAACTTAATACCGTTGGCACTGCCAGTTTCATAACAGCACTTTTTACAGGTGCTTTCTCAAACAAATCTATTTTTTGTGTATCTTCCATAATTTCAAACCGATTATATTATTTCAGTGTTGCAATAGTTACTCCGTTTTCACCCTCACCGTATACTCCAAGGCGGAATTCCTTAATATTCGGGTGAGTTTTCAGTTCATCCTTAACCGCACTTCTCAATGCACCTGTACCTTTTCCGTGAATAATTCTGATTTCGGAAATACTGTTAAGAACACATTTATCTATATATAAATTCAGATTGGCTATTGCTTCATCAACAAGCTGACCTCTTAAATCTATTTCCGTACGCACATCGGCATCAGCCCTTGAGGTTGTTCTGTAAACATTAGCAACATGCTTAACAGGCGGCTTTTTCTTCTTTTCAGCAAGCATTAAGTCACCCAGTTTAACACGTGTTTTAAGCATACCTGACTGAACAAGCACCTTATCACCGTTAACTTCAAGCACCTCGCCCTCGCCTATGCTTCTGATAATTACACAGTCACCTTTAACAACGGCTCTCGGCAGCTTGTAATCATAATCCCAGTTATCGGCAATTTCACGCGGATTAACAATTTCATCCATCTCACCAAGGCGGTTTTTAATTTCACGCCTTGTTTTTCTTGCAACATCCGTTGCATTTGATACAGTTACTTCCTTTTTCAGCTTTTCAAGCTGAAAAAGGAAATCCGAGCTCTGGCGTTTCGCCGCATTGATTATCTTTTCAGCCTCACGCTTAACCTTTTCCATTTCATTGGCTTTTATCTGCTCTATTTTATCCTTTTCAGACTGAGCCTTAGACCGCATTCTGTTTGCCGCTTCGGTTGCCCTTTCCGCCTTTTCCTTTTCACGCTCCAGTTCCATTCTTGTTTCTTCAAGCTTTTCAAGCACATCTTCAAAGGAACGGTTATCGGAGCCGACTATATTTTTGGCATTTTCAACAACAGCCTTATCCATTCCAAGATGCTCTGATATTGCAAAAGCATTTGACCTTCCCGGAACACCTATCAGCAGTTTATAAGTGGGTCTGAGCGTTTCCACATCAAATTCGCAGCAGCCATTCGTTACACCCGAAGTTTCAAGTGCATATGCTTTAAGCTCTGCATAATGGGTGGTTGCCGCGATTCTGGCACCCTTTGAGCGGATATTTTCTATAATCGCAACAGCAAGTGCGGCACCCTCCACAGGGTCCGTTCCCGCACCAAGCTCGTCAATAAGAACAAGCGAGCTTTCATTTGCCTTTTTCATAATACTTATAATATTTACCATATGTGAAGAAAAGGTAGAAAGATTCTGCTGTATGCTCTGCTCATCTCCGACATCAACAAGAACATCACCAAACACCGAAATACGAGACTGATCTGCCACGGGAATAAGCATTCCGCACATTGTCATTAATGTTAAAAGACCGATTGTTTTTATAGAAACGGTTTTTCCGCCCGTGTTAGGCCCCGTGATAACAAGTGTATCAAAGCTTTCACCGAGTGTTATGTCAGTAGGAACTACGGTTTTAGGGTTCAAAAGCGGGTGACGGGCTTTTTTCAGCTCTATAATTCCGTCATTGTTAAGTATCGGCTTTGAAGCCTTCATTTTATAGGCAAGATGTGCCTTGGCAAAAATAAGATTAAGCATAACTGCATTGCTGTATGAATGCTTTATGCTTTCGGCAAACGTGCCTGCTTCGACGGAAAGCTCAAAAAGTATTCTTTGAATTTCCTCGCGTTCTCTGCCCTCAAGCACCTTTATTTCATTGTTTGCATCAACAACGGAAACCGGCTCAATAAACACCGTTGCTCCCGAAGCAGATGTATCGTGCACAAGCCCCTGCACATCACCTCTGTGCTCAGCCTTAACAGGAACAACGTATCTGCCGTTTCTCTGTGTAATAATAGGCTCCTGCAAAAACTTCTGATAATGTGTGCTGTGAATAACCGCATCAAGCTTTTCACGCACAGAATTTGATTTTGCACGAATTTTTCTTCTGATTTCAAAAAGCACATCCGAAGCCTTATCCGCTATTTCATCCTCGCCGATTATAGCAGTAAAGATTTTTGTTTCAAGATATTTGTTAACTGTGATTCCGTCAAAAAAGAAATCTAAATTTGTTTTAACTCCCGAACAGTGCCCATACCATTCATAAAGTGAACGCAGTGAGCGAAGTGTTCCTGCAATATTAAGCAGCTCTATTGTGTTGAGTGCACCGCCCGCTGCAGCCCTGTGGAGCGGATTGTTTACATTCGCCAATCCCGAAAAAGAAGGCGCACCGAAACGTGCTAGCATCGAAAACGCATCCTCCGTCTGAGAAAGCAGCAGTTCAACCTCACGAATATCGGTTGAAGGCTTTAGGCTTCGCGCCATATCACGTGCATCCTCACAGGTTGCTTCGTTTGCAAGCATTTCAAGAACACTGTTCAGTTCAAGTGCTTCATAATGTTTGTTCATCCCTGTAATCCTTTATAAAATTCAAGTGCACTCAGTTTGCGCTGAATGCGTGACATTGTGTATTTTTCAGCTATATCCGCAAGCAGAGCAATATTTTCATCACTCAGGCTGAAGCTGAATATTTTTGAAGGCTCCGTAAGGCAGATAAACCTTACTGCCGTAATAACATTTTTAGGAAGCATAACAGCTCCTGCTTTAGGGCAGTTTTCACAGTAAATTCTGCCCTCCAATGTATCAAAATACATTATTTCCGTTTCATATGTACCGCAGTTGTCACAAGCCAGAACAGAAGGCATATAGCCGCCGAGGCACAGTGCCCGAAATTCAAAAACTGCTTTGATTTGGGCAAGCTTTTTTTCACCCTTGCACAAAAGATGAAGCGAATTAAGAGTTAATCTTAACAGCTCCTCCTCCGGCTGCTCCTCGGCACTCATTTCATATGCAAGCTGTGCAAAGTACTGAGCAAGCGTAAGCCTGTCTATATCCTTCCTTAATCCAAAAAAGACCTCGGCAGGTACAGCATCATCAACAACAAATGCATCCTTTGATTTGTAAAGACTGAAATCACTGTATGCAAAAAGGGTGGTTGCGGAATTCATTCTGCTTTTTATCTGTTTCGCTCTGCGCACAAATGCCTTAACAAGTCCGAAATCAGCAGTAAGGAGAGTAACTAAACGGTCACTCTCCCCTATAGTCTGTTCCCTTATCACTAAACCCTTGGTTGTTCTGCGCATTATTCTCTGCCTTTTGTTTATTTTCGTTCTGTTTGCATTTGAGATAATAATCTATATTACCGGTTTGAATGAAATTGTACCAATTTTCATCAATTATCATAATATCACCGCCTCATTTATATTTTATCCTATGGCGGTATTATAATTTGTGCCAGTTTAATCCAATCCGAAATTGCGGATTAAGCCTTCCTTATTTCTCCAGTTATCCTTAACCTTAACCCATGTATGAAGATTAACCTTTATTTCAAAAAAGCCTTCTAAATCCTGCCTTGCAAATGTGGAAATTTTCTTGAGCATAGCACCGTTTTTTCCTATAACCATACCCTTGTGCGTTTCTCTTTCACAATAAATTGTTGCCTCCACATCAAGAATATCCTTATCCTCACGCTCACGCATTTTTTCTATTGAAACAGCAATTCCGTGCGGCACTTCCTTATCCATAAGACGTAGTATTTTTTCTCTTATAATTTCCGCCGCAAGCACTCTTTCAGGCTGGTCTGTAAGCGTATCCTCAGGAAAGAAATGAGGGCTTTCAACACAAAGTGCCTTCATTTCGTCAATAAGCTCATCAACGCCGCTGCCTTCTGTTGCAGATACAGGAACAACTGCTGCAAAATCATACTGTTTTGTTAAATAGAGAATTCTTGACAAAAGTTCCTTTTTCTCTTTTACCATATCAATTTTGTTGATAGCAAGAATAACAGGCAGCTTTTCCTGCTTAAATTTTTTGATAAGCTCAAGCTCCTTTTCGTCGAGCTCTCCGCTTGGTTCAACAACAAAAAGTGCTGCATCCGTTCCGCCGATACTATCTCCCACAGCGGTATTCATATGCTCGCCAAGCTTATTGTGCGGCTTATGAAAACCCGGAGTATCCGTGAAAACAAGCTGCGTTTCATCAAGCGTTAAAACGCCCATAATCTTTGTTCGCGTTGTCTGCGGCTTTGAGGAAACAATGGCAACCTTTGCACCAAGCATTCTGTTAAGAAGCGAGGATTTGCCGACATTCGGTTTGCCTATGATGGCAATAAAGGCTGTTTTCGTCATTAATCTTCTCCCATATAATAGCTGTTATCTCTTTTCCAGCCGATGCGTGTTAAAACGGTTTCTTCCTTTTCTCTCATTCTTACTTCTTCAATTCCGCCTGCCTCATGGTCGTAGCCTAAAAGGTGAAGCATTGAATGAACGGTTAAAAAACCAATCTCACGCTGAAGCGGATGATTGTACAGTGTTGCCTGCTCCATTGCTTTTTCCATAGAAATAACAATATCTCCAAGCATTTTTGCACCTGTATCAAGGTTTACATCATATTCGCCGTTTTCACCAAGTGGGAAAGAGAGCACGTCTGTTTCCCTGTCTATATTACGATATGTACGGTTAAGCTCGTGTATCTGCTCGTTATTCACAAAACGAACAGACACCTCTGCAGAGCCCTCAAAATTTTCGAATTCCAAAACAGCGTGACAGCAGCGGCGAATAAGAAGCCTGATGCCTGTCGGCACCTTAACATTTTTCTGATCATTGGAGATTATAACCTTAACTGAATCCATTATCTTTTCTCCTCATTTTCATATTTTTCGTATGCTTTAATAATATCCTGCACTAATTTGTGACGAACAACATCCTTCTGCGTGAATTTGCAAATTTCTATATCATCAACATTTTTAAGAATACGCATAACCTTCTTTAAACCTGATTTCTTACCGTCAGGCAAATCAATCTGCGTTATATCACCGGTAACAACCATTTTTGAATTGAAACCAAGCCTCGTTAAAAACATTTTCATCTGCTCGGGCGTTGTGTTCTGAGCCTCATCAAGAATAATGAAACTGTCATCAAGCGTTCTGCCGCGCATATATGCAAGCGGTGCAACCTCAATGGCTCCGCGTTCCTGGTATTTCTGAAAATTCTCACCGCCGAGCATATCAAAAAGTGCATCATAAAGAGGCCTTAAATAAGGATCAACCTTACTTTGCAAATCTCCGGGAAGGAAGCCGAGCTTCTCGCCGGCTTCAACCGCAGGACGTGTAAGAATGATTTTATTGACTTCCTTTGCACGAAAAGCCGTAACAGCCATTGCAACGGCAAGATATGTTTTACCCGTACCCGCAGGACCTATGCCAAAGGTGATTGTATTATTATCAATTGCTTCGCAGTATTTTTTCTGCCCAAGCGTTTTCGGTTTGATTGGTCTGCCCTTGGCGGAAATACAGATTGAATCTGTTGACATTGAGGAAATTTTATCCTCATTTCCCTCACTTACAAGCGTTAATGCATAGCGGACATTTTGCTCCGAAAGCGTTTCGCCTTTATTGATAAGCGTTAAAAGACTTTTAAGTGCTTTTACGGCAAGAGATACATTCTCAATTTCGCCTACAACCTTTAAATCGCTGCCGCGGCTGATAATTGAAACATTATACTCTTTCTCTATTAAATTTATATTTTCATCAAATGAACCGAACAGATTTACCGCCTGCTCTATTGCATCAAAATGTATAATTTCCTCTGTCATTCGCTTATCTCTGCCTTAACAAGTTCTATTCTTCTGTCCTCCGCTTTAAGAACAGTGAATGTGATATTTTCAAATCGGATTGATATAGGATTTTCTTCCTTTCCTGTAGGAAGAAAGCCTAAAAGATTTATTACAAAGCCTGCAACGGTATCGTAATCTCCGTCAGGTATTGTTATTCCGAGGATTTCGCTTACATCCTCAATATCTGTTGCACCGTCAAAGGTATAGGTATACTCGTCTATCTGCTCAATTTCTTCCTCTTCGTCATCATATTCATCCTGAATATTTCCTACTATGCTTTCAAGAATATCCTCCATTGTAACAAGACCCGCCGTGCCGCCGTATTCATCAACAACAATTGCAAGCTGAATTCTTGTTTCGGTCATCCTTGCAAAAAGCTTACCGCAGGCTATTGTTTCCGGCACGAAGAGCGGAGAACGAATATAATCCTTCAAATTTTCATCGGCTGATATTTTCGTGCCGATAAATTTAAGCAAATCCTTAACGTAAATTATTCCTGCAATATTATCAAGGTCATCATTATAAACAGGAATTCTTGAAAATCCCTCTTTAATCGCCAATGCTGCTGCATCTGCAAGAGAAGCATCACTATTCACCGCTTCAATATCCGTACGGTGCGTCATTATATCCCCTGCCGTTAAATCATCAAACTCAAAAATGTTATTTATCATCTGCCGCTGAGAAACCTCAAGCTCGCCTACATTTTCGTCTTCATCAACAAGCTGCTTAATTTCCTCTTCGGTTGAATTCTTTTTAAATAGCTTTAACAGATTGCCTGCCATAAAGGCATAAACCTCCACAAATAATTTTTTGTCTATTATATACTTTTTAAAATTATTTGTAAAGAGGTGTAATTTATGATATACTTAGACATAATCGGTCAAAATCATTTCATCTGAGAGGATAACACTTTGCTTGAAATTAACGAAATTGATGTGTGGCAGCAGCTTGCACAAAGTGAAAAGCCTGTTGTTATATACGGAATGGGAAACGGTGCTGAAAAAATAATATCTGTTCTTAAAGACTATAATATTGAGGTTGCGGATATTTTTGCAAGTGATGAATTTGTAAGGGGTCATTCCTTTTTGGGCTACAAGGTGTTAAAATACAGTGATGTCTGTAAAAAATATAATGACTTTAATATTGTTTTAGCATTTGCAACACACCTGCCTGATATGCTTGAAAAAATCAAGAAAATAAATGCCGAGCACTGCGTTTTTGCTCCGGATGTTCCCGTTGCAGGAAACGGAATATTCACACGTGCTTATTTTGAAGAAAACAGGGAAAAATTTGAATTTGTTTATAATCATTTAGCAGATAAAGAAAGCAAAAAAGTTTATCAGAACATAATAAATTTCAAAATCAGCGGTAAAGTGAATTACCTTTACAATAGTACAGAATGTAACAAAAACACCATTTATAGTAACCTTTTAAAACTCGGCAGCGATGAAATTATTGTTGATATGGGTGCTTATGATGGTGATACCATCCGAGAATTCACGGGATATACACAGGGCAGATATAAACATATATACGCACTGGAGCCTGATGAAAAGAATTTCAAAAAGCTTGTCAAAAACACAGAAAATATGCAAGGTATAAACCTTTACAATCTTGGTGTATGGAACAAGAAGGATACTTTAATATTTTCAAAAAAAGCAGGCAGAAATTCAAAGCTTTCATCAGAAGGTGTTCCCGTTAAGGTTACTGATATAGACAGTCTTATCAGCAGTAAAGTTACACTTTTAAAAATGGATATTGAGGGTGCTGAGTTTCATGCACTTGAAGGCTGTGAGCAGACAATAAAAAAATATGCACCTAAACTCTACGTATGTGCATATCACAGAAATGAAGATATGTTTGCACTGCCTATGAAAATATTGGAATATAACAACAGCTACAAAATCTATTTCAGGCATTCACCTTATATTCCCGCCTGGGAAAGCAATTTTTACTGCACAATTTAAAGGAGATTTAATAATGAACGGTATTATTGAATTTTTCACCGTAAATCAAAAGTATATCAACATAGCAATAGGTGCTGTTATTTTTGTAGCACTGCTTATGCTCAGGAACAAGCTATCCAAGGGTATTTTGACAGTTACAGGCAAGATTTTGTTTTCAAAGAAGCCTGAAAACCGAATGTCTTTTCAAAACAGTCTTCAAAAACCACTTTCGATATTCTTTGTTTTACTCGGCTTATATGCGGGCATTACCATAAACTATCAGCACAAAATTGTTACAGACAGCTTTAAAATTTTTACAATTCTTATCGTATGCTGGAGCATTCTTTGCTATATATCTGATAATCTTCAGACTGCTTTCAACTTAAAAAGTGATAATAAACCAGTTAACGGTGTTGCGGTTAAGTTTATTTCAAACATATTAAAAGTTATAATCGTCTGCATCGCAGTAGTCATGGTGCTTGCAGAACTTGGCTACAACATTAACGGTCTTATAACGGGACTCGGCGTAGGCGGACTCGCCGTTTCACTTTCCGCTCAGGATACACTTAAAAATCTTATTTCCGGTTTTGTTATTTTGTTTGATAAACCATTTGACGTTGGAGATTTGATTGAAACAGCCGAATTCAAGGGCGTTGTTGAAGATATAACAATGCGTTCAACAAGAATTCGCAAGTTGGATGATTCTGTTATTATTGTTCCGAACTCTTCACTGTCTGATTCTTCAATATCAAACTATACACGACTTACAAGAAAGCTTGTTGAATTTAAAATAGGTCTGCTCTATTCAACACCTGCCGAAACAGTTAAAAAGTGTGAAACTGAGATTAAAGAATATCTTGATAAAAATGAAACCGTTGATTCCGAAACAATCAGAGTTTATTTTACGGAATATGACGAATCATCAATCAACATTCTGATCAGATGCTATATTTGCACAACAGATATTGAAGTATATTATAAATTTTCAGAGGAGCTTAATTTTGAAATAAAGCAGATTATTGAAAGCAACAAAACAGATTTTGCTTTCCCTACAAGAAGCATTTATATCGAAAAAAACTAAAACTATGTATATTTTGTTATATGGAATTATAATAATTTTTTCAACCTTTATGGGCGCATTTGTGGGTCTTGGCGGCGGAGTAATCATAAAGCCAATGCTTGATTTAATCGGGCATGATACCGTAGCAGCGGTTAACTTCATATCTGCCTGTGCCGTTTTCAGCATGAGCATCAGTTCCACCATAAAGCACATAAAAACAAAAACAAAAATCGATTTTAAATTCATTGCCATTTTATCAACAGGCTCGGTTATAGGCGGAATTTGCGGTCCGTATCTGTTTGACTATATGCTTAGCGTATTTAACAATGATATGCTCAAGAAGATACAGGGGCTAATCCTCGGTGCTCTTCTTGTGCTCTCCGTTATTTACATAAACATAAAAAACAGAAAAAGCTTTCAGGTTAAAAATCCTGCGGCAATTGTATTTGTCGGACTTGCACTTGGCTTTATTGCATCCTTTTTAGGTGTTGGCGGCGGTCCCATAAATGTTGCATTCCTTGTTTTATTCTTTTCAATGAATATGAAAGAGGCGGCAGTTTACAGTGTCGGTACTATATTTTTCAGCCAGCTTTCCAAGCTTGTTACGCTTGCAGCAACAGGCACAATTCCTCAGTTTGAACCTGTAGTATTAATTGTTGCCGTTGTTTGTGCCGTGGCAGGCGGTATAATAGGTGCTAAAATGAATAAAAAAAGTAATGAAAAAGTAATTAAAACAGTTTTTACAATTGTTGTTGCAGCTGTTGCTGCGGTAAACTTTTATAATGCTGTTGCATAAAAGGAGTAAAATTGATGAAAAAGAAAAACATTATTTTCTATTTTTCCGATCAGCAAAGGTGGGATACTGTTAATGACGAAATCACACCAAACCTTATGAAGCTGGCATCTGAGGGTGTTTTGTTTGAAAACAATTTCACCTGCCAGCCTGTATGCGGTCCTGCAAGAGCATGCCTGCAGTCAGGTGTTTATGCTACGCAGATCGGATGCTATTGGAACGGCATTGCACTTCCCGATAGCATCACACCGCTTGCAGAACATTTCAACAATGCGGGTTATCAGACTGCATACATAGGAAAATGGCATCTTGGATCGGACCGTTATCCCGGAGTCGGTGTTCATTGTGAAAAAACGGCCATTCCGAAGGACAGGCAGGGTAAGTATCAGTATTGGCGTGCAGCAGACTGCCTTGAATTTACTTCTCACGGCTATGACGGCTATATTTTCGACGGAGACGGCAACCAGATAGACTTCAAGGGCTACCGTGCAGATTGTATTAACGATTTTGCACTTGAATATCTTGATAACTGCAATAAGGATAAGCCGTTCTTTATGTTTGTAAGCCAACTTGAACCGCATCATCAGAACGACCGTAAATGCTATGAGGGCTACAAGGAAACCATAGATGATTATAAGGATTACCCTATCCCCGATGATTTAAGCTTTTTAAAGGGCGATTACAAGGAGATGTACCCCGATTACATTTCTGCAATAAACAGGCTTGATTATAATGTAGGCAGGCTTGTTGATAAGCTGAAAGAGCTTGGTATTTATGATGACACCATTATTATTTATACAAGCGACCATGGCAGCCATTTCAAAACAAGAAACCAGGAATACAAGAGAAGCTGCCACGAGAGTTCAACACATACGCCTCTTATTATCAAGGGCGGCGGCTTTGAAGGCGGAAAAACAGAGAAAAGACTTTCAAGCCTTATTGATATTCCGACCACTATGCTTTCTATGGCAGGAATTGATATTCCTAAAGAATATATGGGTGTTGATTTAACAAAGCAGATTGATAATCCTGATGAAAAACGTGACTGTGTATTTATGCAGATAAGCGAAAGCCAGTGCGGAAGATCAATCAGAACAGACCGCTTTAAGTATGCAGTAAGAGATTTAAGCCCTATCGGCTATACACGCCACAGCAGCAAGGTTTATTTTGAGGATTATCTTTACGATCTTAAGAAAGACCCAATTGAAAAGAACAACCTTATTAAAAACTCGGACTATTCCGAAATCAGGCAAAATTTAAAGTATATGCTTATAGAGCAGATGGTTAAGGCAGATGAACAAAAACCTGTTATCCTCCCCGCAATAATAAAAAGAAAAAAATAACATACCGGGTTTATGTTGTGAATTTATATCAGACGTATGTTAATCTGAAATTTAAAACAAAAACGCTTAGGATTTTTCACTACGGACTTCCTAAGCGTTTTTGTTTTATC
>CAJTMQ010000009.1:0-18296 GCA_910577215.1 uncultured Eubacterium sp. | reverse complement strand
AATTTTATAGATTACATATTACTTCTCTTGATTATTTGCTTCCACTATTTCGTGCAGAGTAATATTTTCATTTCTGTATCTTGCATTTGGATTTTTTTCTCCGCGTTTTATCGTGATTGCTTTTTTCGGACAGCTATGAGCACAGGCAAGGCAGTATTCACATTTTGAATATTTACGTTTAGATTTGCCGCTGCTGATTATTATGTTATTAACAGGGCAGACTTTTTTACAAATTCCGCAGCCAATACATAAATCTGCTTTAATTTTCAATTGACTTCCGTCATTGCTCATAATATGAAGCTTTTCCATGGCCCAAACCTGTTTGGCAAGTCTTATTCCCTGCGAAGTTGCTTTTGGAATGCTCCTTTTCTCAACAGAAATATCAGCTATAATTTCTTCAAGTTTTTTATCCGTTCCCTTATCGGCTTGCTTTTCCTGCTCCATATCAAAAACAGGCAAATAGTTATCCACCATAGAAACCGTATTTATGTAGTCTGCTTTTATATTCAGCTTTTTACATTCTTCAGGCAATGTTTTGCATATAGCGGAATCATTGTTGCCATATGTTCCTATGAAATATAAATAATTTGTTTTGAATACAGATTTTCTAAGAAAATCAAGAACAATTTTAGGTGCACGCCCTGCATAAATCGGAAATACAATACCTATTCTTTCATCACAAAAATCGTAAGTGTTATTTTTAAGCATCTGAGGTATGCTCATCGGATTTTCGTCGAATTTTTTTGCCACATATAGGCTGTTGCCTGTTGCTGTAAAATAAAAAACCATATTTTATTTTCTCCAAAACTTATTAATCAAACCAATTTTCCCATATTATATGCCTCTGCCATTGCAGGGGTAGAGGTGATTTCACCCTTATCATAAACACCTTTGCCGTAAATTACACCCATTTCCTTAGAGTAATCAAGGCAAGCTGCCAAACCGCGGAAGCATTCAAGTGTGCAGTCCATTACCGTGCTGCTTGCTTCGGCAGCAGTCATTATATAATAAAACTCTTTATTTGGCATCTCCCTCCACCTTGCTACACAGCGGTCAATAAGCGCTTTCATCTGGGCATCAATTGAGTAAAAATATACAGGGCTTGCCATAACAATTGTATCTGCCAACTGCATTTTATCTAAAATATTGCTCATATCATCCTTGATTGCACACTGCCCTTTTCCGTTATCACGGCAAAAATAGCAGGCATTGCAGGGTGCAACCTTTTTATCTCTTAAAAAGATTTTGTCAACATCATTTCCGCTTTCTGTTGCACCTCGCATAAATTCATCACATAAAATATCGGAATTACCTCCCTTTCGCGGACTGCCCGATATAATTAAAACCTTTTTACTCACAATTATTCGCTCCCTTTTATTTATGAATTTTCAGTGCGTGCAGCATTTTTACAAAAGCAGGGTCGGAATGATCTACAATCTCACTCCTGCCTAAATCCAACTTTGAAATTTCATTCATTTCATCATCTGTTAATTCAAAATCCCATATATCAATATTCTGCTCCATTCTTTCAATATGGGTTGACTTAGGAATAATCACAGCACCCCTCTGAACATTCCACTTAAGTGCAACCTGTGCAGGTGTTTTGCCGTATTTACTGCCTATTGAAGTAAGTACTTCGTTTGTAAAAATACCGTATTTTCCCTCTGCAAGAGGTCCCCAAGCCATTGAAGTAACACCGTATTCCTTCATATTTTCAATCGCCTTTTCCTGAGTGAAAAACGGGTGCAGTTCAATCTGATTGATTGCCGGCACAATATCCACTGTTTCGCAGAAATCTGTAAGAGCGGCAGGATAAAAGTTACATACACCGATTGCCCTGATTTTACCTTCTTTATAAAGTTCTTCCATGGCTCTCCATGCGCCATAGTAATCACCCATCGGCTGATGTATCAAATAAAGGTCAAGGTAATCAAGCCCAAGTTTTTCAAGTGAAGCATAAAATGCCTTTTTTGCCTGTTCATACCCTGCATCCTGCACCCAAAGCTTTGTTACAATAAACAGCTCTTCACGTGCAACACCACTTTTTGCAATAGCCTTACCCACCGCCTCTTCATTCATATAAGCGGCAGCAGTATCTATAAGACGGTAACCGCTTCTGATTGCATCAAGCACTGCATTTTCACACACATTTGCATCGGGAATCTGAAACACACCAAAGCCCTCAAGCGGCATTTTTACTCGGTTATTCAAGGTTACATAATTCATCATAAAATCTCCTTATAATATTGAACTTTAAAGTCCAAGTTCATTAATCCAGGCTGTAACGGTATCTTCTGATACATTTGATGAAAATCTTTCACCTTCAAGCCAATTTCCTTTGCCTGCCATAGCTGCAAGCAATTTTCCGCTGTCCCCTAAGCCTGAGCTTGTTGAGGTACAAAACGGAACAACTGTTTTGCCTGTAAAATCATTTGCTTTAACAAAACTATCCACAGGCCATGCGGCAATGCCCCACCAGATAGGATAACCGATAAAAACAGTATCATATGAATCCCAATTGCTTACAGTTGCTGAAACCAGTTCAATATCTCTTGCACTTTCGTTTTCGTGCTCATAATTAACACGGCTGCTTTCATCCCTCCAGTTCAAATCATCATCTGTATATGCATTCTTAGGCGCAATTTCAAAAACATCGCCATTTGTTGCCTTAGCAATATAATTTGCAGCATTTTCTGTATTACCGCTTGCAGAGAAATATACCACCAGCGTTTTGCCTGCGGAAGATATATTTTCGCTTGTAGGTTCGGTTGATACAGACTGATTTTCCGTTACTGACAGCAGCGTTTCATTTTCATTCTTAGCATTATTGCTGCAGGCAGCAAAAGCAAATATTAAAATTATAACTAATAATAATGATGTAATTTTTTTCATAATAAACTCCTCGTAAAATTAAATTATAAACATTCCTTAAGTATTTCTAAAATTTCTTCGTGTGTCAATTTTTTACAGCAGCCTTCCGTTATGTTGGTTGAATCTGCAATTGTTTTTAAATCAGTATTTTTATCTATATTCATTTCTGAAAAAGAGGTTGGCAGTCCTATCTCTTTGATAAAATCCTCAAGAGCACGGATTCCTGCAGAAGCAAGCTCACTGTCAGACTTACTTTCCTTTTCAATACCCCAGACATTTACAGCAAACCGAGCAAACTTTTTAATGTTGCATTCATAAATATGACGGTATAAAACGGGCTGAATAACAGCCAGCCCCTGACCGTGATTGCAGTTTGTATACGCACCTAACTGATGCTCAATCTGATGAGCCTGAAAATCTGTTATCTTACCTATTTTCAATATTCCGTTTTCACCCATTGCAGATGCCCACATAAGCTCACCTCTTGCAGTTATGTCATTATAATCTGACATAACTGCACGGATATTTCTGATTGTATTTTTCATTACCGCTTCATTTATATCATCTGATAGATTATATTCACCTCCTGTGCCGAAATAAGTTTCCATACAATGAGAAAGCGTGTCAAATGCACCTGAAACAACCTGTTTCATCGACAGTGACAATGTATATTCAGGATCAAGCACTGCAAAGTCATAATGTGCACCAAAAACACCTGTTTTAATATTTTTTTCTTCATTAGTTATAACTGCACCTGCATTTTGCTCTGCACCTGTGCCTGATGCAGTGACAACGGCACCCATTGGAATTTGCGATACAGGAAGCCTTCCTTTTGAAAATTCCATTTCCCATATATCCTCTTCAGTACAAGCCTGAGAGGAAATAATTTTACAGCAGTCAATAACCGAGCCACCGCCGACTGCAAGAATAAAATTCACGTTGTTTTCTTTGACAAGCCTTGCACCCTCCTGCACCTTTACATAGGTAGGATTAGGCATAATTCCGGAAAACACAATTATTTCTTTGCCGGCACACTTCAGCAGATTAACAATTTCATTATAAATTGCGGTCTTCTTAATTGAACCTCCGCCGTAGGCAAGCATCACTTTTCTGCCGTACTTGGAAAGTTCTGCATCAAATGCCTTTTTCGCAGCACCCTTTCCGAAATACTGCGTTGTAGGATATGAATAGATAAAACTATTCATTATAAAAGCCCCCTTGATTAATAATGTTTTTTCTGTTACAATGCAAGTATAAAACACGGTAGTTGCTACCGGTCAAGAGTTTTTTTATTTTTTTTCGAGGTGATTTTTATGTTTACAATGAAGGATGTTTGCAAACAGGTTAATATGCCATATGAAACATTAAAATTTTATTGCAATAAGGGATTGGTGCCCAATGTAAAGCGTGATAATAATAATTACAGAATATTTGATGAAAACGATGTTGCATGGATAAAAAGTCTTATTTGTTTAAAAAACTGCGGAATGAGTATTCAGGAAATGAAGGAATATCTTGATTTTTGTCTTGATGGTCCGTCAACAATACCGCAAAGAAAGATTATTCTTGATAAAAAAAGAGAAGAACTGCTTGGTAAAGTTTCAGTTCTTCAAAAGAGCATTGATTATATTGACTGGAAACAAGGATTTTATGATGATGTGCTTTCCGGCAAAACAGAGTATATAAGTAATTTAATTAATACCAGCAAATTAAATAACTGACAACACATAGCTGCTTTTTACAGAATTAACTTCAGTATTTATAAATAGTAAAAAATCGAGAACTCCTAAGAGTTCTCGATTTTTATTTTGTATATACCAATTACATTAGTCTTCATTCTGTGCTGCATGTTTTTCAACAAGAGCATCCAGAATTCTTCCGTGCTCTTTATCTGACAAAGCATATTTCAAGGTAGGAAGTGCCGAAAGAAGCATACCTATTGCAGGGGGAATAGAAATAAGCATAAACATAACGGCAGCATATTTGCCGTCATTATATGTTATGAAATTCTCACCTCTTGTAAGTGCCTCATTCATTGCCTCAATATTCTTATCGGAAAAGCTTACTGCACCGTATGCAAAGGACTGTATAAGTGCAGCAATACCACCTGAAAGCTTTGTGATAAAGCTCTGACCTGAGAAAAACACACCGTCAGGTCTGATGCCTGTATGGTATTCCTCATAATCAACACAATCTGCAATCATAACAGACTGCATAACGTTTATTCCGCCCATTCCTGCACTTGCAAGGAAAAGAAGTACACCTGTTGCGATAACCCAGCCGAGCGGTGTTAAATCTCCGCCTGCAATTTTAAAAATCACAAAGAGAAGGAAAAACGGAACTGCTCCGCCGATGGAGAAGAAATTATAGATTTTCTTATTCTCAAATTTTTCAGCAAGCATCGGTGTTATTGCCATAGCAATAAACTGACCTGCAAAAATACCGATAGCTATAATTGCTATATTAATAAACATTCCCCAGTTGATTCCGCTTTCAGGGAAAATATTGAGGAAGTTACCGTTTGCATAATAATATGTAACGAAAGACATTGCAATAAGCATAAGAAGCTGAATCGGGCTTCTTAAAATACCGGAAATAAGAATCTGGCGGAAAGGCTTGCACTGCCACATAATTTTGAAGTTTTCCTTCATTGTGCGGCGTTCTTCTGAGGATTTAACTCTTTCCTTTGTGCCTACACCTGCAAGCTCAAACATAATTGTGCTTACAACCGTAAGAATAACAACGGTTAAAATAAAGCTGTACTGATTGGCTTTATTCACGCTGTAACCCTTAGCCGTAAAGATACCTGCTGCTACCTGTGCAATCTGAACAACAAGCACACCTAAACCGCCTACACCCGCTGCAATTCTTGCAAGTCCCAAAAGCTTTGAACGATCATTTTCATCCTCAGACATAAGAGAGGTCAAGCCCCAAAGAGGAATATCACCAACTGTGTAAAGCATACCCCAAAGAATGTATGAAACTGCCGCCCACGCAACAATAATAACCTTTCCCGCCTGTGTCTGAGCCTCTGCATAGTTGCCGTTAACAAATGTTAAAATTGTTATTACACCTATAATTGCAGGGAAAATAATAAGATAGGGTCTGCACTTGCCCCACTTGCTTTTCGTTTTATCAACAATAGTACCCATCATCGGGTCATTAATTGCATCCCACACACGTGCAACTGCAATAATCCATCCAATAGCAATAACGGGTACATAAATTACATACTGCAGATAATATCCAACAAGTCCCGTAGCAATGATATTATAAATCATATTCTGACCGAACATACCTGCAAGATACATATTACGTTCTTTTTTTGTATAAGTCTGTTTCATAAATTCAACCCCTTTATTCAATCTAAAAAACGGCAAAAAGCACACAGTGATTTCCACTGTGTGCGATTATGCACAAATTATGCCATAAACCTACGGATTACGCTTTCCATATCGTCATAGTTCATAATTCTCGGAACCGGATAACCGGGATTACCCTCTTTAAGCGCTCTTCCGATAAGGGTAGGCAAATCCTCCTCCTTAATCATATCAAAGCTTGACGGAATATTCATATTGGCATTCAGCATTTTGATTGCTTCAATAAATTTAACAGCCTTATCAGCCTCATTGTTTCCTTTGATACCAACAATATCTGCAAGCTTAGCAAGCTGAGGATAAATACATTCACCATACCATTCAAGCACATACGGAAGAATAACAGCATTTGCAAGACCGTGAGGTGTGCCGTATAGACCGCCAAGATTATGTGCAATTGCATGAACATAACCTACATAAGCGCGTGTAAATGCACAGCCTGCCCAGTATGAACCCTTAAGCATATTCGCTCTTGCTTCAAAATTCTTACCGTTTTTGTAAGCAGCTTCAACATTATCAAAAATAAGCTTTGTTGCCTTTTCTGCCTGATTTCTTGTTTGCTTAGTGTTGCTTCTTCCGATATAAGCCTCTACAGCGTGAGTAAGTGCATCCATACCTGTTGTTGAAGTAATATGGGGTGGCAAACCTACGGTTAATTCCGGGTCAAGCACAGCATATTTGGGACGAAGACAGATATCATTGATTGCATTCTTCTCATGTGTTTCAGGATCGGTTACAACAGCAGCAACTGTTGTTTCAGAGCCTGTTCCTGCAGTTGTAGGAACTGCAAAAAACGGTGGTAATTTTTTAAGTACTTTAAGATAGCCTCTCATCTTGCGGACAGTCTGATTTGGTTTGACAACTCTTGCTGCGGCTGCTTTAGCACAGTCCATAGGAGAGCCGCCGCCAAATGCAATAAAGCCCTGGCACTCGTTTTTAATATACATTTCACGAGCTGCCTCGATATTAGGAATAGTCGGATTCGGCTGAACTTCATCATAAACAACGTAATCCACGCCTTCTTCCGTAAGCTTTTCAAATAACGGATCAAGAAGATGAAGCCCCATAAGACCCTTGTCTGTTACAACAAGCACCTTATTAATGCCCTTGCTCTTAACGAATTCAGGTAATTTTAAAATTGAGCCTTTGCCCTCAAGAAGCTGCGGTTCAGACCAATCAAGAAAATTCATGGCAACTTTAAAAACTGTCTGATAAATTCGATAATAGCATTTTTTTAATTCCCAAAGCATCATAAAACCTCCCTTTCAAATAATTTCAAATCTATTTTACTAAAATAAACAAAATTTTGCAATAGATTTATATAAGATATTCACATCTAATATAATTTATGATATACTTCTTTATATCAAAATCAGGAATGGGGTTTATTATTTATGGGACATAAACAGATTTTATTCTGCGGAAATCATCCGCACTATCTGAAAAAAGAGCTTATTAAAGACAGTAATGAAGCAAACGGCGGGATTGCCTTTCGTATTCCGAGCATAATCAATGCAGGTGACGGTGTTCTGGTTGCAGCAATCGACCGTGCCTCAACAGGAGCAGACTGGGGTTATATTGAAATTGCAATCCGCAGAAGTGAGAACGGCGGCAAAACCTGGAGCAATGTAGAAGCCATAGCAATTCCTCCTGCAAGAGAAACCAAAATATCGGATGACTGCTACTCATCAGGCTTTTTTATTGACCCGTGCATGGCAATAGCGCCTAACGGTGACATTGTTATGATTATCGACTTCTGGCCTGAATGCAAAGGATTGCATAATCGTTCCATTCTTGATAAGAAAAAGGCCCCCTACGGTGAACTGAACGGCAAAAACTGTCTGCTTATTTATGACAGAAACGGCAGCCGATTTTTTGTTCATGATGACGGAAAAGTGTTTGACAGCAAAAAAAATCCGACAGACTACAGAGTTGAGGGCTTAGGTTCACTTTATGAAAAGGACGAATATTTAGGAAACATTTATCTTAACGGCCCTGTGGGTGTAAACGAGGCTAATGCTAAAACAACCTTCGGTGCACCGCTTAAAGCACCAAAACGCTGTTACGTTTTTATGCTCAGAAGCAGTGACAAAGGCAAAACTTGGACTGAACCGAAGGATATTACAAATATGTTTCTCGGAAAAAGCGACGGCACTTTTTTGGGCGTAGCCCCGGGTGTAGGCTTAACAACAAAAAAAGGCAGAATTATCATGCCGCTTTATGTGGACCGCAAGGAAACCGTTGCAGTTTACAGCGATGACAACGGTGAAACATGGAAACGCAGCGATACGCAGCCCTATTCCAAAAACACAGACGAATGGCAGCTCATTGAAGTATCGGACGGCAGAATTCTCGGCTTCGGCAGGCAGAAAAAATACGGCAAAACGCCTGTTTCCATATCCTATAACAACGGTGAAAACTGGATTAAGGGCAAAAAAACAGGTGTGCTTGCCCCAAAATGCCAAAAAAGTGTTATCACCTTTGGTGAGTATGTGCTGTGCTCTCATGCCGGCTTAGGTTCAAAAAAACGTGAAAACGGTGCATTGTCAGTCGGAAAGCTTGCTGACACAAAAAAGGGATACACTGCTGTTGAATGGATAAATCATAAAAAAATCAACAATGGATTTTTTGCTTATTCCTGCCTTGTGCCGATTGATGAAGAAACAGTTGGTATACTATACGAAGCAGAGCCAAGCAGCTATCTTATATTTGAAACTTACAAAATTGATGAACTTGTAAAATAATACTTTTGCAATACAAAACCTCTCTTTTACAAGAGAGGTTTTTTGTAACAATTATTCATAAAATATTCATATTTTCCTTGACTGCAAAATATAAATCTACTATAATTTGTATATACCGAACACATGGTATACAAATCATAGCAAATATAAAAGGAGAATACATTATGGAAAACAAAAATGATTTCACACAGACAAATGAAACACAGTTCACAAATCCAACACCTCAGCCTGATTTTCAGCAGCCAAATCAGCAGCCATTTTATCAGCCGCCGGTTAATGATAAAAAGAGTGTAGGACTTAACATTATCTCATTTTTCATTCCGCTTGTCGGCTTAATTATCTATCTTGTTCAGAAGGATACAACTCCTGTTAAGGCAAAGAGTGCAGGAAAATCTGCTCTTATCGGCTTCATTTTAGGGATTGTACTTTCTATTGTTTATGCTGTAGTTTTTGCTTCTCTTTTCGGAAAAGCAATGGATGAAATAGAAAATGACCCTGATTTCTCATACGGTGATTACAGTGACTACGATTTAGATGCTCTTTACGACGAGCTTTACAACTAAATTTTAGTTAAAATAAGACAAAATAAAACACTTGCAAAATCCTATATAATGTAGTACAATATTGCCATTGGAAAACACGATGACGAAGAAAAGTAGCTTTTGTCAGGTCATTCAGAGAGCAAAACCTTTGGCTGTGAGTTTTGTATGGCAGATAAAAGCGAAGTTCCCTTTTGAGTGGCTGCGCTGAAAATTGCAGTAGGTGCAGACGGTGTGAGTTCCGTTAACGGCTCAAAGAGTGTTTGCTCAGATTGATGCAAAAATTAGGGTGGTACCGCAGGTTATTACGACTTGTCCCTTACTGTTAGGGGCAAGTCTTTTTTTGTCCCAAAATTAAAGAAAGGATGAATGTTATGAAAACACAACTTGAAAAAATCAGACAGGCTGCCAAGGATGCACTTGATTCTTTTGACACCAAGGAACAGCTTGAAGAAGCAAGAATTAAGTATCTCGGCAAAAAAGGCGAGCTTACTGCTATTTTAAAGCAGATGGGCAAATTATCCTCTGAAGAACGCCCTGTTATCGGTCAGCTTGCCAATGAAATCCGTGCCGATATTGAAGAAAAAATTGCAGCAAAAGCACAGGAATTAAAGCAGAAAGAGGTTCAGCTTGAAATCAATTCAATGCCTGAATTTGATATTTCACTTCCGCCGGAGCTTGGCAGAGGCTCCTATCACCCAATCACGCTTGTTCAGCGTGAATGCGAGCGTATATTCAAATCTATGGGCTTCACCGTTGAGGATTACAGCGAGGTTGTAACAGACTACGAATGCTTTGAATCACTCAACATTCCTAAGCATCACCCCGCAAGAGATATGCAGGATACCTATTATCTTGAAAACGGTCAGCTTTTAAAATCACAGACCTCTGCCGCACAGAATGCGATTTATTTAAAGTATAAGGATGCTCTAATCAATGACGGTGTGCCGATTAAAGCAATATTCCCCGGCAGATGCTTCAGAAACGAAGCAACAGATGCCTGTCACGAAAACACTTTCTTCCAGATGGAGGGTGTTATGGTAGACAAGAATATTTCCATCTCAAACCTTATTTACTTTATGAAGGCTATGCTTTCAGAGGTATTTCAGAAGGATATCAAGGTAAGACTCCGTCCCGGATTTTTCCCGTTCGTGGAACCCGGCTTTGAGCTTGACATAAGCTGCCTTATCTGCGGCGGAGAGGGATGCCCTTCCTGCAAGCACAGCGGATGGCTTGAGCTTTGTCCGTGCGGAATGATTCACCCCGAGGTGCTCAGAATGGGCGGCATTGACCCCGAGGAATACACAGGCTTCGCATTCGGACTCGGCTTAACAAGACTTGCCATGATGAAATACGGAATTAAGGATATTCGTGATCTGAACAGCGGAAATCTTAAGTCCCTTTCACAGTTTACAGATGATGAGTAAGAAATAATTTTAGGAAAGGAAGAATGAATTATGTTTTTATCAATGAACTGGATTTCTGATTTTGTTGATTTCACAGGGCTTGACAAGGTTAAGCTTATCAATCAGTTTTCACTTTCAACCGCTGAGGTTGAAAACGAAATATTCTTTAAGGGCAGTGATATAAGCGGAATTGTTGTTGCAGAAATCAAATCCGTTTTGCCTCACCCTGAATCAAAAAAGCTTCACCTTTTAAAGGTTGATACAGGCAAGGACGAGCTGACAGATGTTGTCTGCGGTGCTCCGAATGTAAGAGAGGGTATGAAAACTGCTTTTGCACAGGTTGGTGCACATATCGGTGATATTGAAATCACACCGCGCAAGCTTGCCGGCTACACCTCTAACGGTATGTGCTGCTCCGAAAAGGAAATCGGTATCAGTGATGACAATTCGGGCATTATGGAAATTGCCGATGATGTTGCAAACGGCACTGACTTAAAGGATATTTATGAGATTGATGATATTATCTTTGAGGTAGATAACAAGTCACTCACCAACCGCCCTGATTTGTGGGGACATTACGGCATTGCACGTGAGTTTGCCGCACTGGCAGGCAGACCGCTCAAACCGCTTGATACCGCTGATTTAGCAAAATACGGCAATCTTCCCAAGGTTGATATGAAAATTGAAGATCCGCTTTGTCAGCGTTATTCCTGCCTGCAGGTTGAAAATATCAACAGAAGCGTAAGCCCTGTTAATATGAGAATACGTCTTTTCTACTGCGGAATGAGAGCAATCAATTTCCTTGCAGATTTAACAAACTATCTTATGCTTGAAATGGGTCAGCCCATGCATGCATTTGACTCTCGCAAGGTTGAAAAGATACGCATTAAGAGATTTGAAAAACCGTTTGAATTTCAGACACTGGACGGTGTTGAAAGACATATAGATGAAAACACGCTTATGATTTGCAACAACAACACACCTGTTGCCATTGCGGGCATTATGGGCGGACTGGACAGCGAAATTGTTGATGACACAACAACCTTAACTCTTGAATCCGCAACCTTTAATGCCGTATCAATCCGCAAATCAACCGTTCGTCTTTCACACAGAACAGATGCCTCAATGCGTTATGAAAAATGCCTTGACCCTGAAATGACCGTTTCTGCTATTGCAAGATTTGTTAAACTTCTTACAGATGCGGACAGTGATGTAAAGGTTGTTTCATCACTTACGGATGAATACGCTTTCAAGTACGAAACAATCAACCTTGATTTCACAAAGAAATTTGTAGACAGATACACAGGCATTGAAATTGACAACGATACTATTGTTGAAACCTTAACCTCACTTGGCTTTAAGGTTGAGCTTAATGACGATAATTTCAGCGTTGAGGTTCCAAGCTGGAGAGCAACTAAGGACATTACAATGAAAGCCGATATTATTGAGGAAATCACAAGAATTTACGGCTATGATAACTTTGATGTTCACACTGCAAATGCTCCGCTCTACCCTGTTCGTGCACATGAGGAGAAAACCGTTGAGGATAAGATTAAGGATATTCTTGTTAAGCGTTTTTCAATGCATGAGCTTCATTCCTATGTTTGGGCATACTATGATGAGATGAAGGCTCTGGGCATAGAGATTGAGGATAATATTAAGCTGGTTAATTCAACCAACCCGAATATTGAAACAATCCGCAAATCCGTTATCCCTACTCAGCTTTGTCAGCTTAAAGCAAACACAGGCTATGCACCTGATTTCGGTGTATTTGAAATAGGCAGAGTTGTTAACGGTGTAGACAGCAATAACCTCTGCATTGAAAGCAAAAAGCTTGCAATCTCTCTTTTCAGCAAAACAAAGTCAACAGAGCAGCTTTATTTTGAGCTTCGCGATATGCTTGCCGTTATTACAGATGATATCAAGCATAAGAACCTCAGCTACAAAGCAATAGAGGCAGCACATTCATATCAGCACCCGAAAAACCTGAATGCAATTATCTGTGACGGTATTGAAATCGGCGAAATCGGAATTGTTCACCCACTTGTGCTGAAAAAGCTCGACAAAAAGGCTAATGTTGTATTCGCTGAGATTGATGTCAAAACTTTTGCTGAAATTGAAAGTGCAGGCATTGCTTATGAGGAGGTTTCAAAATACCCTGAAATTGAGATAGATCTTTCATTCATTTCAGATAAATTTGAACCGATTGCCAAAGCAATAGAACAGGCAAAGTGCAGCCTTATCAAAAAAACAAAGGTTGTTGACACTTATACAGATGAAAAATCCAAGTCTATAACGGTCAGAATAACCTTTGCTCATACCGAAAGAACACTTACAAGAGAAGAGGTTACCAAGGTTACAGATAAGATTATTGACACACTTAAAGAGGAAAAAATTGCACTTCGTTCTTAAATTTAAAAAAAAAGATTGTAATTAAGGAAATTTTTGTATATAATTAATTGTATAGTGTGAGTTTAATTCACATTTGCAAACTCGCAGGAGGTGACTTTACTTTGACTGATAAAACAATGACATTTAAAATCGGTGATGAACGCGAAGAAATAATGAAGGAAATTCTTACTCAGGTATTTGATGCACTGAGAGAAAAAGGCTATAATCCTATCAACCAGATTGTTGGGTATATTCTTTCTGAGGATCCAACCTATATCACCACGCACAATAACGCAAGAAGTCTTATCAGAAAAATAGATCGCGATGAGCTTTTGGCCGAGCTGGTAAAGTCTTACCTCAACAACTAAAATTCAGAATAATAAAGGAGGGTTTTCTTTGGCAGAAGCAAAAGATACATTTCTTACCTACAAAGGAAAACCTTTGGTTAGATGCGGAAAGACTGTTTACTACGGCAATATGTCTGACCCATACGTTGTTTGCTTGAATATTCAGAGTGATAAGGAATTTAAAGATATTTCCCTTTCTGAAAAGGTGCTTATTCAGCTTATCACCACAGACCCTGAAATAGTAAACCCAAAGGAAAAGATTATTAAAAAGAGCGAAAAGGAAGGTCTTTTCACTGCACTTGATTTAGGTGCAGTATGGCTTGAAAGAGTGCTCAAAAAATAATTACACAGCAAAAAGGCAAGGTGTTTTCACACCTTGCCTTTTTTAATTTATTACGGGACGATGTAGTCATCGTCCCCCACAATATATAATTTATTGAACCACCTACCTACGACTTTTTTGCTTTAATTCTTAACTCTGTCTGTTCCCATTTCCGTAGTATGAATTTTATCTATATTATCAAGTAATATCTGTTTATTGTCCACTATATACCAAAACACTGCATTATTTTGTATTATTTTTGCCTTTTATCTTATCAATAATACGCCGTATTCCTAAAGTAATAGCAATGCACATTGGGAAAAAAGGTGTAAATGGACCTGCCCAGAACGCAAGATACGCCGTTGCCATCACGCTGCACCATTTCCAGTGAAACAGAGCATGGCACAAATATCCGCCCCAAACAGGCGAATACATAATTACTACAACAATTGCAAAAATAACAACCGTCTTCCAATCCTTACATTCTTTCCATATCCATTTACAAAAGTTGATAAACTTGGTTTTAAGTTTAATTAAAAAAATCTTGATTTTCTCCATTTTCACATACTACCTTCTGAATAAATTACGATTTATCTTTTTTCTTCAAATTCGATTCCTGTGTTATATTTTTTATTATTGATTTCTTCTTTGATTTTAATGGTGCTTTCCATATCAATATCATAGCAATTTGCAATTGCCAAGGCATAGTAGATTACATCCCAAAGTTCTTCATCTATCGTACCTTTAATATTTCCGTTTTCCTCGTAAACAATACCTTTTCTCATTGCCTTTGCAAGTTAACCGACTTCTTCGGACAGTTTAAAAAAATAATCCGTTTTCAGTTCAGGCTTAAAATCTTTTGCCTTGATGTAATTCTGAAGATATTTTAATGTGGTTTTTCCGTCCATAGCTTACACCTTGTCTTTTTAATTTTTCTGTAACGGCACACTCTGTTTCCGCCTGAAACAACCTTAAATACTATAATCCTTAATCAGCCTGCTGCTCCAAACAAACAATTCATTTGAATAATTATCAAATTCTTCTGTTTTATCCGCAGATTTAATGGTGAAATACAGCTCTAAAATATGCTTATCCTCTGCTTCCAATTTATCTATCAAATCTTTTTTCTTTGACACATAATTTTCCGTATCATAAAAATATTTTGCCTGTAACACAAATACTGCCTGTTTAAATAATGCCTTTAATATGTCCAAGCTCTTTTCATGAATAATATTATGACAGCAGGCGTGATATATGTTGCAACCGCCAATCAGAACCGCCTGCTTAACATTTTCCTTTTTTATCAGCGGCAAAATGAAATCAAGCTTTCCGTATATAGCTTTTGTATCATAATAAAATTGAAACAAATCTGATTTTTCCCAATTAGCCAGTTCATCTTTCCCGGATAAAAAGCCGCAGATTTTTTCCCTGCAAGACATCTTAGAAATAATTTCATCATATTTCTTTAAATCGTCCATTTTCAGCTTATCAAAAATAACCACAACATCTATGTCACTGCCTTCTGTTGCTTCTTCACGTGCATAGCTTCCCTGCAAGCCGATAAATTCTATTCTGCTTTTAAAATTCTCCTGTATTTTCTGTGAAAAATCACTGATCCATTCTTCTATATTAAACATTGTAACCTCACTTCAAATTTTCCATTTATTTATAAGTTTTTCAAAAGCCCTGCACAGCCATCATAAATATCGCGGAATGCAATATCAAAGCGTCCGGAATACCACGGGTCGGCAACATCACCGCCGCGGTCAGTATAGTCCATCAGCCTGCTGATTTTATGCTCCTTATCACCGCCGAAAATGCGTGCCATATTACGGATATTAGCACTGTCCATTCCTATGAAATAATCATATTTATCATAATCACTTTTCTGCAATTGAACAGCTCTTTTGCCCCTGCAGGACAAGCTGTGCCTTGCAAGCTCTGCCTTCGCGGGCGGATAAACAGGATTGCCGATTCCGTTCCATATTTCCTCAGTGCTTGTTGCGGATGAAGCAATCACAAAATCATCCGCTATTCCCTGCTTTTGCACCATATCCTTAAATATAAACTCCGCCATAGGTGAACGGCATATATTGCCGTGGCACACAAACATAATTCTAATCATATATCAAATCCTTAATATACCTTTCCTTTTTCCATGTATCCTTTTTGCTGCAGCAGAAATTCTCTATCAAAACATTTTCAGCGTGCCTTATGAAAAGTGCATAGCTCGGCAGATTTCGAAAGCGGTTGCATTCAGGGTATTCTGTTGTGTATTCAGGAATAAACAGCCGCCTGTCCACAGTATCCGGAACGCGTGATAATTCAAGATTAATATTTTTCAGGCTGATATTCTTAACTCTTTTGGTTATCCCTTTTTGCCTAAAGCCGCAAATCATAATCGGAATTTCAACCTCTTTTGCAGAAAGATTTTCAACTGCAACATCACGGATTTCACTTTTCATATTGTACAAATTCTTATCTGCAAGCTCACCCTTTTCCGCTTTTTCGCCAAACTCTATTGCCCTTGCACTCTGAGCAGTAATCTCTGCTGCCCTGTTTCTGTTTCCAAGCCTTATAAATAACGGGCAGGAACAGCGATCTGCTTCAATGTTTTTGATTGTAACATGACTCAGCTTAGCACCGTCCACCGCTTCAAGTGAAATTGCCGAAACAGACCCGGGGTATAAATCCGTCATAAACAGCCTGCAGTTTTCAACTGTAATCCCGTTTATATCGTGCGTGGTTTCCGTGCCGACCTTAACAGCATTTGTGCAGGAAATTATCTCACAGTTACGAACTGCGATGTTGCACATCTCACTGTCACAGCCCTCCCACACGGCATTTTTTATAACCACACCGTCATCAGCCGTGGAAACAAAGCAATGCTCAATAAGCACATTGCTTGAACCAACCATATCAAAGCCGTCTGCATTGGCAACATGTCGGTTGTTGTTTATAATAAAATCTTTAATTTCAACATTGCTGCACTTATCCAGGCGAAAGGACCAGTAAGCACTGTTTTCAATTATAAAATTATGTGCCTTAATGTTATTGCAGTTAACAAGTATAATCGGGCTTCCGTATTTGCTTGGATGTGCAAAGCGAAGCTGTTTTCTGTATTCCTGCCGCATTTCAATAACATCAATATAATCGGCCGGTTCCGCTATGTTTTCGTCATATACAGGCTTTCTGCCGAAAAGATGGCCGTTTCCCTTTATTTTTCCGCCACCCGTAAGTGTTATATTTTCCAGATTTTCTCCGTAAACAAGTGCCCTGTTCTGATAACCTTTGCCTGTTTCATTTGCGGTAATTGATGAGCCGCGCTCAATGAAAAGAGTCACACCCGATTTCAGAAAAACGGTTGTAGAGGTATAATCTCCGCCTGAAATCAAAACCGTTCCGCCAACCTTTTCAGCGGCTTCAAATGCCATATTTATGTACAGTGCATTGTCAACATCAACATCATTGGCCACTGCACCGAAAAAGCGAATATCAAACACATTCTTTTCAGGGAGCTCCGTATCGTGAATATAGTCATCTTCAGGATAATAAGATGAAAAATCGTATTTTCTCACCTCTGTGTAAGGCTCACCCTCAGTAACTCTTGTATCCTTCCAGAAAAGCAAAGTATGCAATTTATCTGTTATGGTACGTTTTGCTTTTGCCATATGAAACCATCTCCTACTCCATTTCGGCAAGATGCTTTATCACCTCACCCGCCATCATAAGCCCTGCCACAGAAGGCACAAACGATATGGATGACGGCGGCACGTTGCGACACTTCGGCTCTTCTGTTGAATACACAACCTTAAGATGATGAATGCCTCTTTTGCGAAGCTCAACGCGCATTTTCTTTGCAAGCGGGCAATATGAGGTTTTGGATATATCTGATATTTTCAATTTATCAGGCTCAAGCTTATTTCCTGTTCCCATTGCACAAATAATATTGATATTGTTTTTTGAAGCAAATTCCGCAAGTGCCAGCTTTGATTTAACCGAATCAATAGCGTCAATGATGTAATCATACTGCGTTAAATCAATCGTGCTGCTTTCATCATAAAATTCCTTTATGGCAGTCACATTGCAAAGCGGATTAATGTCCTTTATCCTGCACGCGGCAACCTCAACCTTAGGCATACCAATTGTTGAGTTAAGAGCAATTATCTGACGGTTGATATTTGTTATATCAACCACATCACTGTCAACAACCGTTATGCTGCCAACCCCGGCTCTTGCGAGTGCTTCAGCGGCATAGGAGCCAACTCCACCAACACCGAAAATAATAACAGAAACTGT
>CAJTMQ010000008.1:5325-36419 GCA_910577215.1 uncultured Eubacterium sp. | reverse complement strand
ATATAAGTAATTAAATCTTTCCACTTACACGGAGGTATAAATTATGGGTATTGCTTACAAAAGAATTTTGCTGAAGCTTTCAGGTGAGGTTCTTGCAGGAGCAAAGGGAACAGGTATAGATAACGATACTGTTGTTACAATCTGTAAATCGGTTAAAAAGGTTGCGGATATGGGAGTTGAGGTCGGCATTGTTGTCGGCGGCGGAAACTTCTGGCGCGGCAGAACAAGCGAAGGGATGGACAGAACAAGGGCAGACCATATCGGAATGCTTGCAACTGCTATGAACTCTCTTGCACTTTGTGATGCGCTTGAGCAGCTTGGTGCAGATGTAAGAGTGCAGACTGCTATTGAAATGCGTCAGATTGCAGAGCCTTATATCAGAAACAAGGCTATCCGTCACTTTGAAAAGGGCAGAATCGTTATTTTCGGCTGCGGCACGGGCTCACCGTTCTTCTCAACTGATACGGCTGCTGCACTTCGCAGTGTGGAAATCAATGCAGATGTTCTTTTCAAGGCAACGAATGTAGACGGTGTTTATGATAAAGACCCGAACAAGTTTGATGATGCTGTTAAGTATGATACCGTAACTTTCAGAGAGGTTATTAACCGTGACTTAAAGGTTATGGATTCAACTGCATTTTCACTCTGCAAGGATAATGATATGTCTATCCTTGTGTTCAATCTTGACGATCCGGATAATATATGCAAAGCCGTTTGCGGCGAAACAATAGGCACACTTGTGCAGAATAATTAATCAGAGAGGGAACTACTATGGAAACTGTATTTGCTAAAACAAAAGAGAAAATGGAAAAATGCCTTGATGCACTTGACAGGGATTACAAGGCAATCCGTGCAGGAAGAGCAAACCCTGCAATACTTGATAAATTAATGGTTGATTATTATGGCTGTGCTACTCCGATTAATCAGATGGCTGCTATCAGTGTTCCTGAGCCGAGAATGTTAATGATTCAGCCCTGGGATGCAAGCACATTAAAGGAAATTGAAAAAGCAATCAATACCTCTGATATAGGAATTAACCCAAGCAATGACGGAAAGGTTATCCGCCTTTCTTTCCCTCCTCTTACAGAGGAACGCCGTAAGGAGCTTGTTAAGGATATTTCAAAGCGCGGCGAGGAAGCAAAGGTAGCAATCAGAAATGTTCGCCGAGATGCTATGGATGATATAAAGAAGCTTAAAAAGGATAACGCAATCACTGAAGATGATCAGAAGGACGGCGAAAAGAAGCTTCAGGATATTACAGACAGCTACATTAAGCAAACGGAAGAGATGGAAAAGAAAAAGGAACAGGAAATTATTTCTATCTGACAATACAGGTTGGCGGTCAGACCGTTTCTGACTTTTGCCAACTGAATAGGCGGGGGAATGCACCTCCGCCATTCTGTCATTAAAGGAGCATTTATATTATGGCTTTATTTAAGAAAAAACAAAAAGAGAAAAAAGAATTTTCAGTTTTGCCAAGGCATATAGGAATTATAATGGATGGCAACGGAAGATGGGCAAAGAAACGCGGACTTCCGAGAACTGCAGGTCACAGAGCGGGTGCAGATGTTTTTGAAAAAATCTGCAAGGAATGCGGCAGGCTCGGAATAGAAGAGGTAACCTTCTATGCATTTTCAACCGAAAACTGGAAACGTCCTAAAGAAGAGGTCGACACGCTGATGAGGCTTTTTCATGATTTTCTTATTGAAGCCAAGGAAAGGCTTACCGAAAGCGGAGATATACGAATAAAGTTTGTGGGTGAGCGTGAGGGTATTGATTCTAAGCTCCTCAGCCTTATGGATGAAGCAGAATTTGAAACTGCCGAAAGAAAAGGAACGCTTGTTAATCTTGCAATCAATTACGGCGGCAGGCAGGAAATTGTTTCCGCAGTAAACAAGCTGATAGCCGAAGGTAAAACAGAGATAACCGAAAAGGATATAAGCAGCAATGTTTATACTATGCCGGACTGCGACCTTATTATCAGACCGAGCGGTGAAGAAAGGCTTTCCAATTTCCTGCTCTGGCAGGCTGCATACAGTGAATTCTGGTACAGTGATGTTCTTTGGCCTGATTTTGATGAAGAGGATTTGCACGAAGCCTTGTATGAATTTGAGCATCGTAACCGCAGATTCGGCGGATGATTGATGATACGGAGGAAAAATTTATGAAGAAAAGAATTATTACGGCAGTTGTTTTGCTTTGCATACTTGCTCTTGTTGTGTGGCAGATAAACACACCGCTTTTTGTTGCGGTTATAGCATTTTTATCAGCAGTTGCATCAAATGAAATCATGAAATGTGCAAATGTTAAAAATAAATTTATTGTTGTGCTCGGCACGGTATTTTCTGCTTGTGTTCCGTTTTTTGCAAGCGCAAAGGTGCTTCTTCCATTTGTTGATTCACAGTATTGGGGAAATGTTGTGAATGCAGTGCCGCAGGTTGTTTATATCATTGCTTTGGTGCTGATATTCCTGCTTGCGATGCTTAAGGGATATGCCCACACAAAGTTTGAGGATGTTGCAATATCTGTTTTTGCAAGTGTGTTTGTGCCGTATGGCTTTTCGGTTTTTGTAAGGCTGCGTGATATGTTTGAAAATGAACAGTTCGGTATTTATCTCATTTTCTTCGGACTTATCTGTGCCCTTGGAACGGACAGCGGAGCTCAGCTTGGCGGTATGGCATTCGGAAAGCATAAGATGAGCCCGAATATCAGCCCTAAGAAAACAGTTGAGGGTGCAGTATGCGGAGTGATATTTGCATTGATTTTAAATGTCGTTGCAGTTGTGCTTTATAATCAGTTTGCAGATGTAAAAATTGAAGCAGCAGGAATCATTACACTTCTTATATGCAGTCTTCCGATTTCATTTATGGGAATGATGGGCGATTTAAGTGCTTCGGTATTAAAAAGAAATTTCCAAGTAAAGGATTTTGGAAAAATCTTCCCCGGTCACGGCGGTGTTATGGATAGATTTGATTCATCACTTTTCACATTGCCGCTTACCTTTGCCGTGGCTCTAATTGCTTTTTAAAGAGGTGATTTGAATGAAAAACATTTCAATATTAGGCTCAACAGGCTCAATAGGCACGCAGTCACTTGATGTATGCCGTATGCACGGCTACAGCGTCAAATGCCTTACGGCAAATGCTAATGTTGATTTAATGGATCGGCAGGTGCGTGAATTCAAGCCGGATATAGTTTGTATGATGAGCGAAGCTGCTGCAAATGACCTTAAAATAAAGATTTCCGATACGGATACGAAGGTTGTTTCGGGTATGAACGGTCTTATTGAGTGTGCAGCCTACAGCGGTGCGGATACAGTTCTTAACTCGGTTGTCGGAATGATAGGTCTTCAGCCGACCCTGGAGGCTATAAAAGCAAAGAAAACGATAGCTCTTGCGAATAAGGAAACGCTTGTTGCAGGCGGACATCTTGTAACAAACCTTGCTAAAGAATATGGTGTTTCCATTCTGCCTGTTGACAGTGAGCATTCAGCAATCTTTCAGGCAATGCAGGGAAGCCCGTCTAAATCAGCTATTAAGAAAATAATTCTTACTGCATCGGGCGGTCCGTTCTTCGGAAAGAAGCTTGAAGAACTTGAAAACGTAACGGCATCCGATGCACTTAAGCATCCTAACTGGGATATGGGTGCCAAAATAACCATAGATTCTGCTACCATGATGAATAAAGGTCTGGAATTTATAGAGGCAAAATGGCTTTTTGATATGCTGAATGATGATATTGAAATTGTTGTTCACCGTGAATCGGTAGTTCACTCGGCAATCGTTTATCAGGATAATTCGATGATTGCACAGCTTGGTGTGCCGGATATGAGAATTCCTATTCAGTATGCACTTACATATCCCGAACGTCAGCCGAGCCCTGTAGCTCCGCTTTCACTTGCGGACTACGGAAAGCTTACATTCTTTGAACCCGATTATGACACCTTTAAATGTATAAATGTGTGCAAAAATGCAATTGAAATGGGCGGACTTCATCCTGCGGCCGCAAACGGTGCAAATGAAGAAAGCGTTAAATTTTTCCTTGAAGGTAAAATTAAATTCACGGATATTGCATATCTTAATGAGGAGGCTATGCTTAAGGCTCCTGAAAAAGAAAATTTCACCCTTGAAGATGTGCTTGAAACGGACACGGCGGCGAGGGAATATGTTAAGCAGACTATTAATTAAAGAGGCGATTTGGTGAATTTAACATCTATCTGGAACACGGTTTACCCGATTATTATTGCAATACTATTCTTTGAACTTATTATTTTGATTCACGAGGGCGGTCATTTTATTGCTGCACGCTTAATGAAAATCAAGGTTAATGAATTTGCAATCGGAATGGGACCAAAGCTGTTTTCCTTCAAAAAGGGAGATACAACCTATTCATTGCGTTTGATATTATTCGGCGGTTTTTGCTCAATGGAGGGAGAAAATGAAGATTCGGGCGGCGATGGTTCTTTCTCTAATAAGAGGGTTAGTGCAAGAATTTTTGTTGTTGTTGCAGGTGCATTAATGAATCTGCTTTTAGGCCTTGTTATTATGCTTGGTATAATATGCAGCCAGAATCTTGTGGGCACTTCAACGGTAGCTAAGTTTGATGATACAGCTGTAAGCCCGTCTTACGGACTTCAGGCAGGCGATGAAATTAAAAATATTGACGGTATGAGAATTTATACTCCGACAGATGTACAGACCGGTCTTTCACGTTCCGCAGACGGAAATGTTGAAATGGTGGTTAAACGTGACGGAAAAGATGTTACTTTGAATATTCAGTTTGATATGGAGGAGTACGAGGGGCATCAGTATATAAATATGGACTTCTGGCTGCTTGGAAAGGAGAAAACCTTTACAGGAGTTTTGTCAAGCACAGTCAACAATTTTATATCCTATGCAAGAATGGTGTTCCTTTCAGTTCATGATATTTTAGTCGGCAGATACGGTCTGTCCGATTTAAGCGGACCTGTCGGTACAGTTTCGGTTGTTTCCGATGCAGTTAAAACAAGTATTCCGTCCATGCTAAGAATAATGGCATTGCTTACCATCAATGTAGGTCTTTTCAACCTTTTTCCGATACCGGCACTGGACGGCTGGCGTTTCTTCCTGCTTCTTGCAGAGGGTATAACCAAAAAGAAACTTCCTACAAAGTGGGAATATATAATAAATGCAGTAGGTCTTGCTCTTTTGCTGCTGCTTATGTTCTTTGTAACATTTTCAGATATTACAAAGCTGTTTTGATAAGAGGACTTAATTATGATTAACAGAAGAAAAACAAAAAAAATAAAGCTCGGAAATACATTTATCGGCGGTGATTCACCTGTGCTTGTTCAGTCTATGCTGAATATTCCCGCCGCTGATGTTGGGCATTCTGTTGAGCAGGCGAAGGAACTTGCGGCAGCAGGCTGTCAGGTTATTCGTTTTGCTGTTCCGAATGAAGAGGCTTTAAGCCTGATTGAGCCTATAAAAAACGCAGTTGATGTTCCGCTTGTTGCAGATATTCATTTTGATTACAGGCTTGCTTTGGGTGCAGCCGAACGCGGAATAGATAAAATCAGAATTAATCCGGGTAATATCGGTGATGAAGCAAGGGTTAAGGCAGTGGCAGACATCTGTGCAGTGAAAGGTATTCCTATCAGAATAGGTGTTAACAGCGGCAGTCTTGAAAAAGAAATCCTTGCAAAGCACGGTTCACCAACGCCTGAGGCTATGGTTGAATCGGCTCTTTATCACGCTTCGCTTCTTGAAAAATTTGATTTTGATGATATTGTAATTTCCATTAAATCATCTGATGTAAACACAATGATTGCTGCTTACGAGCTTGCGGCTGAAAAATGCAGCTATCCGCTTCACCTTGGCGTAACCGAAGCGGGAACTGAAAGAATGGGAATCATAAAATCATCAATCGGAATCGGCTCTCTTTTAACAAAAGGCATAGGCGACACAATCCGTGTTAGTCTTTCGGATGCACCTGTTAAAGAGGTGTTTGCCGCATTTGATATACTGAAAGCGATAGGGCTTAAAAATGATTGTCCGTATCTTATTTCCTGCCCAACCTGCGGCAGAACAAAAATTGATTTGATTGGTCTGGCAAAACAGGTTGAGGAAAGGCTCAGGGATTGCAAAAAGCCGATTAAGGTTGCAGTTATGGGTTGTATTGTTAACGGACCGGGCGAGGCAAAAGAGGCTGATATAGGTGTTGCAGGCGGTGACGGAAACGGTCTTATTTTTAAAAAGGGCGAAATACTCAGAAAGGTGCCCGAAGATAAATTACTTGATGAATTGATGAAAGAGATAGATAAATTATAATGAATTTGTTTAGAGATTATTTAGGTGCTTATGTTGAAAACTATCAGCTTTCCTGTTTAGGGGGCGGCGAAATTCTGCGTTTTGCTGTTAAAAAAGAGGATAGGGAGCTGCTTGTTGTTCTGAAGCTTGCAGAGCTTGTGCCTTATTGTGAAATAGTTAATGCCGAAAACAGCATTAAGGAAAAAATGGGGCTCAAAAAAGTTCTTATAAAGCCAAGATATATGAGTGAGCTTTTTGAAACAGCCTATTTCAGCTCAATTATAGATTATGTTCGCAGAAAAACGTCTGCCGCAAACGGTTTTTTTGAGAATGCGGATGTTGAGTTAAACGAAAATATACTTAAGGTTTCGCTCAAAAAGGGCGGACTTGATATACTTAAAAACCAGAAAATTGATGAAGAAATTGAAAATGCCGTTTTGGATATGTTCGGCTTGTCACTTAAAGTTGAACTGATTGAAACAGAAGCCTTTGATATTGAAAAGGCAGTAAAGGCGGCAATTGCGGAAAAAGCAGCAAAAGAGGAAGAACAGAAGAAGGAAATTGCCCAGAATATCAAGCACGAACTGTTGGGTGATTTACCTATTTACATAGATACTGCCAAGGCAGTTATGGGTAGACCCATTCACGAAAAGCCAAGACCGATTTCAGAGCTCAGCTTTGATTCGGGAAATGTTACGGTTTGGGGAGATATTATAAAATTTGAGGTTAAGGACACTAAGAGAGGTGTGTATAAAATCTTAACCTTTGACATTACGGATTACACATCTTCCGTAACCGTTAAGGTTTTTGCAGAAAAGGCGGAGGTTGACCGTGTTGCAGAAAAAATTCAGCAGGCAAAAACCCTTATGGTTAAGGGCAATTACAGAGATGATAAATTTACAAGTGAATATATGATTACACCTGACAGTATTCAAACTGTACTCAAGGCTGAAAAAGAGGATCATGCAGAGAAAAAACGCGTTGAGCTTCATCTGCATACATCTTTTTCGGAAATGGATGCAATATCCTCTCCTAAAGCACTTATCAACAGGGCAATTAAATGGGGACACAGAGCAATTGCGGTTACTGACCATGGTGTTGTGCAGGCATTACCTGAGGCTTATAATGCTGCCAAGGGAAAGATTAAGCTTATTCTTGGTATGGAGGGATATTTGGTTGATGACGAAAAATATCCCGATTTTATGAATATGAAAACAAATCAGTATAAGCGTCATCACGTTATTCTTCTTGTTAAGGAGGATACATCGCTTGATGAATCCATTCCTAAGGAAGAACGCAAATACGGCAGAAAAAATCTGTATGAGATGATTTCTCATTCCAATATAAAAACCTTTAAAACACGCCCGCTTATTCCCAAAAGTATGCTTGCTCAGAAAAGGGATGGGCTTATTATCGGCTCAGCCTGTGAGCAGGGTGAGCTTTATCAGGCAATTCTTGAAGAAAAATCAGACGAAGAGCTTGAAAAGATTGCGTCCTTTTATGATTATCTTGAAATTCAGCCAAACGGCAACAATGCTTTTATGCTTCGTACAAGCAGTGAGGAATATGTAAAGAATAAAAAGGGTGAGGAAAAGAAGAATCTTCACTGGAAGGTTAATACAGAGGAAGATTTAATTAATATCAATAAGAAGATTATTGCCCTTGCGGACAAGCTCGGAAAATTAACAGTTGCAACGGGAGATGTTCATTTCCTTGATGAAAAGGATGCTAAATTCCGTGCAATCATTATGGCTTCAAAGGGCTTTGATGATGCAGATAATCAGGCACCGCTTTATTTTAAAACAACGGAAGAAATGCTTGAGGATTTTGCGTGGGCAGGTGACAGAGCCAGAGAGCTTGTTATAGACAATCCCAATAAAATAGCGGATTCCGTAATGGATAATATTCCTCCTATTCCTCCGGGAACATTCCAGCCGCACATTGACGGTGCCAATGAGGAGCTTACCGAGAAGTGCTGGAATATGGCGAAGGAGCTTTACGGTGATCCTGTGCCTGAATATGTTGCCCAGCGATTGCAGCGTGAGCTTGATTCCATTATAGGTCACGGCTTCGGTGTACTTTATGTTATTGCAAAGCGTCTTGTTGAGGAGAGTGAGCGAAACGGCTATTTAGTTGGCTCGAGAGGCTCGGTAGGTTCATCTCTTGCTGCTCATTTCGGCGGTATTTCCGAAGTTAACCCTCTTGCGCCTCACTACTACTGCAAAAAATGCAAGCACAGTGAATTTTTCCTGAAGGGTGAATATGGCTCGGGCTTTGATTTGCCGCCTAAGGATTGCCCTGAATGCGGCAATCCTATGAAGCGTGACGGTCACGAAATTCCGTTTGAAACCTTCCTTGGCTTTGACGGTGATAAAGAGCCTGATATAGACCTTAACTTTTCCGGTGAATATCAGTCACGTTCGCACAGATATACAGAAGAACTGTTCGGAAAGGAATACGTGTTCAAGGCAGGTACTATGGCAACTGTTGCAGATAAAACAGCGTATGGCTATGTTATGAAGTATCTTGATGAGCGTGAACAGCTGAGCGGAACGCCTAAGGCTGAGATAGACAGATTAACTGTCGGCTGCACAGGTATTAAGAGAACAACCGGTCAGCACCCCGGCGGAATGGTTGTTGTGCCAGATAAATATACAGTTGAAGATTTCACACCTATTCAGTATCCGTCAAACGACGAGAAAAAGGGAACATATACAACGCATTTCGACTTTAAAAATTCTCTTCACGATACGCTGTTAAAGCTTGATGAGCTTGGACACGATAATCCGACACTTTATAAATACCTTGAGGATTCAACAGGTATTCCCGTAATGGATGTTGACTTGTCAGATCCGAAGCTTTATCAGCTTATTACATCAACAGATCCTATAGGTGTTTCACCTGAGGATATTGACTGTACAACGGGTACGCTTGCTATTCCTGAAATGGGTACACCGTTTGTTATCGGTATGCTTGTTGAGGCACAGCCTAAAACCTTTGCGGATTTGCTTCAGATTTCAGGTCTTTCTCACGGTACGGATGTGTGGCTCGGTAATGCGCAGGAGCTTATTCAGAACGGCACCTGCACGATTTCTCAGGTTATCGGCTGCCGTGATGATATTATGACACATCTAATTCACGTTACCGAGGATTATGAAAGAAGAACAGGCAAGGAATCTCCATTATCTAAAAAGGACTGCTTTAAGATTATGGAATATACCCGTAAGGGTAAGGCGCCGAAAGAACTGCCGCCTTATGAGGATGCAATGAAAACAATAGGCGTTGAGCAGTGGTATATTGATTCCTGTTATAAGATTAAGTACATGTTCCCCAAGGCACACGCTGCAGCTTATGTTATTGCGGCACTTCGCCTTGCATGGTATAAAATTTATTATCCCATTCATTTTTATTCAGCTTACTTTACTGTTCGCGGCGGTGATATTGATGCCGTGGCTGCAGTAGCAGGGAAGGCTGCCGTTAAAAAGAAAATGGAAGAAATAAAGAATAAGGGTAACGATAAAACAGCCAAGGAAGAAGGTACCTATGTTGTTTTGCAGATTGTTATTGAAATGCTTGCAAGAGGTATAGAGTTTCTTCCCGTTGATATATATAAATCTGACTGGCGTGTCTATAAAATTGAGGACGGTAAAATAAGACTTCCGTTTTCGGCTATAGCAGGTGTTGGTGAAACTGCTGCAAAAGCCATTTCAGATGCCGTTCATGACGGCGGCGGAGAATTTATATCCTGTGATGATTTGATGGCACGTGCACATATCGGTGCAAGCGTTGTGGATTCGCTTCGTGAATGCGGTGCACTCGGTGATTTGCCTGACAGTAATCAGATTTCCTTATTCGGATTTTAAAGATTTAATTTAATTATTGACAATTACGGTTTAGTGTGATAGCATATTACCACATTAGCACACTAAAGTGCGATTTAAGGAGATAATTATGAAAAGATATTCAAATATAACGCCTGAGGGTAGTCGTGACTTTCTTTTTGAAGAATGTGACGACAGAAAAAATGTAGAAGCAACCTTATCTGCTTTATATGAGGAGAAAGCTTACCGCAAGGTCATAACGCCTGCAATTGAGTTTTTTGATGTTTTTAATTGTTCCAATGCAGGAATTGAAGCAGATGAAATGTATAAATTAACAGATAATCAGGGAAGAACAACAGTTCTTCGCCCTGATAACACAATGCCCATTGCCCGTCTTGTTGCAACAAGATTAAAGGACAGTGATTTTCCTGTAAGGCTTTATTATAACCAAAATGTTTTTGTTAAAAATAAGGTGCTTGCAGGAAGAACTGATGAAATTCCGCAAAGTGGTGTAGAGCTTATCGGTGACGGCTCGCTTGAGGCGGATATTGAGGTTATCTCAATGGCTGTTGAGGCATTGAAAAGATCTGACCTTAACTCATTCAAAATTGAAATCGGTCATGCGGGCTTCTTTAATGCAATTCTTAATAAAATGAACATCACCGCAACTCAAAAGGCAGACATCTGTAATTTTATTGAAGGCAAGAATTATGCCGCACTCGGCGATTTGCTGGATAAAATGGGCAACAGTGCCGAAACTGCCGTACTTCACAGGCTTCCAAGGCTGTTCGGTGGTGTAGATGTTTTGAGTAAAGCTAAAGAGCTTTACAGCACGTCGGCATCAAATCAGGCTCTTGATTATCTTAAAACCCTGTTTGAACAGCTTGACGGTATGGGAATATCAGACAGTGTAATGATAGATTTGGGTCTTGTGAACCGTTCAAATTATTATACAGGTGTTATTTTCAGAGGCTATGCCGAGGGCTCAGGTGTTACGATTCTTTCAGGCGGAAGATACGATAATCTTCTTGCAGAGTTCGGAATGGATGCGCCTGCTATTGGTTTTGGTGTTGATGTTAATGCCTTATGCGATGTAAAAAATGAGATTATAAATGTTGAAAGACCTATCAGAATTGCACTTACTAAGGGCAGACTTGAAAAATGCTCTGTAAGGCTGTTTCAGACTATGGGGCTTGATACAAAAGAACTTGAAAATAAGGGCAGAAGATTAATTCTTCCTGTTGATAAATATGAAGCGGTGCTTTCCAAGGCACCTGATGTTATTACTTATGTTGAGCACGGCGTGTGTGATATCGGTGTTGTAGGTAAGGATACAATTGTTGAGCACGGCAGCTCATTCTATGAGGTTATGGATTTAAATCTCGGAAAATGCCGATTTGCTCTCGCTTGCCCGAAGGGAACAGATTTCTTCAGCGGCTATAAAAGAAAGACGGTTGCATCAAAATATCCTAAGGTTGCAGGAGAATTTTTTAAATCAAAGGGTATGGATGTAGACATAATAAAGATTGAAGGCAGTGTTGAGCTTGCACCGCTTCTCGGCTTGGCAGACGGTATTGTTGATATTGTTGAAACAGGCTCAACATTGAAAGAAAACGGGCTTGAAGTGGTTGAGGAAATACTTCCTATTTCTGCACGTGTAATCGTTAATATGGCATCGATGAAGCTCCGCAAGGATGAGATTGAAGCATTTCTTGCAGATATGGAGCTCGCAAGCCAGGTGTGAGGTTGAATTATGAAAATTACAAAAGCAAATGGTAAAAATGAATATGCACTTATAGAAAATCTCAAAAAACGCAGTGGTGAAACAGACCGGAAAATTGTTGATATAGTTACATCTATTATTCAGGGTGTTAAGGACGGCGGTGATGAAGCAGTGCGTGAATACACCGTAAGGTTTGATGGTGCTGTGCCTAAAAAGGCTATTATTGAGAAGGAAGAGCTTTCAGAGTATCTTGATTTAGTCGATGATGATTTCGAAAAGGCAATAACAGATGCAAAAAACAATATTTATGATTTCCATAAACGTCAGGCACAGCAGAGCTGGATGACAACGAAGGAAAGCGGCGTTATTATGGGGCAGCGGGTAAGGGGACTTCACAGAGTCGGTATTTATGTGCCCGGTGGCACAGCTGCTTATCCAAGCTCTGTTTTAATGAACGCAATTCCTGCTAAAATTGCAGGTGTTAAGGAAATTATTATGGTTACGCCTCCTGCCAAAGACGGAAGCCCCAATCCGAATATTATGGCTGCTGCTGCCGTTGCCGGTGTGGATAAAGTATTCCTTTGCGGCGGTGCACAGGCAGTTGCCGCACTTGCCTACGGAACAGAGAAAATCCCGAAGGTTGATAAAATTGTAGGCCCGGGTAATATTTTTGTTGCAACAGCCAAAAAGCTGCTTTATGGTGTTGTTGATATTGATATGGTTGCAGGCCCGTCTGAAATTCTTATTGTTGCAGATAAAAGTGCAAAGCCTGCTTTTCTTGCAGCAGATCTTATGAGCCAGGCAGAGCACGATAAAATGGCATCTTCAATTCTGCTTACAACATCCGAAACAGTTGCAAGGGCAACAGTTAAGGAGATTGAAAAGCAGATTAAATATCTTGAAAGGCAGGAAATTATTGAGCAGTCACTCAATGATTTTGGTGAAATTATTGTATGTGAAAATCTCTCGCAAGCAATTGATTTTGCAAATGAGCTTGCACCTGAGCATCTTGAGCTTTGTGTTGAAGAACCTCTCAAGTATATAGGTATGATTGACAATGCAGGCTCGGTATTTCTTGGTAATTGGTCTCCTGAGCCTCTCGGAGATTATTTTGCAGGGCCTAACCATGTGCTTCCAACAAGCGGCACTGCAAGATTTTTCAGTCCTCTTTCGGTAGATAGCTTTGTTAAAAAATCTTCATTTATTTATTACACAGAGTCAGAACTTGAAAATGCAAAGAATGAAATAGTTACGCTTGCAGAGTCAGAGGGGTTGACTGCCCACGCAAATTCAATAAAGGTTAGATTTGAAAAATGAAAAACAAAAGATTAGTATCAATTATAATTGCTTTAATCGTGTTTGCTGTATTTGGTGCTGGAAGCTATCTTTTCGGCGATGAAATTCTTGATAGCAAGAATATTAACAGCAATCTGCAAACGGAAAACACAATTGTTGTAAACTATCTTGATGTCGGTCAGGGAGACAGTGAGTTTATCCAGCTTCCGAATGGTAAATGTATGCTGATTGATGCTTCCACATCTAATTACGGCACTGCTATTGCCAATAGGATTACTGCCCTTGGCTATACCAAAATAGATTATCTTGTTGCAACTCACCCTCATGCAGATCATATCGGCGGAATGAAACAGATTGTTGAAAGCTTTGACATAGGCGAGATTTATATGCCAATGGTATCAACAAACACGCAAACGTATGAAAATCTGCTTCAGGCAATTTCGGATAAGGGTTTAAGTATTAAAACTGCAAAGGCAGGCACTGTTGTTTTGGATGAGGGTGAACTGCGTATGGAAATGCTTGCACCTGTTAATTCAGCATATAATGGTCTGAACAATTACTCCGCTGTTATAAAAATTAAATACGGTGATACTGTTTTTCTGTTTATGGGCGATGCCGAAATGCTTTCCGAAAGTGAAATTATGAGCACATATTCAAAAGAAGATTTGAAAGCTGATGTTTTGAAGGTTGGTCACCACGGAAGCAACACGGCATCTATGCCTGAATTTATTAATGCCGTTTCACCGAAATATGCAGTTATTGAGGTTGGCGAAGGAAATTCCTATAATCACCCTCATGCGGAGGCATTGGAGGCTTTAGATAATGTTGGTGCCAAGGTTTACAGAACAGATATTAAGGGCAATATTTCTGTTGTTTCAGATAAAACAGATTTGAAGGTTTATAAAGAAAAGGGTTAATTACATATGAAAAGGCTTATTATTGACAGATTGGAAAATGGTTTTGCCGTTTGTGAAATTGAAGAGGGCAGTTTTGCAGATATTCCGGAAAAGGTACTGCCTGACGGTGTTAAAGAGGGGGATGTTATCACCATTTCTGTTGATAAATCCGAAACAGAAAAAAGAAAAGAAAAAATTGAAGGTTTAATGAACAGCCTTTTTAAAGATTAAAACAGAACGAGGTTATTGCGATGAGAACTGCTGTAATTGAAAGAAACACAAAGGAAACCCAAATTAAAATAGAGCTTAATCTTGACGGCGGAGCTGTGCAGGTGTCAACAGGTGTCGGCTTCTTTGATCATATGCTCACCGCCTTCGGTGTTCATGGTGGATTCGGACTGAAAATTAATGTTACGGGTGATTTAGAGGTTGATACGCACCACACGGTTGAGGATACGGGAATTGCCCTTGGTATGGCTTTTAAGCAGGCTCTTGGTGATATGGGCGGAATAAACAGATACGGCTCTTTTTATATTCCTATGGATGAAAGTCTTGCTCTTTGTGCTCTGGATATTTCAAACAGACCGTTTCTTGTTTTTAAGGCAAATTTCAACGAGGAACGATGCGGTGATTATGAAACCTGCTGTACTGAGGAATTTTTCCGTGCCTTTGCAGTTAATTCAGGAATAACACTTCATATTAATGTGCTTTACGGCTTAAATTCACATCACGAAATAGAAGCAATTTTCAAAGCATTTGCTCACGCATTAAAAATTGCCGCTGCAGAAAATAACGGCGGTATTCTTTCAACAAAAGGAGTTCTGTAATGATAATTTTTCCTGCAATAGATATAATCGGCGGTAAGCCTGTCCGCCTTTATAAGGGTGATTTTTCAACTGCCCAACAGGTTGCAGATGATGCACTTGAAACTGCTCAGCAGTTTGTTCAGGCAGGCGCACAGTGGATACATATGGTTGATCTGGATGGTTCTTTAGAGAAAAAGCCTGTAAATGCTAAAACCTTTACAGATGTTGCGTCGAAAACAAGTCTTAAGGTTGAAATAGGCGGCGGCATCCGCACAATGCAGGATATTGATTTTTATGTAAATAACGGAATTAGCAGAATAATTCTTGGTTCTGTTGCCCTAAAAAATCCGGAGCTTGTTAAAGAAGCTGTCAAGGAATTCGGCAATATAATTGCTGTTGGCATTGATGCAAAAAACGGTTTTGCTGCCACAGAGGGCTGGACGGAAAGCTCAGACGTTTATTTTACGGAGCTTGCAAAGCGTATGGAAGATGTTGGAGTAAAAACGATTATTTATACAGACATTTCAAAGGACGGCACATTAAGCGGCCCGAATATTGAGCAGCTTATTGAAATAAATAAAGCGGTTTCCTGCGATATAACGGCTTCGGGCGGAATAACTGACATAAACGATATTATTGCTTTGAAAAATGAAAATCTTTACGGTGCAATATGCGGTAAAAGTATTTATAACGGAACACTGAAGCTCAGTGAAGCAGTAGAGGTATGCAGATGATTGATATAGAAAAATATTTTAAAAAGGCAGAGCTTATTCCTGCGATTATTCAGGAAGACGGCACCAATGAAGTTCTTATGCTTGCATATATGAACAGAGAGTCAATGCAGAAAACGCTTGAAACAGGCTATACATGGTTTTGGTCACGTTCACGTCAGGAACTCTGGAACAAGGGGGCAACAAGCGGTCATCTTCAGAAAATTGTTTCAGTTCACGGTGATTGTGATGACGATACGCTGCTTATTAAAGTAATACAGACAGGTGCAGCTTGCCACACAGGCAATCATAGCTGCTTTTTTAATGAAATTAAAGGAGAATTCTGATGGATTTAATTAAAGAAGAATATCAGGTTATTATAGACAGAAAAAATGAACAGGCTGAAGGCTCATATACAGCATATTTATTTGAGCAGGGAATTGATAAAATTCTTAAGAAAGTTGGCGAGGAATGCACCGAAATGGTGATTGCTGCAAAAAACAATGACAAAGAAGAAACCGTTTATGAAGTTACAGACCTTATTTATCATACACTTGTAATGATGGCGTATCAGGGAATCACGCCTGAAGATATAGAAGAGGAACTGAAAAAAAGAGCTGCTAAACGCGGCAATCTTAAAAAATTTCATCAGGTGGATAAGAATTCATAATGGCATATAAAAAATGGATAATCGCAGATGCGGATAAGGAAAGGGCTTCCGAAGTAAGTGAAAAATTTAATATTGATCCCTTCGTGGCCTTCCTGCTTGTATCAAGAGGAATCAGAGAAGATATTGACGTTTCCGATTTCCTGGCCTCATCCTGTGAATTTTCAGATCCGTTTAAGCTGAAAGATATGGAAAAGGCTGCTGCAAGAATAGAGCAGGCTATAGATTTCGGAGAGAAAATTACTGTTTACGGTGATTATGATTGTGACGGTGTAACCTCAACGGCACTTCTTATTACATTTTTAAGAAATATGGGTGCAGAGGCTGATTATTATATTCCCTCACGTGAAGCAGAGGGTTACGGAATGAATAAAACCGCTCTTGATAAAATTCAAAGCGGTGGAACAAAACTGATTATAACTGTTGATAACGGCATTTCTGCGATTGATGAAGCGGATTATATCTATTCTCTTGGTATGGAGCTTATTGTTACAGACCATCATCAGATTGGTGATGTTTTGCCAAAGGCAGAAGCAGTTATAAATCCTCACAGAGAGGATAATGATATTAAATTCCGTGATTTGGCAGGTGTTGGTGTAGCTTTCAAGCTTGTTTGTGCCATTTACGGAGATACCGAGGATATGCTTTATCAGTTTTCAGATTTGGTGGCTATCGGAACAATTGCCGATATTGTGCCGCTGGTAAGTGAAAACAGAGGTCTTGTTAAGGCAGGTCTCAGAATGATAAACGAGGGCTCACGGATGGGTATTGAAGCCTTGAAAAGGGCAGCAGGAGCAGACGAAAAAATGCTTTCTTCAACTGATGTTGCCTTTATGATTTGCCCAAGAATTAATGCTACAGGTAGGGTGGACAGTGCTTCGCGTGCCGTAGAACTCCTTATTGCAGAAAGCTTTGATGATGCTGCATTTAAGGCAGATCAGCTTAATATAGATAATACGCATCGTCAGGAATTAGAACAGAATATTTTTGAAGATGTTAAGCTTAAAATTGCCGAAAATCCTGCACTTGTTAAAAACAGAGTTATCGTTATCAGCGGTGAGAGCTATCATCACGGTGTTGTTGGTATAGTGGCATCACGTGTGCTTGATGAATACGGCAAACCTGTTATAATCATCGGTGTTGATGAAAACGGAAATGCAAGAGGCTCGGCAAGAAGTATTGACGGCTTTAATATATATGATGCAATTTCAGACTGTGAGGATTTATTATCACAGTTCGGCGGTCACCCTAAGGCAGCAGGAATGAGCCTTAAAGCAGATGATATTGATGAATTCAGAAAACGCATAAATGAATATGCGCTTGATCATTATCCCGTAATGCCTGCACAGGCAATAAACATAGACATTAAAATGTCACCGTTTTATCTTAATCTTGAGCTTGCAAAAAATCTTTCGGTGCTTGAGCCGTTCGGCGAAGCAAATCCAAGAGCACTTTTTGCCTTGGTTGGTTTAACGATTATCTCAATAACCGCTATGGGCAACGGAAAGCATATAAGGCTTGAGTGTGAGAAAAAGGGAAAGAAAATAAGAGTAGTAAAATTCGGCTGCAGTGAGGAGGATTTTCCCTTTGCAGTCGGTGATAAAATTGACGCTGCCGTAAGAATTTCCGTTAATCCGTATAACGGCAGAGAGTATCTTTCCGTTCAGGCAGCGGATATAAAAAGAAACGGAATTGATGATGAAAAATACTTCAGTGAAAAGTCTGTTTATGAGCTGTTTTCGCTGAACAGAAATAACGATACTTCTGTTTTTCCGGGCAGAGAGATATGCTCTGTGATATATAAGTTTTTAAAATCAAAGGGCGAATGGCGGTTTGGTTTTGATGAGTTGTATTTTTCTTTAAATCAGGTTACATACGGTCAGCTTAAATTTGCTTTAAAGGCGTTTGAGCAAAGCGGACTTATTGCGGCAGATAATCATAAAATAACTGTTTGCAGAGTTGATGCAAAAGTTGATTTAATGAATACATCTATTATGAAAGAACTGAAAGGACGATTGAATCGTGAGTGAATACGATGACGGCTTTGCTGTTTTCTTTGAAGAAATAAAGCAGCATCCTCAGTATAATATTGATAAAATCAAGCAGGCATATGAACTTGCGGATAAGGCACACAACGGGCAGAAAAGACGTTCGGGCGAGCCTTATATTATGCATCCTGTTGCAGTTGCAAAAATTCTTTTTGAGCTTGGAATGGATAATGAATGCATTATAGGTGCACTTCTTCACGATGTTGTTGAGGATACGGAATATACATTATCTTATATCGGTGAGAATTTCGGTGCAGACGTTGAGTTGCTTGTGGACGGTGTAACAAAGCTCGGTCAGATTCCTCTTTCAACAAGGGAAGAGGTTCAGGCAGAAAATATCCGCAAAATGTTTATGGCAATGAACAAGGATGTAAGGGTTATTATTATTAAGCTTGCAGACAGGCTTCATAATATGAGAACTCTGCAGCATATGCCTGAATACAAGCAAAGAGAAAAGAGCCTTGAAACGCTTGAAATATACGCACCTATTGCACATCGCCTTGGTATCCGTGCAATTAAGGAGGAACTTGAGGATGCCGCTGTGCGTTATCTTGATCCTATTGCATATAGGGAAATCGAAAACTCTCTTTCAATGAAGCAGGAAGAGGGCGAAAACTTTTTAAATGACATTAAAGCGCAGATAAGTGAACGAATAACACCTTTGATGGAAAACGCAAACATAACGTCAAGGGTTAAGTCTGTTCACGGTATTTTCAGAAAGGTTTATATAAAAGGAAAATCCTTTGAGGAAATCTATGATATTTATGCAGTAAGAATTATTGTTAATTCTATGATAGACTGTTACAATGCACTTGGTATTGTGCACGATATGTTTAAGCCTCTCCCCGGCAGATTTAAGGATTATATATCTACCCCTAAGCCCAATATGTATCAGTCGCTTCACACAACCGTGTTATCACAAAGCGGTGTGCCGTTTGAAATTCAGATAAGAACGTGGGAAATGCACAGAACGGCAGAGCTTGGTATTGCTGCACACTGGAAATATAAGCTTGGAAAAGGCGGTAGGGACAGTCTTGATGCAGGTCTTGCGTGGATTCACCGTATGCTTGAAACAGGCGAGGAGTCAGCTACTCCCGAAGATTTGGTTGCAAATATCAAGGGTGATTTGTCTGTTGAAGAGGTTTACGTTTTTACGCCTAAGGGAGATGTTAAAAGTCTGCCAACCGGCTCAACCGTAATTGATTTTGCCTATGCAATTCACTCGGCAGTGGGCAATAAAATGGTGGGTGCAAAGGTTGACGGCAGAATTGTTTCGCTTGACTATGTTGTTAACACAGGTGAAAGAATAGAGGTTTTAACATCAAATCAGCAGAATAAGGGACCAAGCAAGGATTGGCTTTCAATAGTTAAAACAGGTGAAGCAAGAAATAAAATACGCACGTGGTTTAAAAAGGAAAAGCGTGAGGAGAATATTGAAGAGGGAAAGCTGATTGTAGAAAAAGAGCTTCGCAGAAACTTTATTCGATTTTCGGGTGAAAAGTATAACGAATTTATTGCAAGAATTGCCGAGCGTCAGCATTTCGGTGATACAGATGAATTTTATGCGGCTGTCGGCTATGGAGGAATTCAGATAAGCCGCCTTATGCCCGGTATCAAGGACGAATATAACCGTAACTGGAAGGAAGATAAAGAAGCCGAAAAGGTTGTTACCTCAAATGTTGTGGATAAACCGAGAAAAACTTCACAATCCTCAAACGGCATTATTGTTGAGGGTATAGACAACTGCCTTATTAAAATGGCAAAGTGCTGTTCTCCGCTTCCCGGTGAAGAAATTGTAGGCTTTATTACAAGAGGTCACGGACTTTCCGTTCATAAAAGAAACTGTGTTAATGTTCCGCAGGATTTAGAGCATTCTGCAGAGCCTGAACGCTGGATTAAAGCACACTGGGATGAAAGTGTTAAAATTGAAACGAAATCCACTCTTGATGTATATGCTATAGACAGAGACGGTGTTGTGCTTGATATAACAAGCAAGCTTATGAATATGCACGTTAAAATTCACTCCATTAATGCACGCCCGATTAATGACGGAAATTGCCTTACAACCTTAACTATGGCGGTTAACAGTAAGGAGCATCTTGAGAATATAGTTAAAATAATCAGAAAAATTGAGGGCGTTTATCATATTGAAAGAAGCGGTTTATAAAAATGAAAGCAGTTATTCAGCGTGTAATGAATTCCGATGTTCAAATAGACGGAGAAACAGTTGGTAAAATCGGCAAGGGCCTTATGGTTTTGCTTGGTGTTATGGATGGAGATACAAAATCAGATGCAGATAAACTGGTTAAAAAGATTCCCAATCTCCGTATTTTTGAGGATGAAAACGGAAAAATGAATTTGTCCTGCCTTGATGCAGGCGGCGAAATTCTTGTGGTTTCGCAGTTTACCCTGTGTGCGGATTGCTCGCACGGAAGAAGACCGAGTTTTATTAAATCTGCTCCGCCCGAAGAAGCCAATGCACTTTATGAGTATTTTGTTGCTGAGCTTAAAAGTGCGGGAATATCAAGGGTTGAAACAGGAAAATTCGGTGCTGATATGAAGGTAAGCCTTATTAATGACGGACCTGTTACAATTATTCTTGATAGTGAGGAACTGAAATGATTTGTGTTAAAACTGCTGTTTTCGGGCAGCTTGAAAATAACTGCTATCTTTTAACAGATGACGCAAGCGGCAAATCGGCACTTGTTGATTGTACAGATGCATCGGATAAAATGATTGATTTTATCGGTCATGCAAATCTTGAATATATTTTTCTTACGCACGGTCATTTTGACCATATAGGCGGAGTAAAAGAAATTAAAGAAAAATACGGCGCAAAGGTTGTTATAAGTAATGAGGATTCGGGAATGCTTTCTTCAAGTAAGTTGAGTCTTGCGGCTTTTTGCGGCGGAGTTCAGAATAATACAGAGCCGGATATTCTTGTTCAGGATGGTGATGTTATTACCCTTGGTGAAACAGCTGTTACCGTTCTTGCAACTCCCGGTCATACAAAGGGCGGTGTCTGCTATATTGCAGAGGATGTTATTTTCACGGGTGATACATTGTTTTTCTGTTCCTGCGGAAGAACGGATTTTCCGGGCGGCTCATTTGATGAAATCAAGCAAAGCCTGAATCGCATTGCAGCTTTTGATAAGAATTACAGGCTTTGTCCCGGTCATGACAGAGCAACAACGCTTGATTTTGAAAAACAAAATAATCCTTATATGAGATAAGCTATGATCATAATTGTAAAAAATCATCCGTATCGCTATGATATGGAGAATATCAGCACAATATTTTTTCCTTATGAAAAAATCAAAATATATGAAAACTTCTGTCCGGATGATGATTCTGTAACTGTTATCACGGAAATCAGCGGAGATATTTTAACTGTTGATGCATCTGTATATGATAAGCATAAAACAGAAAGCTGTACAGCGGATAAGAATACTGACAGGCAGAATGCCCTGTCTGTTCTTTTATATAATGTGCTTTCTGAAATACTTGGTATTACATATCCGTGGGGGCTTCTTTACGGAGTTCGACCTGCAAGGCGAATGCATGCATTAACAGATAATTTTTCCGAGACCGATGCAAAGCGAATCTTTAAAGAAAAATATCTTGTAAACGAGGAAAAAACAAATCTTACCGTATTCGTAATGCACAGTGAAAATAAAATTATTGCCTTGTCTGATGACAGAAGTTTTTCTCTTTATGTTTCCATACCGTTTTGCCCAACAAGGTGTTCATACTGCTCTTTCGTTTCGCACAGTATAGAAAACACAGTCAAGTTGGTTGAGCCTTATGTTGAGCTTCTGATAAAGGAAATTGAGGAAACAGGTAAATATGCCAAAAGGCTTGGTTTAAAACTTGAAACCGTATATTTCGGAGGAGGTACGCCTACCACACTTTCAGCCGAGCATTTAACAAGGCTGTTTGCAGCGGTAGAAAATAATTTTGATTTAAGTACACTAAGAGAATATACCGTTGAAGCAGGCAGACCCGATACCGTTACAAAAGAAAAGCTTCTTGCTCTTAAAGCAGCAGGCATTTCAAGAATAAGTATAAATCCGCAGACCTTTAATGATGATGTTTTAAGGATAATCGGCAGACAGCATAGTGCAAAGGAAACAATAAAAGCTTTTAATCTGGCAAGGGAATGCGGTTTTGATAATATAAATATGGATTTCATTGCAGGTCTTCCGGGGGAAAGTATCAAATCCTTTGAAAACAGCCTGAATAAGGGTCTGGAGCTTGGTGCGGAGTCAATTACAGTTCATACTCTTTCGTTTAAAAGCGGTGCATATATGGCAACAAGAGAGGCTGCATTTGATTCATCACCAAAAAAAATTGTTGCCAACATGGTTGACTACAGTAATCGTGCTCTAACTCAAAATGGTTATCATCCTTATTATATGTACAGACAGGGAAAATCACTCGGAAATCTTGAAAATGTCGGCTGGTGCAAGGAGGGCTTTGACTGCCTTTATAATGTTTTTATGATGGATGAAACACATACGGTACTTTCTGTCGGTGCAGGTGCGGTTATTAAGCTGAAAAATCAGCAGACCGGAAAAATTGAGCGTATTTATAATTATAAATATCCTTATGAATATATAGATAGGTTTGACGAAATTCTTAACCGCAAGCACAGTATAAATGTATTTTATAATGAATATAATTTAGAACAGTAATAATATTATATTTGCCATTACATTTTGTATTGAAATATTATGCAATTTGTAATATAATAAATTTGAATAAACTATTTAATGAATCGGAAAGGGTGTTGAAGTTTGGGAAATTTTGATGAATTGTTTTCTAAAACAAAAATAGTTGCAGAAAGCCTGAATAAAAAGAGTGCAAAAGCATTTGATTTGTCACGTAAAAGGGTGGAATATCTGGATGCAAAGGCTAAAATTGCAAAATTCTATGAAAAATACGGCAGACTTCAATTCAGTCTTTCTATGGAAGAAGCAATTGATGAGAATGAACTTGATATGCTTACTGCACAAATAACGGCATACCGCGAAAAAATTAATTCGCTTAAAGCAGAGCTTGATGACAGTACTGATAAAGAAGAACTAAAGCGTGAGGCTGAAGAATTGAAGAAAGAGGTTATCAGTGCCTCTCAGGAAGCCAGAGAAGCTATCAAAAAACAAATGGATGAGGTTTGCAGAAATGCCAAGATAGCATTCAATAAGTCGGCAGGCAGTACATCAAAGAATGCACAACCCCCTGCAGATGTTACAGAGGTTTCGGTTGATGATGTTTCTTCTGAGGAAGAATAAAACAGATGTTTAAAATTTAATGAATTGTAAATCAGGGATTTTCAGGCAGTGCAAATTTTTTTGCACTGCCTTTTTGTGGTGATTTTTTGAATAATACAAAGCAAAAGTATATAAATTCAGCTGTTTTACTTCTTGTATCTTCCGTTCTGGTTAAGGCGATAAGTGCTGTTTACAAAATACCCCTTACTGCATATATCGGTGCAACGGGCAGGGGATATTTTAACATTGCGTATAATCTTTATATGCCTGTTCACGCTTTGATAATGGGTGCTTTTCCTATTGCATTATCACATCTTGTAAGCAAATATAATGCAAAGGGTGATCATGCAAAAATTTATTCGCTTAAAAGGGCTTCGGGAATTTTGTTTTTTATTGTGGGTGTGCTTGGACTTGCATTTATGGTTCTTTTTGCAAAACCCTATGCCGAGCTTATTTCTTCGTCACCTAAAAGTATTTATACCATCTTTATACTTGCCCCGAATGTACTGTTTTCATCAATGGCAGCCTGCCGCAGATCACTTGCAGAAGGCTATATGAATATGGTGCCTACATCTGTAAGTCAGATTATAGAGGCGGTATTCAAATTAGTGTTTGGTCTGCTTTTTGCAAGATATTCAATGAGCTATCTTTTTGAAATGTATATGCAAAGCGGAGCGGTATTGGGTATTGTTTGTGAAACGGAAGAAATTGCGCTGTCCGTTATTTATCCGTTTACATCCGCCGCAGCTATGGGCGGAGTAACGGCAGGCTCTTTATTCAGCCTTATTTATGTATCAATATATAATTCTGTTAAATATAATTCCAGTATACCTAATAAAAGATACAAAACAAAGGATAGCCTCGGTGAAATTATTTCCTTTTCTGCTCCCATCATCGTTTCAACAATTATACAGAGTGTTTCAACCTTTCTTGATAATACTTCTGTTCAATACTGCCTTTCACTTTGCAATATCGAACAGCTTAAAATTGCATATCAGCAATGCCTTCAGATAACATCAACTCCCGATGAGGATGTTGTAACTTATATATATGGCTTGTTTTCATCTGCACAGGATTTTAAAAATCTTCTTCCGAGCCTTACAATGGCACTTGGTGTTGCAGCGGTTCCGGCTATATCTGCAGCCTTTGAAACGGGCAGCAGAGAAAGACTTTCCGCCCTTTCCAACAGTATTTTTAAGTATACCTCCCTTATTGCTTTCGGAGGGGGTTTTTATTTGTCACTTGCTGCACCGAATATTCTGAATATTCTTTATAACTCTTCAAATTATGATATTGTTATAGGCTGCGGAAATCTTGTTTATTATTTTGGCTTTACAATGATTTTCTATTGCCTTGCAGGTGTATCTGTTTTTGCGGTTCAGGCAATAGGCTGTGCAAAAAAAAGCATACCGTCATTTATAATTTCCGCGGTTCTCAGAGTCGGTATAAACTATTTTTTGGTATCCGATTACAGATATAATTTATACGGAACAGTTGTATCGGGAGCAGTCGGTTACCTTGTGATATTGATTTCAAATCTTTATATCTTCAGAAAATATTCCGATGTAAAATACAAGCTTTCAGATTTGTTTTTCAAACCTCTTTTCTGTTCTGCAGTTTCATTTTTCGCATCAAAGATGGTTTTAAACAGTATTTTCGGTGATTATGGTCATCTGTTTAATCTGGTCGTTTTAAGCGGAATATACATAATATTGTTCACATTACTGTGTATATTGTCTAAATTAATCACATTTTCTGAAATCAAATTCCTCCAAACAAGTAAAAAATTGGCTTAAATACTTGAAAAACTTAACCTTTTATAGTATTATCTATTGGTACGAGTTAATCTAAGAGGGTGATACTGTGTCAGTTGAATTTGAAATTAAAGATGTATATGACATCCATGATTTAATTAAGCTGGCAACAGTGCTCAGAGCACCGGGCGGCTGCCCTTGGGACAGAGAGCAGACTCATGAATCAATAAAGAAGAATTTTATTGAAGAAACCTATGAGGTTATTGAGGCAATCAATAAAAATGATTGTGACGGTCTTAAGGAAGAACTTGGGGATGTTCTTCTTCAGGTGGCACTCCATTGTGAAATGGAGCGTGAAAAAGGCAGCTTTGATTTTAATGATGTTGCAAATGACATTTGTCAGAAACTCATCATACGTCATCCGCATGTTTTTGGTAATTTAACTGCCGAAAATGAAGATGAGGCACTCAGCAATTGGGATGCGGTAAAGCTTAAAACAAAGGGTATGAAAAAGCAAAGCGAATCCATGCTGAAGGTTCCCCGTGAATTTCCTGCGTTAATGAGAGCACAGAAGATTCAGCAAAAGGCTGCGAAGGCAGGTTTTGACTGGGATGATAAAGCCGGTGCAATTGAGAAACTATATGAAGAGATTAATGAGTTAAATAATGCTTTGGCAGAGAATAAACAGAAAGCTGTTGAAGATGAATTCGGTGATGTTCTGTTTTCCTGTGTGAACATTTCACGCTTTATAGGTGTTGATTCAGAGGAAGCACTTACTGCTGCCACTGATAAATTTCTGAATCGCTATCTTATTGTTGAAAGGCTTGCAGAGGAAGAGAATATTGATATGAAAACAGCTTCAATAGAAACTCTTGATATTCTTTGGGATAAAGCTAAAAAAATAATTGCCGAAAAGGCAAAAACGGAGGAAAATTAAATGAATAAAACTGAACTCGTAGCAGCAGTTGCTACTAAAGCAGAACTCTCAAAGAAGGATGCAGATGCAGCAGTTAAGGCTGTTATCGATGCAGTAACAGAAGCTCTTAAGGACGGCGAAAAGGTTGCTCTTGTTGGCTTTGGTACATTTGAAGTTAAAACTCGTGCAGCTCGCACAGGTAAAAATCCACGCACAGGCGAAGTTATCAATATTCCGGAAGCAAAGGTTCCTTCTTTCAAGGCAGGTTCAGCTCTTAAAGATGCTGTAAAATAAGTTATAAAATTAAGCCGTCACCTTGTGGCGGCTGATTTTTTGGAGAGATTTATGCGACTTGATAAATATTTAAAGGTATCCCGCATTATAAAACGCAGAACTGTTGCAAATGAAGCCTGTGATGCAGGCAGAATAGAGGTTAACGGTAAGGTGCAGCGTGCATCATATGATGTAAAAATAGGTGATAGAATTGCCGTTAATATGGGTGCTGTGCCGCGTGTTTATGAGGTGTTGGAAATCAGTGAGCATGCTCTTAAAGAGGATGCCTCAAAAATGTATAAAATAATATAAACATTAAATCGTCATCTGCTTCATATATTTAGAGTGAGAATATTCAGTCTGATATATTTTGAGCAGGTGATTTTTTATGGATACAAAACTGAAAAAGGCACACAGCCTTTATCTTGAAAACAGAAACGGCTTGAAGCTTACCGGGGTGACAGATGTAGATTCGTTTGATGAGGAAACGGTTACCGCCTATACGGATTACGGCTGTTTAACCGTAAGCGGAACGGGGCTTCATGTGGAAGAGCTTAATCTGGAATCGGGATTACTCGAAGTAACAGGTGAGATAGTTGCACTTGTTTACAGCAATAGAACCGAAAAAAGCAAAAATGTATTTAAAAGGTTATTTCAGTGACAGAAGTATTATTTGTATTTTTTATTGTGGGATTTGTATGCGGTGCAGTTTACGATATTTTTCGCTTTTTTCGTTTGATATTTGCTAATAAGTGGGCTGTTTTTTTCTTAGATTTTCTTTATTTCTTTTTAATTTCACCGTTTATTTTTATTTTTCTTCTCAGCTTCAATAACGGCCAGGTAAGGGTGTTTTACTTTACAGACATTCTGATGGGATTTGTTGTTTATATTCTGACATTGTATCGTATTACAGGGTGGTTTCAGAAGCCGATTGCCGCTCTTTTAAGAAATATCGTTAAAAAGATAATAAAAAGTTTTAAAAAAGTATTGCAATGTATTAAGAAAGTGTATTATAATGTCTTTATGTTAAGGCGTAAGCCTTTACGATTAAAGAAGAAATCTAAAACAAAAAGAAAGAAAAAGTCGAAGAAAAAATCAGGTGATAATAATGACGAGGATTTTTCAGAATTTGAAATATAATAAAAAAACTAAAAAATTCCTGATTATCGGTGTTTTGGTTGTTCTTTTTTTCTATTGCGGAGGAACAATTATTGCACAGAGTGCCGATATAAGCAGATTAAACAATCAGAAATCCGCTTATGAGCAGCAGCTTGAGGATCAGAAAAAGGAAAATGAAGAGCTTGATGCCATTCTTCAGTCTGAAAATAAGGATGATTATATGGAGCAGAAGGCACGTGAAAAGGGTTTTGTAAAATCCAATGAAATCGTGTTTTATGATATTTCCGGTAGTAACTGATTTTTAGCCGAGAGTTCTTCTCGGCTTAATTTTTTTATGGAGTTGTAAATTATTATGTATTTATATATGGTTGCACCTTGCCTGTTTGGTGTAGAGAGCCTTGTTTCAAGCGAACTTAAATTTATGGGTGCTGAAAATGTTGTTGCAGAAAACGGCAGGGGATTTTTTGAAGGTGATGAAAGCATCCTTGCACGTGCGAATATAAACAGCCGTTTTGCAGAACGTATTTTAATCGTGATGGACAGATTCAAGGCAGTTACCTTCACGGAACTTTTTGATGCAGTTAAGCTGATTAACTGGAGCGATTTTATAGGCTCCTCAGATACCTTCCCCGTTAAGGGTTACAGTCTGAATTCAGAACTTCATTCCGTTCCGGACTGCCAGAAGATTATAAAAAAGGCAGTTGTTGAAAGTCTTAAAGAGGATTACAACATTTCGTGGTTTGAGGAAACAGGGCCTGTTCATCAAATTCAGTTTTCTATTATTAAAGACGATGTTACAATTATGCTTGATACCTCCGGCACGGGTTTACATAAAAGGGGCTACCGCCCTGAAGCGAACGAAGCACCTATAAGAGAAACACTTGCTGCTGCAATGTGTTCTCTTTCAAAGCTGCGTCATTATCACACGATGTATGATCCCTTCTGCGGCAGCGGTACTATTCTGATTGAGGGCGCAATGCTTGCCCATAATATTGCACCGGGTATAAACCGCAATTTTGAGGTGGACAGATGGGGCTTTGTTCCCGAAGCGGTGTGGAAGCAGGAACGTCAGCGCTGCCGAGATATTATCAAAACAGATACTGATTTTGTTGCTTTCGGAACGGATATTGATTACCACGCAATAGAGCTTACACTTGCAAATGCAAAGCGTATTAAGGTTGATAAGTTTTTAAGACTTGATACCGCAGATATTAAAGTTTTCAGCCCAACTAGCGAGAGGGGCACTCTTGTTACAAATCCGCCGTACGGTGAGCGTATGCTTGATATTAAGGAAGCGGAAAGGCTTTATAATATTATGGGTGATAAGTTTGCTGCAAAGCACGGCTGGAGCTATGGAATTATCTCTCCTGATGAGGAATTTGAAAAGTGCTTCGGCAGAAAGGCAGATAAACGCAGAAAGCTCTATAACGGTATGATTAAGTGTCAGTATTATATGTATTTTAAATAAGGCGGAGAAATAAAATGAATCGTAAAGACAGGGAAGTTACCGATTTCAACGAAATCATATCCATAATTGATTCGTGTGATACTGTAAGATTGGGCATTAACAACGGCGAATATCCTTATGTTGTGCCGTTATCATTCGGCTACGAGGTGCAGGATAACAAAATTATTTTTTATGTACACTGTGCCAAGAAAGGATTAAAGCTTGATTTAATTGGTGAAAATTCCAAGGTGTGTGTTGAAGCAGATGTAATGAACGGCTATGTTGAAACGAAAACAGGTGGGATAACAACAGATTACAGAAGCTTTATCGGCTTTGGCACTGCGGAAATTGCAGATTATGATGATACTGTTAAAGGGCTTGATTTGCTGCTTAAGCATTGTAATGTTGAGGGCTATTCGGCAGAGGAGTGTGCAAAGCTCGGCATTACAACTGTTATCAAAATAGCAGTTGATAGATATACTGCTAAAAGATTTAAGAGCTAAACTTATGCGTTCAATAGTTGTAAATACTATTAATTAATAACAAACCACGAACATTTTGTTCGTGGTTTACTTTTATTGTATCGGTTAATCCGTACTGTTTCTTGTTTTTTTCAATTCCTCAAACATCTTTTCACGCTCATCATCAACAATGTTATAAAATAAAACAGGTATAATGCTTAGTATGCGAATGATTGCAGGTATAAGTGAAAATATAAACCAGATTCTTTTTTGTACAATATCTGTTTGTGTTGCAATTTCACCCGATGAAGCAGAAACATAGCCTATGATGTTTAATAAAAATGCGGCAAAGCCCTGGGCCAGTGTGCCGTAAACCTTAACAACGCTGTTCTTCAGTGAAAATGCAATACCTTCTGTTCGTATTCCTGATTTCCACTCCGCATAGTCTGCGGCTTCCGTAAGCATTTCCGTTGGCAGAACATTAAGAATACCGCCGAAAATTCCGATAATGCAATTGCAGATTATCAGTGCAGGTACCATTACTTTTAAATCTGAATAGTATTTAAGACCTATAAGAAATAAAATAAATTGATCGGTTGCAACACATGAATAGCTTAATATTATAATTTTCTTATTGTTAAAGTGTTTCTTTGCAACCTTAATCAGTGAATATGAGCATAATGAAATAAAAAATGCAGGGGTTGAAACTATTATTGATAAACTGGCATAGCCCAGAACATCAAGATAATAATAGGTAGCAAATGCTTCTCCGATGCCTGCAAAGCTGGAAATCAAGTTTGAGGAAAGCAGCAGAAGAAGCGGCTTGTTGTGAATGACACCGGATAGTAATTCTTTTATCGGCTGAACGGATTTGGTTTGCGTGATTCTTTCCTTAACAAAATATCCCGAAAGAGAAAATAGCCCCACACCAAAAATTCCTGCAAGTAAGCCTATTAAAATAAATACCGTTGAAAGCGATATGTTTAATTTTTCGGATTTTGAAGCATCAATCATTAGGGGAACAATTAAAAACACCAGTGATCCTGATAACTGTACGCAGATATTTGCAGTCTGAATGGCTTTTCGTCTTTCTTTAGGATTAGGCGAAATCACGGAAATCAAGCCGCCGAAGGATACATCTGTTATTGAATAGAAAAATTCCCATAAAAAATACGTTATAAGGAGATAAATGATTTTAACAGGTGATATAAGGGAGCTGTCTTTGATGAATATAGGTCCCATAAAAATAAGAATGGTGGTAACAGCCTGAAAAGGAGTGAAGCGTTTTATCAGAGAACTAAGCTTTCCCTTTGCATTATTTTTGTGGTCAATAAATACACCTATCAAAGGATTATTTATAATATCCCATATTCCGCCTATCAGAAAGATTATGGATATGATTCTTGCATCAATAGCAAATACATTGATATAGAAATACATAAGATAGGAGCTTACAAGCGAGTAGCCCAATACCTGACCGCCGTTTGCAATACCATACATCATAGATTCGCGCTTTGATACATATTTTTCATTTTCATAAGTGCTGCCCATAGTATAAATTCTCCTTATAAATTTAATTACATACTTTTGGTATGTATAA
>CAJTMQ010000008.1:0-5311 GCA_910577215.1 uncultured Eubacterium sp. | reverse complement strand
AAATAAAAACCGTTTGCACGGCTTTTATTTGTAATAATAAGTTTTTTATTGATTTGCATATTTAGAAAATGCAGGGTAAATATCATTAAGCAGTCCGTCTATTCCAAGCCGGTCTGCCAGATTACATAAAAACATAAATTTGTTTTTCAGCTTTTCATTGTCACAGGGGAATACAATGGGATTAAGCCATATGTTTGCAATAACAAGCATAACCTCTGCAAGCTCTTCGGGGTAATCTGTTTTTATAGAACCATCCTTTATTCCTTCATAAATTGCAGGTTCAAAAAAGGTTGGAGCCAGATGATTAACGGTTCTGTTCAGAAAATCACTTAAAAGCTCAGGTGTTTTTTTATAGTCAACCTTCATAGATGCAAATTTTAATTCATCTGCATCGGTAAGTGACATAAAAAACATCTTTTTTATTTTTTCTTTTCCCGTCAAATCGGTTCTTTTAAGCACATTTGCCCAATCTTCAAGCAAATGATTATCTTCGTATATATTGGTCATAACTGCAAGCAGAATATCGTTTTTAGATGAAAAGTGGTGGTAAACAGCCCCCTTTGTTAATCCGCCTAAATTGTCAATGATGTCCTGAATGGTTGTGTTTTCATAGCCTTTCTGTAAAAAAAGCTCAGTTGCTTTTTCAATAATCAGCTTTCTTGTTTCTTCGGGGTATTTATTTCTTGCCATAGTACATGTCCTTTATTTACATACTGTTAGTATGTAAATATCATATCATTATATTTTTTCTTTGTCAATAACAAATCACTGCCGTTATAACGGCAGTGATTTGTTGATGTTATTTAATACCTTTTTGCTGCCTTCCTAAAAATTTCTTTAACAGATAAAGAGAGATGAGTGCAGCAATAATGGGAATTACCGCAACGCAGATATGAACGGCGAGCACTGCGCTGCCTGTAATCAGTTCGTCAACATCTGTTAAATCGGGGAAGATGTTTGTTGAAACAAAGCCGAGGCCCGACATTCCAAACGGATATAAAATTATACTGAGCCGCATAAGAATGGAGAAGAAAACAAAAAAGGGTGTTGACAAAAATGCTGTTTTGATGTATGATAAAACAAATGTTCGATAAGGTGAAAAACAATGGAAAAAACCATTTTACACATAGACTGCAATAAATTTTATGCTTCGGTTGAATGTCTGCATCATCCTGAAATAAGAGATAAACCTGTTGTTGTGGGCGGAAGTGAGGAAACACGACATGGAATAGTTTTAACTAAAAATGAAATTGCATCCAAATATGGAATTCAAACGGCAGAGCCTTTATGGAAGGCGAGAAGCAAGTGCCCCGGTTTAGTTGTTGTGCCTCCGAATTTTCCGCTTTATGTCCGTTTTTCAAATATGGCTAAGAAAATATATATGGATTATTCCGATTATATAGAACCATTTGGTCTTGACGAAAACTGGGTTGATGTTACGGGCAGCCGAAGAAGCGGACAGGATATTGCCGAGGAAATAAGAGAACGTGTTAAGGCAGAGCTTGGTATAACAGTAAGCATCGGCGTTTCTTGGAATAAAATTTTTGCAAAATTCGGTTCCGACTATAAAAAGCCCGATGCGGTAACTGTTATCAATAAGCAAAATTATAAGGATATTGTGTGGAACAGCCCATGCAATGATTTGCTGTTTGTCGGTCCTGCAACAACAAGAAAGCTTGCATCCTACGGTATTTATACAATCGGGGATATTGCCAAAGCAGATCTTCATTTTTTAACTTCTGTTTTCGGAAAAAACGGAGAGATTCTGCACAACTTTTCAAACGGACTGGATACCTCACCTGTGCGTCATATGGATGATGAGCGTGCAGTTAAAAGCGTCGGCAATTCAACAACTACACCGCGTGATATGGTTAATAACAGTGATGTTAAAACTGTTTTTACCGTGCTTGGAGAAAGCGTTGCACGCAGAATGAGAGAGCAGGGCCTGAAAGGAAAAACAGTAACTATAACCCTGCGTGATAAAAATCTTTATCATTTTACAAGGCAGGGTCAGCTTAAAGCTCATACGGATGTATCATCTGAAATTATTGATATGGCTATGAAGATTTTTCTTGAAAATTACAATTGGAAAAATCCTTTAAGAAGCATCGGTATAGCTGTTTCGGATTTTAACATTGATGAAGCAGTACAGTTTGATTTGTCAGGTTCTGTAGAAAAAAGAGAAAAATTGGAGAAACTTGAAAAGGCCGTAGATGATATAAGACGACGATTCGGCAACTATTCCGTGCAGCGAGCATCGCTTCTTGCAGATACCAAGCTCAGCCGCTTCAATCCGCACGATGATCACACAATTCACCCAATCGGGTACTTTAAAGACTACAAGGAGATGTAATGCATTATGAAAAATTATGTAGAAGTAACAGCAGTTTTTGATATTGACGGAAATATTATTCCGAAAGAGGTTAAAATTGAGGGTGGCAGATATGAGGTGGACAGGGTTATGGACATCCGCCCTGCCGCCTCATTGAAATCAGGCGGTGCGGGAATACGCTATAAATGTATGATTGCGGGCAGAGAAACGTACCTGTTTTTGGAAGAAACAAGGTGGTTTTTGGAACTTGCGCAGTAGTAGATATTGCAATATGAATTTAAAAGTGGTAAAATACTTCCGTTAAAAATTTAACGGAGGGCAAATATATGGAAAAACTTTATTCTCAAATGACTGCGGAAGAATTGAAAGCAGAGCAGAAAGCTCTTGAAAAACGTTTTAATGATTTTAAATCCAAAGGCTTAAAGCTTGATATGAGCAGAGGTAAGCCGGGTGCAGATCAGCTTGATTTATCATCTCAAATGAATGATGTTAAGGATTATGTTTCAGACGGCGTTGATATAAGAAACTACGGTATACTGGATGGTATCCCGAGCTGTAAAAAACTTTTTGCGGATTTAATGGGCGTGGATTCCAAGAATGTTATAGTAGGTCCTAATGCGAGCCTTACACTTATGTTTGATTATATAAGCCAGTGTTATACTCATGGTGCAGGTGATACCCCTTGGTGCAGATTGCCTGAGGTTAAATTTCTTTGCCCCGTTCCCGGTTATGACCGTCATTTTACAATTCTTGAATATTTCGGAATTAAAATGATTAACATTGCAATGAAGGAAGATGGTCCTGATATGGATGCTATTGAGGAATATATCAAGGATGATTCCGTTAAAGGTATGTTCTGTGTTCCCAAGTATTCAAACCCTCAGGGAATAACATACAGTGATGCTGTTGTTAAGCGTATTGCGGCAATGAAGCCGGCGGCAAAGGATTTCAGAATTATCTGGGATAATGCTTACTGTATTCATGATCTTGATAAGGACAGTGATGAGCTTCTTAATATATTTGACGTATTGCCTGAATACGGTAACGAGGATATGGTTATTGAGGTTTGTTCAACCTCTAAAATCACATTCCCGGGTTCGGGTGTTTCGGCTCTTATTGCAAGCGATAATAATATTGCGGCAATCAAAAAGCGTCTTAATGTTCAGACTATAAGCTATGATAAGATGAATCAGCACCGTCACGTTGAATTTTTCGGTGATGCAGACGGTGTTCGTGCACATATGAAAAAGCATGCAGAAATTCTTAAACCGAAGTTTGATATGGTTTTAAGACATCTTGATAATGAGCTTTCAGGTAAGGGTATTGCTTCATGGTTTAACCCTAAGGGCGGATATTTTATCAGCCTTGATGTTATGGAAGGCTGTGCAAAAAGAGTAGGCGAGCTTTGCAAGGAAGCAGGTGTTGTTTTAACATCTGTAGGTGCAACATATCCTTACGGCAAGGACGATAAGGACAGCAATATCCGTATTGCTCCGAGCTTCCCTCCTGTTGCCGAGCTTGATATGGCAGCAGAGCTGCTTTGCATATGCGTTCAGCTTGCATGCATTGAAAAGCTGCTTGGTTAATTATGAGCAAACAGTTAAGCAATAAAACCTTGGGTGTAATTTACATCCTGCTTTCTGCTGTGTGCTTTACGGGAATGAACACCTTTGTAAGACTTTCCGGTGATGTTCCAACCTTTCAGAAAGTGTTTTTCAGGAATTTTGTTGCAATGTTCTTTGCACTTTTTGCTTTGCTAAAAGCAGGTGAAAGCCTAAAACCAAAAAAAGGCAGCATGAAATACCTTACACTCCGATCGGTTGTCGGTCTGGCAGGTGTATTCGGTAATTTTTATGCTATAGATAAAATTGAATTATCAGATGCATCAATGCTTAATAAAATGAGTCCGTTTTTTGCACTGATATTTTCTGCAATATTCATTAAAGAGAAAGTCCGGCTGAAGCAGGCAATAGCAATTGCCGTTGCTTTTGTAGGCGCACTTTTTATAATAAAGCCAACCTTTGGTAATGAAAATATTATTGCTTCCATGGCGGGATTTATCGGCGGAATGTGTGCAGGCGGTGCTTATACCTGTGTTCGCTGGCTTGGTATAACAGGCGAAAACGGCAAGCTGATTGTGTTTTTCTTTTCTGCATTTTCAAGCATTGTAACCGCTCCGTATCTTATTTTTAATTATCATCATATGGAGCTGTGGCAATGGGCGGCACTGCTTATGGCGGGTCTATGTGCAGCAGGCGGTCAGTTTTCAATTACTGCCGCATATACGCATGCACCAAGCAGGGAAATTTCCGTTTATGATTATTCTCAGGTTGTTTTTGCGGCAATAGTCGGCTTCTTTGCCTTTGGTGATATTCCCGATTTATGGTCTTTTGTAGGTTACTTTATTATCTGTGCAATGGCAGTATGGATGTTCATATACAATAACAGGAATGAACTTCGTAAGAAAGCATAATTTTTCAATATGTTGTGTAAAGTAAAAATACTTGCATTTCTCTATATCTTGTGATATAATGGCATATATGAAAAGTCTAAAGGGGGATTTTTAATATGAGATGTCCGTTTTGCGGTTATGAGGAAAGCAAAGTTATAGATTCTCGCCCAACAGATGAAAATGAGCGTATCCGCCGCCGCAGAGAGTGTATTCAGTGCGGCAAGCGTTTCACCACATACGAAACAATAGAGGATGTTCCGATTATTGTTATTAAGAAAGACAGAAGCAGAGAAGTGTTTGACCGTAACAAGGTTTTAAAGGGAATGCTTCGTGCCTGTGAGAAAAGACCTGTAACCTCGGCAGATCTTGAAAATGCGATTTCAGAGATTGAAACAACTCTTCAGAGTGCAACGGACAGAGAGGTTATGAGTGTTCGTATCGGTGAACTTATAATGGAAAAGCTGCGTGAAATTGATGAGGTGGCATATGTTCGCTTTGCATCAGTTTATAAGGCTTTTGATTCAGCC
>CAJTMQ010000007.1:750-37563 GCA_910577215.1 uncultured Eubacterium sp. | reverse complement strand
AAAATCATATTTACATATTTTTCTATATAGTTTATAATATTAATACCTATAACAATGCCGAAGGAGAAGCTTTTATGGCAAAGGATCAGAAAAAAATGGTAGAGGATATTACCTCTATGGATGAAGACTTTGCAAAATGGTATACCGATATTTGCAAAAAGGCTGAATTAATTGAATACACAAGCGTTAAGGGCTGTATGGTTATCCGCCCTTACGGTTATGCAATCTGGGAAAACATCCAGAATATACTTGATAAAATGTTTAAGGATACAGACCACGAAAATGTTTGTATGCCTATGTTTATTCCTGAAAGCCTTCTTCAAAAGGAAAAGGATCACGTTGAGGGCTTTGCACCTGAATGTGCATGGGTAACAATCGGCGGAAGCGAGCAGCTTGAAGAAAGACTTTGCGTAAGACCTACATCTGAAACACTTTTCTGCGAGCACTTCAAGAATGTTGTTCATTCTTACCGTGACCTGCCTAAGCTTTATAATCAATGGGTTTCTGTTGTAAGATGGGAAAAAACAACAAGACCGTTTCTTCGATCACGTGAGTTCCTCTGGCAAGAGGGTCACACACTTCATGCAACTGCTGAGGAAGCTATTGAAGAAACAGAGAAAATGCTTAATGTATATACCGAATTCTGCCAGAAATATCTTGCAATTCCTGTTGTTCAGGGTATGAAAACAGAAAGCGATAAGTTTGCAGGTGCAGAGCGTACATACTGCATTGAAGCACTTATGCATGACGGCAAGGCACTTCAGGCAGGTACCTCTCATTATTTTGGTGACGGCTTTGCAAAAGCATTTGAAATTCAGTATTCAGACAAGGAAAACAAACTTGTATATCCGCATCAGACCTCTTGGGGAATGACAACCCGCCTTATCGGTGCAATTATTATGACACACGGTGATGATAACGGACTTGTTCTTCCGCCTGCTGTTGCTCCTGTTCAGGTTATGGTTATTCCTGTTGCACAGCATAAGGAAGGTGTAATTGAAAAAGCTACCGAGGTATGTGACAGATTGAAAAAAATCTGCCGTGCAAAAATTGATGCATCAAACAATTCACCGGGTTGGAAATTTGCCGAATATGAAATGAAGGGTGTTCCTATTCGAGTTGAAATAGGTCCTAAGGATATTGAAAAAAATCAGTGTGTAATTGTTACACGTCATAACAGAGAAAAAACCTTTGTATCCCTTGACGAACTTGAAGCAGTTATTCTGCAAAAGCTTCAGGAGGTGCGTGACGGTATGTACAATGCTGCTCTTGAAAACAGGGAACACAGAACCTATATATGCAAAACTCTTGATGAAATCACAAACGCACTTAAAGAAAACGGAGACGGCTTCGTTAAAGCAATGTGGTGCGGAGAAGAAACATGTGAGGATAAGGTTAAGGAAATCACAGGTGTTGGTTCACGCTGTATCCCTCTTGAGGAAGAGCATATTGCAGATACCTGTGTTTGCTGTGGAAAACCCGCTAAGCATATGCTTTATTGGGGTAAGGCTTATTAATAAAATTTTTTAGGAGGATTTTTATGTCAGTTTTAGTAACGGGTGGTGCCGGATATATCGGCAGCCACACTTGCGTTGAGCTTCTTAATTCGGGTATTGATGTTGTAATTGTTGATAACTTCTGCAACTGCAAAAAATCAAGTATAGACAGAATAAAGGCTCTTACAAACAAAGCATTCACCTATTACGAATGTGATATTCGTGATTATGACGGAATGGATGAAATTTTCAAAAAAGAAAGCATTGATTCTGTTATTCATTTTGCAGGGCTTAAGGCAGTTGGCGAAAGTGTTTATAAGCCTCTTGAATATTTTGACAACAATATAAACGGAACACTTGTTTTGCTTGATGTTATGAGAAATAACGGATGCAAAAAGATTGTATTTTCCTCCTCTGCAACGGTTTACGGTATGAATAACATATCACCTCTTACAGAGGATATGAAGGTTGGCGGTGTTACCAATCCGTATGGCAGAACAAAGCTTATGATTGAAGAAATCATGCAGGATTTATATGTATCAGACAAGGAATGGTCTATCTGCCTGCTTCGTTATTTCAATCCTATCGGTGCTCATAAGAGCGGCACGATGGGCGAAGATCCGAACGGAATTCCAAACAACCTTATGCCATACATCACACAGGTTGCTATCGGCAAACTTGATCACCTGGGTGTTTACGGTGATGATTATGATACGCACGACGGCACAGGTGTAAGAGATTATATTCACGTTGTTGACTTGGCACTCGGCCACGTTAAGGCTGTTGAGAAGGTAGCTTCAGGTACGGGTCTTAATATATACAACCTCGGCACAGGCAAGGGCTACAGTGTGCTTGATGTTGTTAAAGCATTTGAAAAAGCTTCAGGTGTTAAGATTAAATATGAAATTCTTGACCGCCGCCCCGGTGATATTGCTACCTGCTATTCAGATCCAAGCAAGGCATTAAAGGAGCTTGGCTGGAAGGCTGAACGCGACATTGAAGAAATGTGTGAGGACAGCTGGCGCTGGCAAAGTCAGAACCCTAACGGTTATCCTGATTAATCATAATACTATAAACAAAGACCGCTCATATGAGCGGTCTTTAATTGTTTTAAGATACTATTTAATATTCACCATATACATAATCTTCATCATATGAGTAAGCATTATGAATATTTCTCATATCCTCCGGCAGAGAATTATAATAATCACAAATCATTTTATTTGAAAGCTTTTTAACAAAATTGAATTCACGCAGATCCCCTATACCATTACATTCAAGCACTCCGTTTTCAGACAATGTGAAATTCTCACCGTAATCATATTCAACTCTGTAAAGAATACAATTTTTTGCCTGCTGTGCAACTTCTTCATTTTTATCATTTGCCAGCTCAATTATATACGGCACTGCGGAATCGGAAAGATTATTCAGATAGCTTACATCAACCGTTTCAATCTCATTATTACTGTAAGCATTAACATTATATTTTGCAACAACTGAATCCATATCTGCAAATGCACAAACGATAAACAGTACACTGCAGAAAATAATGATAGGCTGCATATACTTAACCTTAGGGAAGAAAATATGAATTACAAAAAACAGAATGATAACAAGAAGCATAACCATAAATATTGAAACAAGCAAACGATACTTTGAAAGACCGAAAATTTCAATATTAAGGCTCATTTTAGACATTGCGGTAGTAAGAAGAACAATTGAAAACATTGATATAAAGAATTCTGCTGCCTTTAACGGTTTGGAAATTTTATTTGCTCCATCTCTTTTTGTAGCAATATTTGTTAAAGAAATAATTGCAATGTTAATAACACATATAGCAAACATTTCAAAAAATCCGCGTCTTGCATAAACGCTTGCAGTATATTCATAACCCTCAGGAAGAATGCCTGAAAAAGCACTGAAAAAATATGCAAGCTGTGAGAAAAGGTAAACTAAATACGTAACTGAAATAACGCATAAAAATGTTGTTGAAACTGCACTTGGTGAAAATCTGAAACTCTTTTTGCTTTTAGCAAAAACTTCGGAACCCGTTTTAAGATTATTCTTTTTGCTGAAAGCATAAGAAAAAACATATGGTATAAACAAAATGGATATAAAAGCATCTGCAATATAAATTCCTATATTCCTTGCAATTGTATTGATTAGCCCCTGAAAGGCTGCATCACTGCTTACAAGAAGAGGTATAATAACCAGCAATACGGGAACGGAAACCGCAAATCCTATAATAACATAAAGCAATCTTTTGTTTTTAGAAATAGATTTATTAAGTGAATAGTTTACATCCGATATGTTGGTAAACGGCGAAATGATTGTACCGCAAATCAAATCACCGAGCATTTTAAAACTGCCCTCATTATTTCTGAAGGTATCGCTTATTCCGCAAATGTAAATTGAAAACAATGCCGTAACAAGAAATACCATGATGAAATTTACAAATATATCTCTTGACAGCGTAAAGGTTGCAGCCCCTGCAAGTGATAAAATCCCGCAAATATATGAAAAAGCAGATACCTTAATACTTTTATTCCAGAGATATGCAGTGAATACAACAAAAATAATAAAAAATGATATGGTAAAGCCTGAATTAAAGCCGTGCATTACTGCAAAATCAATAAAAATAAATATCGATGCAAAAAAGACCAGTAAAAATGATAAATCTTTTTTATTCATATTAAGTATTTTTCTGTTTTTAGGTGCCTGCGGCGGAACATAATATGTGCTTTTTGTATTAAATTCATAATTATTCATATCATCATCTCCATTAATATTTATTGCTTAATCCTTAACAAATTCCAGAATATCACCGGGCTGACAATCAAGTTCCTTGCAGATAGCTGTTAAGGTTGAAAATCTGATAGCCTTTGCCTTTCCCGTTTTTAAAATTGATAAATTTGCAGGAGTAATACCTATTTTTGATGCCAGTTCATTTGAGGACATTTTACGCCTTGCAAGCATAACATCAAGATTTACTACAATATGCATATATTCCTCCTATATGGTAAGCTCGTTTTCTTCTTTGATTTTTATCGCAGATTCAAATACATTTTTAACTACTCTTACTACCAGTCCCATAAATCCTGCACCTGCGGCTAAAATTATCAGAAAAACAGAAGGCCATCCCTTAGCTATACAAATAATTACAAACGCAAGCAGGCATACGATTGCGGCATAAAAGCAGCTCCAGCTTATAATTCTCAGCAGTTTGACATTTCTGCCGTCAAAAACAACTTCTTTTCTGATATTGGTTAATAGCTTATCTATACAAATTAAAGCCACATATCCTGCAGGTACAATTGCATAAAACGGATATAAAACATATTTGCCGCCAAGCTGCCACAAAGATATTTGGTAAATAACAGGCTCTGTTGCAATAAGAAAAGGAAGTACAATAACAATTACTGCCAAAACAACATAGCACACCCTTACAATAAAGTGTGTAAGCTTAACGGATTTTTCTTTACTCCACATAAAATTTTCCTCCAAAAGAATAATTTTCAAGTTAGTTATAGCATCAAAATTATCGTTTGTCAACAATTTTTTATCATTTTTCAAAAAGATCCAACAAAAAAAAGGAGCGGCAAAACCGCTCCTAAATTATATAATATTACCATTATTAAAACCAATTAAATTGAGAATTTAAAACAATAGCAATTACCAAATCCACAACAAACATAATTATTGAAATTATACCTGCAATAAATGCCTTTTTATTGCGTGATTGCGTTTCCTTGCTGATTTGGGCATTCTTCCTCTTCATAACCAAAGGAACAGTTATGCCTATTGCTGCAAATGCAGGGCATATTCCGATTGTACATACACCGATTATTGCGGTGATGAATGCTATTTTTGAAAGCCTGTCCAATATGTTTTCATTTTTCATAATTATCCTCCGTTATCCCGTATTTCATATTAATTCTGTTCAACTTTTTAATAAATGCCTCACCAAATAAAAACAGAAACAGCACTGTTGCTCCGCCGAATATTGCTGAAAACGGCAGACCTGCTGCATATATTGCCAAAGCGGCAGACCATGTAAACTCATCCGCAATAAAAATCACCGAGCCTGCATCAACAATAACACCGTAAAGTGCAAAGGTAAGAACGAAGCCGACTATTGAAAGAGTCCACCTGTTTGTTCTCAGCTTTTTAAAGATAACACCTGCAAAAAAGCCGACAAGCCCAAGTGCTACCATCTGAAAAGGAGTCCATATTCCCTGCCCGAAAATAAAGTTTGAAACAAACGCTGAAAATGCACCTATAATATATCCCCTTTCGGCTCCAAGACAAACCGCTGACGCAATAACCACCGCACCGATAGGCTTGAACTGAGGCACAAGATAGAATACAGCTCTTGACGCAACCGCAAGCGAAATCAGAACTGCAATGAGTGCCAGCTCACGTGCCGAGGGCGAGGATTTTTCAAAGCTGAGCATAAACGGTATCATTGAAACAAGAAGAATGATTACCGAAACAAGGTAAAATGAAGTGGTTTCAGCAAGGAAAAGCTGCCATAAAACTATAATAACCGCCGTTAACAAAATCAACACTGCAGACAAAATTTTTACTGATTTTCTTTTCATTGCTCCACCTCAATATCATCAACAGAAACAGCCTTTCCGCCCGTTAATCTTGAAATGGATGTCGTATAAGTTGAAAGTGAAGAAAAAAATTCTCTTGCAGGGGAATTTGCAATAATTTTACCGTTGAATAAAAATGCGGTATTATCTGCATACCTGCCCGCAAATTCCAAATCGTGCGTTACAACTATTATCGTTTTTCCTTTTTCGGTAAGTGCTTTAAGCATCCCCGCAAATTCAATACGGAAGGGCGCATCAACACTTTTTGTAGGCTCATCAAGCAGCATAATATCACAATCCACTGACATTATTTTAGCAAGAGCAAGACGCTGTGCCTCTCCGCCGCTCAAATCAAATGGATTTCTTTGAACAAGTCTGTCCAGCCCGAACTGCGTTAACAACTTTGCATCATTAACCTCTTCACGAACAGTATCACAAACAAATAAGGTATGCACATTCTGCGGCATATATGCCGTTCTTCCGCTTGCCTTAATTTTGCCGCTATAGCATTTCAGCACACCGCAAAGACATTTAAGAAGTGTTGTTTTACCGCTTCCGTTCGCACCGACTATGGCATTGATTTTCCCCTTTTCAGCCTGATAATCAAGCGAAAGGAAAACATCCGGCAATCCTTTTTTATAAGCAAAACAAATACCTTTTGCAGTGAGAGAGGTATCATTTTTCACCTGCACACATTCTTTTCGATATGTAATATGATTCAATGCTTTTTTTGCATCTGAAAAATCAATCGGATTACCATTTAAAACCTGCGTATATGGCGGAAGTGCCGCTCTCATATCATGCTCTGTTTCTACAAGAAAGCGTGCCGCTTGCGAGGGTGTTCCGCAAAAAATCACTTTACCCTGATCCATAACCGCAACTTTGTCTGCGGCTTTCAGAATGCCGTCCATTCTGTGGCTGCTGATAATAACAGTTACTCCCTGCTCACGGTTGAGCTTAGAAACTATATTTATAAAGTCCTCTGCCGCTACGGGATCAAGCTGCGAAACAGGCTCATCAAGAATAAGCAAATCCGTTTCGGCAGTAAACACAGAAGCAAGCGAAACAATCTGCTTTGTGCCGCCTGAAAGACTCTCTGTTTTCTCATTAAAAACACTGCCGAGATTAAAGTAACTTGCCGCCTCTGCAATTTTCAAAGCCGTTTCTTTTCTGCCTGTTCCGAGATTCTGCGGAGCAAAAGCAAGCTCACTCTGCACGGTATCCGTAACAATATTGCTTTCAACATTCTGATTAACAAAGCCTATATTTTCACTTCTTATGCTAATCTCTCCGCTGACTTCACCGAAAGGTGCAATTTCCTTTTTAAGAAGCCTTAAGAGAGTTGATTTTCCGCTGCCGGACTTTCCGATAACAAGACATACCTCTCCCTCTTCAACAGAAAGGTTAACACCATCAAGTGCATTTTCATCTGCTTTGGGATAAGAGAATATTAAATTTTTGATTTCAACAAAAGCCATTTAACATCCTCCGATAAATCCGCAATTAGCGGAAAAAGTGCATAAACAAAAAATAATATCAATGAAAAATAATGAATACTCTTAATTTCAATTACAGGATTAAAAGAAATCTGCGGATATTCCATAAAGCCTGCAGCAAATAAATATATAATCAGCACTGCAATAAGCATAAGTGCTGCAAAATCACTTTTTCTGAATTCATATGCGCTGTAGAAGCTTCTTTTTTTGGTCCCAAAGCCCCTGGATTTCATTGAATCCGCTGTTTCAATGCTTTTTTCAAGGCTTATTGACAGTAAAGCTGAAAACCTTGACAGAGTGTTTTTTAATCCCTTTGTTTCCGTTCCTAAACCCTTATGTGCATCCTTTATTTCATCAGAAGCTTTAATCATAAGCGGAATAAATCGCAGAATCATAGAAAACAAAAGTGCAAAATTTGGCATAATACCGCCAAAAATTGCCATAAACCTATCACTTGTAACAATCTCGTTATATGACAAAAACCACATGATAACCGCACCTATCATCACCCCTGTAAACAAACCTGATGCAAGGCATTCTGTTGTAAAGTTAATTCCCTTTACAGAAAATAAAATATGTTTTCCGTATCCGGCAAAAAGCATATTGAAAATTCCTGCAAATAAAACAATGGGAAATGTGAATTTCAGCAAATATGAAACCGCTTTTTTGCCCTTTAACTTAACTGAATAGCAAAAAGAACACAAAAAAGACACTGCGGTAAAAAAAGAATTTGTAAAAACAATTGTTAAAGCTATTACACCTATAAAAAACAAGAAACTGATTATGGGGTGAAATTTTGAAAATCTATCCATATCAGTTCCTCCGTTTATATTTTTAAATCACTTGATTCTGACATCCTGCTTTGTTCTGAAGCGATAGCCATATTGATCCAAAACATGCATCTTATTGAGCGCAACCATTGTACCCTTTGCAACACACAGCTCGGCCCTTGGCGCAACGGTAATATCAAGGTTAAGTGCATCTGCAAACATTTTATCCATTCCGTAAATTGCAGAGCATCCGCCTGTTAATATAACCTCACCCGATGTTATATCTGCCATAAGCTGAGGTGATGTTCTTTCAAAAAGAGCAACTGCGGCATCTGCAAGCTGTTTTAAAAGCGGACTTAAGCATTCATATATCTCATTTCCTGTTAATTCGGCACTATCGGGCATACCGGTTACCATATTTCTGCCCTTAACCTGCATAGCAACATCCTCTTCACGCGGATATGCACAGGCTATACTGTTTTTTACCTCTTCTGCTGTACGTTTCCCGATTAAAATACTGTACTCATCGTGCATATGTCTTATTATTTCATCATCAAAGTGATTGCCTGCAAGCCGCAGCGTTTCAACCTGATTCATACAGCCCTGACTTACAATTGCCATATTTGTTGTGCCGCCGCCTATATCTATAACAAAAACACCTGTAGGAAGCAACGGATCAACACCCGCACCGAAGGCGGCACAAAGCGGCTCTTCAACAAGGCAAACAGATCTTGCACCGGCAGTAATTATTACCGACACCAGGGTTCTTTTTTCAACATCTGTGCTGAGTGCGGAAATAGATGCAACAACTCTTGGCTTGAAAAGGCTTTTTCCTATAACCTTGTTAATAAAAAACCTAACCATTTTCTGAGCTATTGAATAATTGGTTATTGCACCGTTTACAACAGGCTGAATAACCGAAATACCGCTTGGCTCTCTGCCCTCAAGATAATATGCCCTTCTGCCTGCATACACTATTTTTTCTGTTTCCGTGTCATAGGCAACATAGGACGGCTCATTAACAACAATCCCCTTGCCGGGAACAGATATAACTATTGAACTTGAGCCTAAATCTATACCTAAATCATAACCAAACATAATGTCATTCCTTAAAATCAATATAAATAAATGTTACTGCAAGAAAGGATTATTGTCAACCGTTAAAAAATACCCCAATGCACTGTAACGTCTGCTTTTTTTATCATTATCAACCATTGTGCGAACAGAATTTTCATTTCCGATTAAAACAAGAAGATTTTTTGCCCTTGTAAGTGCCGTATAAAACAGATTTCTGTATGCAAGCTTCGGCGGAGTTGCAAGAACAGGCATAACAACCGTTTCAAATTCAGACCCCTGACTTTTATGCACAGTCATTGCATAAGCAAGCTCAAGCTCCTTTGCACTTTCAATCGAATACATAGCTTCCCGGTCGTCAAACTGAACATTCAGTATATCATTTGCCCTGTCTATCCTTGTTAAAATTCCAATATCCCCGTTGAAAACGCCTGTGCCGCTATCATTTGCCTTAAACCATGGCACATCATAATTATTCTTAATCTGCATAACCTTATCCCCTATGCGGAGAACATAGCCGTTATGCTTAATTTCCGCTTTTTCTCTTGACGGAGGGTTAAGCCTTTGCTGCAAAAGATAATTAAGGTTTTCAGTGCCTACATCACCTTTTCTGCTCGGACAGAGCACCTGAATATCAGTAAGCGGATTATACCCATATGATGCCGGCAGACGGCGTGTTACAAGATCAACTATCTTCTTAGAAGCATTATATGGTGCATTTTCTTTCAGCAGAAAGAAATCAGATGATGAATCAGTTCGTGACATATCCGGCATTTCACCTTTAACAACTTTATGTGCATTCGTAACAATCAGACTTTCCATTGCCTGACGAAAAATCTTATCAAGCTCCACAACAGGTATCATACCGCTTTCGGTTAAATCCTTAAGTACATTTCCTGCACCTACGGGCGGAAGCTGATCCTTATCTCCAACCATAATAAGCCTTGCATTCATCGGCAGTGCTTCCAAGAAGCTGTCAAACAACTTTATATCCACCATTGAAAGCTCATCAATGATAACAGCATCCACATCAAGCTTGTTTTTCCTGTTGTAAACAAATGATGGTTCCGTCGCTCCGTCCCTGTATTCAACCTCAAGCAATCGGTGAATTGTTTTTGCCTCACAGCCGGTAAGCTCCGTCATTCTTTTTGCAGCTCTGCCCGTTGGTGCCGCAAGTGCAACATTAAGCCCCCTGTTTTTCATAAGGGCAATGATTCCTCTGACCGTTGTGGTTTTACCTGTACCCGGACCACCTGTAAGAATAAGCATACCCTGATTAACCGCAATCTCGATTGCAGCTCTTTGCTTATCATCAAATTCAATCCCGTGTGCTTCCTCAAAGGCATAAATTTCACTTGAAAATATTTCAATCTGCCTCGGAGGATAATTTACCATAACCTTTATTCTTTCGGCAACAGCAGTTTCTGCCTGATAAATCTCGGGAAGAAATAAAAACGCCTTACCGTTTATATCATCTGAAAAAAGCTGCTTGCCCTGAATGGCATTATCTATAGATATTTCTGCAGCATCCTCACTGCATTCAAGATAATTCATTGCAGATTTAACAACTGCACTTCTTGGCAGACAGGTATGACCGTTATCAAGATTATGGCGAACAACAAAAACAACTCCTGCCTGACATCTGTAATCATATAAATCAGGTGAATCAAGTGAGCCGGCAATTTCCTCTGCACGTTCAAAGGAATAACCGCTTTCACAAACAAAGGCATACGGATTTTCAGAAATAATATCACAGGCGGCTGCACGAAACATATTATAAGCCTTAAATGCTTCGCTCTGCGTTAAACCGAGATTTGTTAAACCAATCATTGCTTCCCTTGAAGCAAACTGTGCTTTGAACTCCTGCTGAATTTTTCTTGCCTTAGGTTTGCTTATTCCTTTTACGGAAGCAAGGCGGTTAACATCATTTTCAATAACATTGAAGGAATCCGCACCAAAGGCTTCAACAATTTTAACAGCCGTTGATTCACGAACACCCTTTATGATTCCGCTTGCAAGATAACGCAGAATTCCTGCGGCATCCGCAGGCAGAGTCTGCTCCACAAGGCTTGCCTTAAACTGTTTTCCGTAGGTGGAATGATTTACCCATTCGCCAACAAGGCGCACCTCTTCGCCCTCAACGAGCTTAGGAAAATTACCCACAACCGTTAAAGGCTCATTATCATAAGAAATAACCATAACGGTGTAACCGTTTTCCTCGTTAAAATAGGTTATATCTTCAATGGTTCCTGTTAAATTTTCAAGCTCTTTTTCCATAAAACCACCTAAAATATTTAGGCTTATATTATATCAAATTATAATAATAACGGCAACAAAAAAGATTTTTCTTTACAATTATGTAAAAAAGGCACTCTGCACTTTGATGCAGAATGCCGAAAATTCACTCAAAATCTAATGAATCATTCCTATTTACTTATTTAAGAGTAGTAAAGCTTATCGGAGAAGACCAATTATCCGAATAAATCTTCTGACCGTTAACAACTGCATATGCCCTTACTCTGAAGGTATAGCTTGTTCCGCTCGCAAGGCTGCTGAACACTCTTGTATTTGCTGTAATATCTCCGAATCTTTTCCATGCTCCGTTGCTGATATACTGCAATTCATAGCCGTCTGCTCCGCTAACCTTGTCAAATGTAAGCGTTGCTCCTGCTTTTGTTACATTTGATGCCTTGAAATTTGCAGGTGCTGAAAGATTTGTTGGGTTTAATGTGGTAAAGCTGTATGCACCTGACCAATTATTTGAATAAATCTTCTGACCATTTACAACAGCATACGCCCTTACTCTGAAGGTGTAGCTTGTTCCGCTTGCAAGGCTGCTGAATACTCTTGAATTTGTTGTTATTTCTCCAAAGTTCTTCCAAGCACCATTGCTTACATACTGAAGCTGATAGCCGTCTGCTCCGCTAACCTTGTCAAATGTAAGCGTTGCTCCCGTTTCTGTTATATTTGTATATTTTATCTGTGAAACTGCAGGAAGATTAACAGCATCAACCAATGTCTTAAAGGTTATCGTAGATGACCAGTTATTTGAAGATACTTTCTGTCCGTTTACAACAATATATGCTCTTACTCTGAAGGTGTAGCTTGTTCCGCTTGCAAGGCTGCTGAACACTCTTGAATTTGCTGTTATTTCTCCAAAGCTTTTCCAAGCACCATTGCTTACATACTGCAATTCATAGCCTGCTGCACCTGTTACCTTATCGAAGGTAAGCGTTGCTCCGGACTTTGTTATATTCGTTGCCTTTAAATTCTGAATTGCAGGTATATTTTCTGCATCTGCCAATGTTGTAAAGGTTACTGAGGATGACCAGTTATCTGAATATACTTTCTGTCCGTTTACAACTGAATACGCTCTTACTCTGAAGGTGTAGCTTGTTCCGCTTGCAAGGCTGCTGAACACTCTTGAATTTGCTGTTATTTCTCCAAAGCTTTTCCAAGCACCATTGCTTACATACTGCAATTCATAGCCTGCTGCACCTGTTACCTTATCGAAGGTAAGCGTTGCTCCGGACTTTGTTATATTCGTTGCCTTTAAATTCTGAACTGCGGGAAGATTGCCCGGCATATCTATAAAAACAGGAATTGAAAAGGTTTTTCCCTGTGCAAGAGTACCTTCATTGTAATATGCATTATATGTTTTTACCGCTTCATTTGCAGCGGCGTAAACGCTTGTCATATACTCATGACCGTGCATATTTGAACCAGATGCAGGATTCACATTAAATTTCTGCAGATAGCCTGTATACTGTGTACCGAAATTATTTTTTATGTAAAGTGCACCGTTATAAATTGAAAGATACGGATTGGTCCATGGTCTGTTATATTTGTCCTGTGAACTGTAATTAATTAAATCAGAGCGGATATAACCTGTATAAGACGTACCGCCCACGGTTGCAGTAACATTATACCATACATAATCATCAGACTGTTTATCTGTTTTGAAATTATATATAACCGCTGTTCCCATCGGAACATTAACAACAATGCTGCTTGAAGTTGTTGAAGCACTTCTCATATTGGCATTTACATTTGTTGTATATCCTGAACCTGAAGAAGCCCAGCGTAAACCATCTTCCGCTCCTGTATAAGCTCCTATATTGTAATAATTATAAATTCCCGGGTAATTCGCGTTTGTTCCGCTTGCACCGCCTGCTGAATTGGTTTTTCCGCCAACCTCCTGCACAATTTTTGATGCAAGATAATATGCAGAAAGTCCGCTGTTTTTTGCTGCTGCCATAATGGCCGCCGAATACTTTGTTGCAGGTGAATATGTTACAGTCTGCCCCTGTGCATTCTGGTATGTAATATTTGCGTTGTGCATCCAGGTGCCTGCAAGGATTGCTTCCACACCCTCCTGTGAATGTGATGAATTATAAAAATTCGTTTCAAACTGGAAAATATATTTTTCATTAAGAAAGTTTCTTGGATCCATATAATACTCAACGGCACTTTGTGAAGCGGATACCCAATTCGGATTTTCCTGCACTACATAGCTTCCGTTTTTAAAACACGATGAACAGTTGCAGTAATAACCCTTACCGTCATTGATTGTATTCTTCTCAATCTTCTGCTGAGAATGAGATGTTCTTTCCTTTGAAACAGCTGTACTCCAGCTTTCACCGGTAAACAGCGGTTCAAAGCTCCAGTTCGGATATTTATTATGAAGAGCAACCAAATGCGGAATATAAGATTCCGGAAAGCCCTGACCTCTTAACTGTGATGCATAATCTGCCGCTTGAGCAGAAAATGAAGCCGGCGGCAATATTAACACTGCTATTAATATTGAAAGAAATAAACTGATTATACGTTTTTTCATTACACTTTCTCCATTTATGTTATAAGATATGACTTTATTTTATCTTGTTTTACATAAAGTGTCAACCGTCTATAATTTTCATATAGCCTCATTATTTACCAATTTACAGAGTAGTGCAGGAGTAAACCTCAGAGAAGTTAGAGGAATAAACAATATTACCATTAATTATCTGATAAGCACGAATACGAAAACTATATGTTCTTCCGGATTCAAGCGAAGTAAAGGTTCTTGAATTTGTTGTTACATTTCCCATTTTCACCCATCCATCCGACCTCAAATACTGAATTTCATAACCGGCTGCACCTGCAACACTGTCAAATACGATAGTTAATCCGTTTGATGTAATATTGCTAAAGCGTATACTCTCAACCGCAGGTAAATCCGGCTTGGTTGCAAAGCTTACAGCGGCAGACCAATTGGCAGAATATACATTTATCCCGTCAACTACCATATATGCACGAACTCTGAACGTATATTCCGTATCGGGTGCAAGGCTGCTGAATACTCTTGAATTTGTTGTTATTTCTCCAAAGTTCTTCCAAGCACCATTGCTTATATACTGAAGCTGATAGCCATCTGCACCGTCAACCTTATCAAAGGTCAACGTTGCACCTATTGATGATATATTTAAATAATTTATATTTGTTACAGCCTTCAATTCAGAGGTTAAATTGTTTAACGTTCTGAAATGCACATTATCCGACCAATTAACAGAGTAAATGTTTACCCCTTCAATCACTTTATAAGCGCGAACTCTCATAGTGTATTCACTGTTGTAGGTAAGACTGCTGAAACTTCTTGAGGTACTTGTAATTTCATCAATCTTTCGCCATACACCATTGGATAAGTATTGAATTTCATAACCATCTGCATCGCTTACAGCGTCAAATGTTAAGGTTGCTTTTATCAAGGATATATCAGAAACCCTAACATTTTTAACTGCAGGCATATTTGCTGCAGGAATAGCTTCCTCAAGCGGTAAAAATGTTCTGCCATAATCCTCAGCATAATCTTGTGCAGATGAATTTTTATAACCAAATATATAAGTGCTTTTATTTATCGTGTATTCGTCATAATCAATATAACAATCCTCATTTAAAAAAGCTATATATTCTAAGCTGTTACAGTGGTCAAAGGCCGATGAGCCAATGAATTCAACACTTATAGGCACTGTTATACCAACTAATCCCGTACACCAATCAAATGCACCAGTACCTATTCTTTCTGCATTTTCAGATATTGCTGCACTTGTTAAGCCGGTACAGCCTTCAAAAGCATAATCACCTATGGCTGTAACATTATCCGGAATTGTAATACTTTCAAGCTGTGTGCATCCATCAAATGCACCCTCTCCTATTTGCGAAACAGTATTCGGAATGTTTGTATTTTTACAACCAAGAATTAAAACATCGCTGTCAGTTTCTATAACTGCATTGCAATTATTTCTGCTGTCATAATATTCATTATTTTTATCAACAGTAATAGCTGAAAGACTGCTGCAATTCTGAAAGGCATATGTACCGATTATTTCCACGTTCTGCGGAATATTTACACGCGTCAGTGCTGAACAATCTGCAAATGCACCAATATCAATAAGCGTTACACTATTCGGTATAATCACATTTGTTAAACTGCTGCAACCATTAAACGCACCCCGGCATATTTCTTTAACACCTTCGGAAATCACAAGCGTCCTCAAACCAGAGCAGTTATCAAATGCATACCAATTTATAAATTCAACACTTGATGGTATGGTTAAGCTATTTAAGCCGGTGGAGCCTTCAAACGCACAATCACCAATACTTTTAACTGTATATCCGTCTATTTCACTTGGAATAATAAGATTCCTTTCATTTCCCTTATAAGCAGTAATTTCAACAGAACTTTCATCATAAAGTGAATATTCAAAATTGCTGTTCACAGCAGCAAAAGCAGTTAAATTCAAACCGGTTGCTATACTTAAAAGCATAGCGATTGAAATAGTTAAGCTGACAACTCTTTTCATAAATCCTCCTCACATATATCCCGTGCAAATGATTTTTAGTTTATATATACAATTATAATTATGAAAATAATCAGAGTCAATGTGAACACTTGCCTGTTTTCGCATAAAAAATGCATATTTTGACAGTAAAGTGCTTTAAATACTGTACAAAAAAAGAGCAGTCGTTCGACTGCTCTTAATTATTTGTAAATCAGAGATTACTCGTTGATAGCTGTAACAACGCCTGAACCTACTGTTCTACCGCCTTCACGAATAGCGAAACGAAGACCTTCTTCGATAGCGATAGGAGTGATGAGCTCTACGTTCATAACAACGTTATCACCAGGCATACACATCTCTGTGCCTTCCGGAAGAGAGATAACACCGGTAACGTCTGTTGTTCTGAAATAGAACTGAGGACGATAGTTGTTGAAGAAAGGAGTATGACGACCGCCTTCATCCTTGCTTAAAACGTAAACCTGACCAGCGAATTTTGTGTGAGGGTTGATTGAGCCCGGCTTAGCAAGAACCTGACCACGCTCAATGTCTGATCTCTGAACACCACGAAGAAGACAACCGATGTTGTCACCAGCCTCTGCATAATCAAGAAGCTTACGGAACATTTCGATACCTGTGCAAACAGTCTTATCGATTTCGTCCTTAAGACCAACGATTTCAACTTCTTCACCCATGTTAAGCTGACCACGCTCTACTCTACCAGTTGCAACAGTACCACGACCAGTGATTGTGAATACGTCCTCAACAGGCATAAGGAAAGGAAGGTCTGCCTTACGGTCCGGAGTTGGGATATAGCTGTCAACAGCATCCATGAGTTCCTGAATGCAAGCACAAGCAGGATCATCATTTGAAGCAGCTTCAAGAGCCTTAAGAGCTGAACCCTTGATGATTGGAGTATCATCGCCCGGGAATTCATACTCATCAAGAGTTTCACGAATTTCCATTTCAACGAGTTCAAGAAGCTCTTCGTCGTCTACCTGATCAACCTTGTTCATGAATACAACAATGTAAGGTACGCCAACCTGACGAGCAAGAAGAAGGTGCTCTTTTGTCTGAGCCATAGGACCATCAGTTGAAGCGATAACAAGGATAGCACCGTCCATCTGAGCAGCACCGGTGATCATGTTCTTGATATAGTCAGCATGTCCTGGGCAGTCAACGTGTGCATAGTGACGAGTATCTGTTTCATACTCAACGTGAGCTGTGTTGATTGTGATACCACGCTCTCTCTCTTCAGGAGCCTTATCGATATCTGCATAATCTTCAAACTTAGCATAGCCTTTGTTTGCAAGATACTTTGTGATTGCAGCTGTAAGAGTTGTTTTACCGTGGTCTACGTGACCGATTGTACCAATGTTTACATGTGGTTTTGATCGGTTAAATTTTTCTTTTGCCATTTGGGATTTCCTCCTTAAAATTACAATAGTAAAATTGTCAATGATATTTTAACAAAGCAATGATAAAATATCAAGTGTTTTTAATAATTTTATAAACAATTAGTCTTTTTTAGCTCTTTCAGAGATAATGCCCTCTGAAATTGACTTCGGAACCTGCTCGTAGCCGTCCGGTTCCATTGTATACTGTCCGCGTCCCTGCGTCTTTGAACGAAGGTCATTTACATAACCGAACATTTCAGAAAGAGGAACACGAGCATTAATCTGCTTAGCACCTGTTCTGTCTTCCATTCCCTGAATCTGACCGCGGCGTGAGTTAAGATCACCGATAACATCGCCCATGTAATCTTCAGGAACAATAACGATAACCTTCATCATAGGCTCAAGAATAGCAGGATTTGCTTTCTTAGCAGCATCCTTGAATGCCATAGAGCCGGCAATCTTGAATGCCATTTCAGATGAGTCAACCTCATGGTATGATCCATCATAAAGCTCAACCTTAATATCTACCATCTGATAGCCTGCAAGAACACCGTTCTTCATAGCACCCTGAATACCTGCATCTACAGCCGGAATGTATTCCTTAGGAATAGCACCGCCGACAACAGAGTTAACAAATTCATAACCCTTGCCTATGCCGTTTTCATCAAGGTTTGGTGACATACGGATTTTAACATGACCGTACTGACCAGAACCACCTGACTGACGCTTGAACTTCGTATCAGACATTGATTCCTGCTGGATTGTTTCCTTATAAGCTACCTGAGGAGCACCAACGTTTGCTTCAACCTTAAATTCACGAAGCATACGGTCTACGATAATTTCAAGATGAAGCTCACCCATACCGGCAATAATGGTCTGGCCTGTTTCTTCATCTGTATAAGCCTTAAATGTAGGGTCTTCTTCTGCAAGCTTTGCAAGAGCAATACCCATCTTTTCCTGACCTGCCTTTGTTTTTGGCTCAATAGCAACACGGATAACAGGCTCAGGGAAGTTCATGGATTCAAGAATAACAGGATGATTTTCATCGCAAAGCGTATCACCTGTTGTAGTATTCTTCAAACCAACTGCAGCAGCAATATCACCGGCATAAACGGTGTCAATATCCTCTCTGTGGTTAGCATGCATCTGAAGAATACGGCCAAGTCTTTCTCTGTTGCCTTTAACTGAGTTGTAAACCTGTGTGCCTGCATTGAGTGTGCCTGAATATACACGGAAGAAGCAGATTTTACCAACAAACGGGTCTGTTGCAATCTTGAATGCAAGAGCTGCAAATGGCTCTTCATCTGAAGAATGACGAGCTTCCTCTTCATCTGTGTCAGGATTAACACCTTTAATTGATTCAACGTCTGTCGGAGCAGGCATATAATCAACAATGGCATCAAGGAGAGGCTGAACACCCTTGTTTCTGTATGATGTTCCGCAGGTAATCGGAACCATAGCACTGTCACAAGTAGCTTTTCTGATAGTCTTTTTGATTTCGTCTACAGTAAGCTCTTCACCCTCAAAGTATTTTTCCATAAGAGCCTCATCCTGTTCTGCAACAGCTTCAATGAGAGCTTCATGGTATTTTGTAGCAAGCTCCATCATATCTTCGGGAATAGGCTCATGACGAACATCATTTCCCAAATCATCATAATAGATTTCAGCATCCATATTGATAAGGTCAACAATACCTCTAAAGGTATCCTCTGCACCGATAGGAAGCTGAATCGGAACTGCATTACATTTAAATCTTTCTTTTACCATGTTAAGAACATTGTAAAAATCAGCACCCATAATATCCATCTTATTAACATAAATCATTCTAGGTACTTTATAATCATCAGCCTGACGCCATACGGTTTCAGACTGTGGCTCAACACCGCCCTTTGCGCAAAGAACGGTAACTGAACCGTCAAGTACACGAAGTGAACGCTGAACTTCTACCGTGAAGTCAACGTGACCAGGTGTATCAATGATATTGATTCTATGATCCTTCCAGAAACAAGTTGTTGCAGCAGAAGTAATTGTAATACCTCTTTCCTGCTCCTGCTCCATCCAGTCCATAGTAGCGGCACCATCATGGGTTTCACCAATTTTATGGTTAATACCTGTATAGTAAAGGATACGCTCGGTAGTTGTTGTTTTACCAGCATCGATGTGCGCCATAATACCAATATTTCTTGTCATTTCAAGAGATACTTTTCTTGGCATAATATCCTCCTAAAAATTTCAACCGGATTAATATCTAAAATGAGCAAATGCTTTATTTGCTTCAGCCATTTTGTGTGTATCGTCACACTTCTTAACTGCACCGCCTGTTTTATTAACAGCGTCCATAATTTCAGCAGCAAGACGTTCCTTCATAGTTCTTTCTGAACGCTGACGTGCATAAGCAGTTATCCAGCGCAAGCCGAGAGTCTGACGTCTTTCAGCGCGAACTTCAAGCGGAACCTGGTAAGTAGCACCACCGATACGGCGAGCCTTTACCTCAAGAACAGGCATAACATTTTCCATAGCAGCCTGGAAGGTTTCTAATGGATCGTTACCTGTTTTTTCATTAATGATGTCAAACGCACCGTAAACAATTTTCTGTGCAACACCCTTTTTTCCATCATACATAATGTTGTTGATAAGACGTGTTACAAGCTTTGAATTGTAAAGCGGATCTGGTAATACATCACGTTTAGCGATTTGGCCTCTTCTTGGCATCTTTCGCTTCCCTCCTTCATATTTATGAGTTCATAGGTACTCGAGTTTTCCCGTGGAGTCAACAAGTAGGTCATACCGCATATATAATAAGGTATAAACTATTGTTTTTCCATAAGAAGTTAATTTACGGCTTACTTCTTAGCAGCCTTCGGTCTTTTAGCACCGTACTTTGAACGACTCTGCATTCTTCCGTTAACGCCCTGAGTATCAAGGGTGCCGCGGATGATGTGGTAACGTACACCGGGAAGATCCTTAACACGTCCGCCACGTACCATAACAACAGAGTGCTCCTGAAGGTTATGACCAACACCCGGGATGTAAGCTGAAACTTCCATGCCATTTGTTAAACGTACACGGGCAATCTTACGAAGAGCTGAGTTAGGCTTCTTCGGTGTTGCAGTTTTAACAGCAGTACATACACCACGCTTCTGAGGAGAATTGTTATCATTCATAACATTCTTCTTAGTGTTAAGGCTCTTTAAAAGAGCCGGTGCTTTAGCCTTCTTTTCAAGGGACTTACGTCCTGTTCTTACTAATTGGTTAAAGGTAGGCAATAGTTTATCTCCTTTCTGTAAAATTTTATGCGTAAGAATATACGCATAAATAACAGTTTAAACAGATTAAGCTGTTATTTAAACGCACATTCGCGGGGCAGGCATATAATGCCCACCCCAATATTATGTGCAATTTACCAAATATATCAAATATTATTTGGATAATATGACAATTTTTTTACTTGCCGAGGATATAGTATATCACTCAGCAGTAGCACTTGTCAACAATTTTTGCAATTGTTCCAGATTCATAATTTCTTCGGCACCTTCTGCAGAAAAATAACTTGGAACAACATCAACATCATTAAATACATCCATACCGGTACCTGCAGGAACAAGCTTACCGATAATAACGTTTTCCTTAAGACCGATAAGAGGATCGCTCTTTCCGCGGATAGCCGCATCTGTAAGAACTCTTGTTGTTTCCTGGAATGAGGCTGCTGAAAGGAATGAATCTGTTGCAAGAGAAGCCTTTGTAATACCCATAAGAATCGGAATATAGGTTGCGTGCTTGAGATTTGCCTCACCTGCCGCAATTCTTGCATCAATCTTTTCGTTTGCTTCATCAACTGCAGCAACATCAACCATTGTACCTGAAACAAGATCTGTATCGCCTGACTCGTCAACAGTGCACTTTTTAAGCATCTGGCGAACGATAACCTCAATGTGCTTATCGTTAACATCAACACCCTGTGTACGGTAAGCAAACTGAACTTCACGGATAAGATAGTTATAAACGGCCTCTTCACCGAGAATTGCAAGAACATCGTGCGGATTCTTTGAGCCGTAGGTTAATTCCTGACCCTTTTCAACGTGAGCACCTTCAACAATATCTTCATGAAGTCTGAAACCGTAAGGAATAAGATATTTTCTTTCTTCAAGTGTTTCCGGATCTGTAACAACAGCGTGATTTGACTTTTTAATTTCCTCAAATCTAACAGTACCGGCAATTTCTGAAAGAATAGCATACTGCTTCGGCTTTCTTGCCTCGAAAAGCTCTTCTACACGAGGAAGACCCTGTGTAATATCTTCTCCGCCTGCGATACCGCCTGTATGGAAGGTTCTCATTGTAAGCTGAGTACCCGGCTCACCGATTGACTGAGCAGCTATGATACCAACTGCCTCACCAACCTGTACAGGCTCATTGAATGCAAGGTTTGAACCGTAGCACTTACGACAAACACCGTGGCGTGACTTACAAGTGATAAGTGAACGAATTTTAACCTCTGTAATACCTGCTGCAACAATTTTATCTGCAACAGCATTGGTCATCATTTCATCAGGAGAAGCAAGAACCTCACCTGTTTCAGGATGAACAACAGGCTCAAGCGGGAATCTTCCCACAAGACGCTCATGAAGTGATTCAAGCTCACGATTGCCATCCATAATAGCTTTAACAATAATACCCTCATGACAGCCGCAGTCATCATCACGGATAATAACATCCTGAGATACGTCTACAAGACGACGTGTAAGGTAACCTGAGTCTGCCGTACGGAGCGCTGTATCTGTAAGACCTTTACGCGCACCACGTGAAGAAATGAAATATTCAAGAATATTAAGACCTTCACGATAGTTCGCACGGATAGGAATTTCAATTGTTTTACCTGCTGTGTTTGCAATAAGACCACGCATACCTGCAAGCTGACGAAGCTGAGCTGTACTACCGCGGGCACCGGAGTCAACCATCATATGGATTGGATTATGCGTTCCGTCAAAGTTTGATGTAAGCTCATTTGTAACCTTATTTGTACAATCTTCCCAAGCCTTGATAACTGCTGATGAACGCTCTTCGTTTGTGATAAAGCCATAGTTATAGTTAACTGTGATTTCATCAACCTTCTTTTCAGCCTCTGCAAGGAAATCCTTTTTCGCATCAGGAATAAGCGCATCGCAAACAGCAACGGTTGTGCCTGATACTGTTGAATATTTATAGCCCTGTGCCTTAATAGCATCAAGTGCAACTGAGGCAACGGAAACACCGTGAACGGAAATCAGCTTATCTGCAATCTGACCTAACTGCTTCTTCTTAACAACAAAGCCGATTTCAAGCTCAAATTCATTTTCAGGCTTTGAACGGTCAACAAATCCAAGATCCTGAGGAATAGGATTGTTGAAAATAATTCTTCCGATTGTTGTTATAATGATTGCAGATTTAACTACGCCGTCCTCTTCCTTTGATACACGGATTTTAGCAGGTGAATGCATACCGAGAGAGCCCTCCTGATATGCCATCATAGCTTCATCCTTATCTCTGAAAATGCTGAATGAACGGTAAATTCCGAATTTTTCAGCAAGCTCTTCATTGCTTGTTTCACAAAGAAGCTGTGCATTTGTAAGAGCTCCGCCTGTTATTTTCTTAGCCTCACTGAAGGTGATTTCTTCGGCTCTGTCTGCATCCTTGAAGTATTTAGGCTGACCCGGCTCACCCTCCTTAACCATTGTAAGGTAATATGAACCGATAACCATATCCTGTGTAGGAACTGCAACAGGCTTACCGTCCGAAGGCTTAAGAAGGTTATTGGCAGCAAGCATAAGCATACGTGCTTCTGCCTGAGCCTCAGCTGAAAGCGGAACGTGAACAGCCATCTGGTCACCGTCGAAGTCAGCGTTGAACGCTGTACAGGACAATGGGTGAAGTTTAATTGCACGACCCTCAACAAGAACAGGCTCAAATGCCTGAATGCCAAGACGGTGAAGTGTGGGAGCACGGTTAAGCATTACGGGGTGATCCTTGATTACAACCTCAAGAGCATCCCAAACTGCAGGATTGCTTGCACGCTCAACCATTTTTCTTGCTGATTTAATATTTGATGCTGCTCCTGTTGCAACAAGTCTTTTCATAACAAACGGCTTGAAAAGCTCAATAGCCATTTCCTTGGGAAGTCCGCACTGGTGCATTTTAAGCTCAGGACCTACAACGATAACCGAACGGCCTGAATAGTCAACACGCTTACCGAGAAGGTTCTGACGGAAACGACCCTGCTTACCCTTAAGCATATCTGAAAGAGATTTCAGAGGACGGTTGTTAGGACCTGTAACAGGTCTGCCGCGGCGGCCGTTATCAATAAGAGCATCAACAGCTTCCTGAAGCATTCTTTTTTCATTTCTTACAATAATGTCAGGTGCTCCGAGCTCAAGCAATTTCTTAAGTCGGTTATTTCTGTTGATAACACGTCTGTAAAGATCATTAAGATCTGATGTTGCAAATCTGCCGCCGTCAAGCTGAACCATAGGACGAATGTCAGGAGGAATTACAGGAATTACATCCATTATCATCCATTCAAGCTTGTTTCCGCTCTTGCAGAAAGCATCAACAACATCAAGTCTTTTAAGAATACGAACTCTCTTCTGACCGGTTGCATCTTCAAGCTCTGCTGTAAGCTCATCACGAAGCTGCTCAACATCAATATCCTGAAGAAGCTTTTTGATAGCCTCGGCACCCATGCCTGCTTCAAAGTCATCTTCATATCTTTCACGCATTTCTGCATATTCTTTTTCATTAAGAATCTGCATTTTTTCAAGAGGTGTGTCACCCGGATCCGTTACAATGTAAAGTGCAAAATAAAGCACCTTTTCAAGATAACGGGGGCTGATATCAAGCACCAAGCCAAGGCGGCTCGGAATACCCTTGAAATACCAGATATGGGAAACAGGAGCTGCAAGCTCAATATGACCCATACGCTCACGGCGAACCTTTGCTTTTGTTATTTCAACTCCGCAGCGTTCGCACACCTTGCCCTTATAGCGAACTCTTTTATACTTTCCGCAGTGACATTCCCAGTCCTTCATAGGTCCGAAAATTCTTTCACAGAAAAGTCCGTCACGTTCAGGCTTAAGTGTTCTGTAGTTTATTGTTTCCGGCTTTGTTACCTCACCGTAAGACCATTCTCTGATCTGTTCAGGTGAAGCAAGGCCGATTTTAATTGAACTGAATTGGTTTTCATTTTCCATTTGGAAGCACTCCTTTATATATAATGTAATGTGGATAGTTAATCAGTTATCGGCAATTATTCATCATCTGAATAACCTTCATCTGAATCCGTAAACATAGATTCATAGCTCATATCCTGATCTGCTTCCTCGCTTTCACCCTCTGCATTCTGGAAGGAGAAGCCTTCGCCAACACTTTCGTAGTCATTTACCTGGGTGAATGCTTTATCATCTATAGGCTGAATTCCTGTGCCGTCATCAATATCCTGCTTTAATTCAACCTCATTGCCATCTCTGTCATAAAGACGGGTGTCAAGTCCGAGAGCCTGAAGCTCTTTAAAGAGAACCTTGAAGGATTCAGGTGTTCCTGCTGTAGGAATATTCTCGCCCTTAACAATAGATTCATAGGTTTTAACTCTGCCCACAACATCATCTGATTTAACAGTGATAATTTCCTGAAGAGTATAGGCAGCACCGTATGCTTCAAGTGCCCAAACCTCCATTTCACCGAAACGCTGACCGCCGAACTGAGCTTTACCTCCGAGCGGCTGCTGTGTTACAAGGCTGTAAGGACCTGTTGAACGTGCATGAATCTTATCATCAACAAGGTGATGCAGTTTAAGATAATACATATATCCTACTGTAATAGGATTATCGAATTTCTCACCTGTACGTCCGTCTGTAAGAATGGTTTTACCATCCTCAGACATTCCTGCAAGCTTAAGGCATTCTCTGATGTCATCCTCGTGTGCACCATCAAATACAGGTGTGCACATCTTCCAGCCGAGTGCCATTGCAGCATAGCCAAGGTGAACCTCAAGTACCTGACCGATATTCATACGTGAAGGTACGCCGAGTGGGTTAAGAACAATATCAAGCGGGCGTCCGTCCGGAAGGAACGGCATATCCTCCTGCGGAAGAACACGGGAAACAACACCCTTGTTTCCGTGACGACCTGCCATCTTATCGCCGACCTGAATCTTTCTCTTCTGAGCAATATAAACTCTTACCACTTTATTAACACCCGGGTTAAGCTCATCACTGTTAGCACGGGTAAATACCTTAACATCAACAACAATACCGTATTCACCGTGAGGAACACGCATTGATGTATCTCTTACCTCTCTTGCTTTTTCACCGAAGATAGCACGAAGAAGTCTTTCTTCAGCGGTAAGCTCTGTTTCACCCTTAGGTGTAACCTTACCAACAAGAATTGAGCTGCTGTGTACCTCAGCTCCTACACGGATGATACCATCCTCATCAAGATCTTTAAGAGCATCTTCACCTACGTTCGGAATATCACGTGTGATTTCCTCAGGTCCGAGCTTTGTATCACGTGCTTCAACCTCGTGCTCTTCAATGTGAATAGATGTATAAACATCATCACGAACCATTTTTTCATTAATAAGAACAGCATCCTCGTAGTTATAACCCTCCCAGGTCATAAATCCGATAAGAGCATTCTTACCAAGTGAAATTTCACCGTTGCTTGTTGCAGGACCGTCTGCGATAACCTGACCGTCCTCAACAGTCTGATGAAGTGAAACAATCGGACGCTGATTAATACAGGTGCCCTGGTTTGAGCCGCTGAACTTAACAAGCTCATACTTATCAATCTCGCCGCTCTTTGTTTTGATTTCAATTGTATCTGCATCAACAGATGTAACTGTACCGCCGCGCTTTGCAATAACAACAACACCGGAGTCATACGCTGCCTTATACTCCATACCCGTACCTACAACAGGAGCCTGGGTCTTAAGAAGCGGAACTGCCTGACGCTGCATGTTAGCACCCATAAGTGCACGGTTTGCGTCATCGTTCTCAAGGAACGGAATCATAGCTGTTGCAACAGAAACTACCATCTTAGGTGAAACGTCCATATAGTCTACCTTTTCAGGCTCACAGGTCATGAACTCATCCTTAAAACGGCAGGTAACACGCTTGTTGGCAAATCTGCCGTTTTCATCAAGCGGTTCATTTGCCTGTGCAACAATGTAATTATCCTCAACATCAGCAGTCATATAAACAACCTCTGATGTAACAATGCCTGTTTCCTTATCCACCTTACGGTAAGGAGCCTCAATAAAGCCATATTCGTTAAGGCGGCTGTAGCAGGCAAGATACGATATCAAACCGATATTAGGACCTTCAGGTGTTTCAATAGGACACATACGTCCGTAATGTGTATAGTGAACATCTCGAACCTCGAAACCTGCACGGTCACGTGAAAGACCGCCCGGACCAAGAGCTGAAAGACGTCTTTTATGTGTAAGCTCTGCAAGAGGATTGTTCTGATCCATAAACTGAGAAAGAGGAGATGAACCAAAGAACTCTCTGATTGCTGCAACTACAGGACGAATATTGATAAGCGCCTGAGGTGTGATGGATTCCTCATCATCCTGAGCCTGAAGAGTCATACGCTCACGGATAACACGCTCCATACGTGTAAAGCCGATACGGAACTGGTTTTGAAGAAGCTCACCCACTGCACGGATACGTCTGTTGCCGAGATGGTCAATATCATCTGTGCGGCCAACACCGTAAGCAAGATTTATAAGATAAGAAACGGTAGCAAAAATATCATCTGTTGTGATATGCTTAGGAATAAGGTCATCCTGATAAAGCTTTAATTCTTCCTTGATTTTTTCTTCATCATCACCGCATCTGTCAAGAATTTCTGAAAGAACTCTGTAAGATACATGCTCATTTATTCCATACGGCTTGCAGTCAAAGCCTATATACTTTGTTATATCAACCATACCGTTTGATACAATCTTGATTTCCTTACCGTCAACATCAACAAATGCATTCATTACACCTGCATTTTCGATTTCAAGAGCCTTTTCTTCCGAAATAACCTCGCCTGCATCTGCAAGGAATTCACCCTGCGGAGAAATGATAGGCTGCGTTAATTTCTGACCGGTAAGTCTGTCGCTTATAGCAAGCTTCTTATTGTACTTGTAACGGCCGACTCTTGATAAATCATAACGATGTGCATCAAAGAACAAACCATCAAGATGAGCCTGAGCAGTTTCAAGTGTGGGCGGCTCACCCGGGCGAAGCTTCTTGTAAACCTCAAGAAGTGCTTCTTCCTGATTCTTTGTTGTATCCTTCTCTATTGTTGCTTCAATTCTTTCATCGTCACCGAAGAATTCACGAATTTCCGCATCACTTCCGAGACCAAGTGCACGAAGGAAGGTTGTAATGAAAATTTTACGGTTTTTATCTATTCTTACATAGAACAAATCATTTGCATCAGTTTCATATTCAAGCCATGCACCGCGGTTAGGAATAACTGTATTTGCAAACAATTCCTTACCTGTTTTATCGTGCTCCATATTGTAATAAACACCAGGAGAACGAACAAGCTGTGAAACGATACATCTTTCCGCACCGTTGATAACAAATGTACCTGCATCTGTCATAAGCGGGAAATCGCCCATAAAGATAATATTTTCTTTTACCTCGCCTGTTTCCTTGTTCTGCAAACGCGCTCTTACTTTAAGAGGTTTTGCATAAGTAACATCGCGAGCCTTGCACTGCGCAATTGTGTATTTAGGATCTTCGTCCATAGTATAATCAATGAAATCCAGAACAAGATTTCCCGAATAATCGGTTATTGAGCCGATATCACGGAATACCTCTTCAAGACCTTCATCAAGAAACCATTGGTAAGATTCCTTTTGCACCTCAATAAGATTAGGCATGGGCATAACCTCATTGATTTTTGCAAAACTTTTTCGTGTGGTTGTACCAAGCTGGACATCCTTCACATTTACCATACCGGTAATCACTCCGTTTCTTTGTTGATTTACTGAAAAATGAAGATATTGTGCTGAAAAAGCGACGTAAAAATTCAATATTTCCCGTTTCGCAGAAAAGCAAAAACTTACTGAAAACACAACTTATTCCATTTTAATGTGCATTTATAATAATATCTAACTTGTTATATGTCAATAAAAATTTTGATTAAAATCAAAAAAAATGCAAAAGTTTTTGTTATGCCGTTCCGTGTGTTTCTAATTTAGTCATATTTATTAATGAAAAATTGTTTTTTTGTATCTTTTCAAAGTATATATAATCTGCTATAATATTTAAATTGAGATATGTGGTGATGAATATGAAAAAAATTGTATGCATTCTGCTTACTTTAATTACAATAACCGCAGTTTTTGCAGGCTGCGGTTCAAAAACCGAATATATGGATATGATTTATCCCTTCGGCGGAAACATAAACAGCTACGACCCTCAGGTGGCTTCCACCGCCGATGAATTCCTGCTGATTGAAAACTGCTATGAAGGGCTTGTCCGCTGCGATGATGACGGCAATATCATTCCGGGCTGTGCCGAATCATGGGAAATAAGTGAAAACGGACTTAAATATACATTCCATCTGCAGAAAGATCTTCGCTGGTACATATATGACAAAGTGGCAAAGCGTATGGGAGAAAAATATAATCCGGAAATAACAGCCTTTGATTTTGCTTTTGCGCTTCAGAGAGCCGCCGATCCGAATACCGACTGCCCTCTCTATTCAACAATTTCCGTTATAGAGAATGCACCTAAAATCAATGCAGGTCAGCTTGACAAATCCGAGCTTGGCGTAAATGCAATTGATAACTACACACTTGAAATATGGCTTTCTTCCCCTGACAGCACTTTTTTACAGACACTGTCCACTGCTGTTGCAATGCCCTGCAATGAGGAATTTTTTGATAAAACAAACGGACGCTACGGACTGAACTGGCAGTATACACTGTTCAACGGTCAATTTGCTGTTACAAGCGTGCTTGACACTTCGTATGTATTAAAGAAAAACAAAAGCTATAACGGACCTTCACCTGCAAAGGCAACAGACCTTACCTTTAAAATTGTTGATGAAGGCACCAGCCTTGCAGACCAAATCAAGAGCGGATATTATGATGCGGCATATATCAGAGGATATGAAAGCATTGAAATAAGCGATAAAAGCGGTATTACCTTATTGCCGTACAGCAATACCACTTGGACCCTTGTGATGAATACAAACAGCGGTATTCTTTCCGCAGGAAATGCCCGCCACGCAATTGCATTATCGTTGTCTGACATAGACTTGGAGAAATATCCGTATCTTACAAAAGCAAAGGGTTTTATTCCCCCATCGTGCAAAACTGAAAATGCTTCCTACACGGATAACTCATTTGATGTCACCGAGAAAAGTGACTCCTCCAAAGCGGTTTCACTTTGGAAAACGGCTGTAGAAGCAACCTCAACATACACAATTGACTTAACTGTTCTTACTCCGAAAAATATGGAGGATATTGCTAAGCTGCTTCTTCAGGGAATTCAAAGCAGTATAGGTTCTATTTCCAATGCGGAAGAAGATAAAAAGATTAATTTTTCTTTGAAGCTTGAAACATTAACGGAAAGCGAATTAAAAACAGCAGTCAATTTAGGTGAATATGATATTGCGCTTTACCCATTAACCGCAACCGCTTCAAGCCCCGTTTCATTCCTGCAGCTATTCACGGACTCAAATATTACTGGCTTTGATACATCTGCATTTGAATCTGCCCTTCAGAATGCAAAATCTGCAGATACCGCGAACACTGCTGCGGCGTGCAGAATATGTGAGGAAAAGCTCATTGCTTCACATTGCTATGTTCCACTTTTTTATGAATCAAGCTATTATGCAAGTGCAAAGGGTGTAACCGGTGTGCAGTTTCACCCGGGCTCGGGAAGAGTCTCTTTTGTAAGTGCAGAAAGAAAATAATTTGAAGCAAAATTTATTGACAGTAAAGAAAATTGGTTTATAATAGTTTGCAAAACACTATTAAATATAATATATGATGTATATATCTAAAAGAAGGAGAAATATTTATGAACGTACTTATTTATGACAATGAAGAACAAATCGGAATCGCAGCAGGCAACTATATGTGCGGTCAGGTGCTTCAAAAGCCTGATTCCGTTTTAGGACTCGCAACAGGCTCTACCCCTCTTAAACCATATAAGCAGATGATAGAACTGTACAAAAAAGGTGCAATAGATTTTTCAAAGGTAACAACCTTTAATCTTGATGAATATGTAAATCTTGATGTTAAGGATAAAAATTCTTATCATTCATTTATGCATGAAAACCTTTTTGACCATATCAATATTCCTGAAGACAGTATCAACTTCCTTAACGGTAATGCCGAAGATCTTGAAAAGGAATGCATTGATTATGAAAACAGAATCAAAGAAGCAGGCGGAATAGACATTCAGCTTCTCGGTATCGGCTCTAACGGTCATATTGCTTTTAATGAGCCGAGTGATTGCTTCCAGCGCTGGAGTCACATTGTTGAGCTTAAGGAAAGCACGGTTAAGGATAACAGCCGTTTCTTCAAATCAATTGAAGAGGTACCGACAAAGGCAGTTACAATGGGAATAGGCTCTATTATGCAGGCAAAGAAAATTCTTATAATTGCCCTTGGAAAAAACAAAGCAAATGCAATAAAGCAGCTTATAGACGGAAATGTTACACCTGAATGCCCCGCTTCCGTATTACAGTTCCATACCGATGTAACCCTTATGCTGGACAGAGATGCCGCTTCTCTTTTATAAATTCAGAAATTTCGGAAAGGTCTGATTATTATGGCAAATAAAAACAAAGAAAAAAAGAATACTAACGTTGTAAGAAACATCCTTTTCATTCTCATTGCCGTTATTGTGATTGCGGCTATTGCTGTAATGTTTTTTAAAGGGTCATTCAAAAACACGGAAACGGAAACGGAAACGGAAACAGAATCAATTTCATCTTCTGATATTGTAAATACAAATGGCAGTAACACAAACAATGTTATTGATAATATTACAGATAATCCATCTGAAAATACATCTGACAGCAGCGAATACCAAACCACCGAAAAATCAACTGCAAAACCCTATAGTCCTTCAAAAAATTATTCACTTCCGTTAAATGTTAAGGAAGTACTGGATATGCTTTCAGATCATTACGGAAAAGACTATCAGGTAAACAGCACTGTTACGGAAAACGAGTATAACTATTTTGCAATTGTAAAAAATGGTGAAAAATATGCATCCGTAAAAGTTAATCTCTCAAACGGAGATGCAACCGAAACAATTATTGAAACAGGTCAGACATCCGATTTCAATCTCGTGTAAAACAGATTATAATAAGGAGAATTCTAATGGCAGAAAAAGAAAAATTTTATATAACTACTCCTATATACTACCCATCCGGAAACCCGCATATCGGTCACTGCTACACAACAGTTGCCTGTGATTCCATAGCAAGATATAAACGTTTGCAGGGCAAGGATGTTATGTTCTTAACAGGAACTGATGAGCACGGACTTAAAATTGAGCAGAAAGCAGCTGAAAAAGGAATCACTCCGAAGGCATATGTTGATGAAATTGTTGAAACCTTCAAAAATCTCTGGAGCTATATGAATATCAGCTACGACAGATACATCAGAACAACAGATGATTATCACATTGAAGCTGTTCAGAAAATATTTAAAGCACTTTATGACAAGGGATATATTTACAAGGGTAAATATACAGGTAAATACTGTACACCCTGTGAAAGTTTCTGGACAGACAGTCAGCTTATTGACGGAAAATGCCCTGACTGCGGCAGAGATGTTGTTGAAGCATCTGAGGAGGCCTATTTCTTTAAAATGGCCCCTTTTGCAGAAAAGATTGAAAAGCTTTTAACTGAAACAGATTATCTTCAGCCAAAATCAAGAGCAACTGAGCTGGTAAACAACTTTATCAAACCGGGGCTTGAGGATCTTTGTGTTTCAAGAACCTCATTTACATGGGGAATTCCTGTAACCTTTGACGAAAAGCACGTTGTTTATGTATGGATTGATGCACTTTCAAACTACATTACTGCACTTGGTTATCAGAATGAAGCATACAATGATTACAATAAGTTCTGGCCGGCAAATGTTCATATGGTTGCAAAGGATATTATGAGATTCCATGCAATCATCTGGCCTGCTATGCTTATGGCACTTGAACTTCCCTTGCCAAAGCATCTTGCTGTGCATGGCTGGATTACCTTTAACGGTCAGAAAATGTCGAAATCTATAGGAAATGTTGTTGATCCGTTTGTTTTGGGTGAACGCTACGGCTGTGATGCTATAAGATACCACATTTTAAGAGAAATGGCACTCGGTGCAGACAGCTCCTTCTCTAACGAAATAATGATTAACCGCATTAACTCAGATCTTGCTAACGATCTTGGAAATCTTGTTTCAAGAACAGTTGCAATGGTTGAAAAATACTTCGGAGGCACACTTCCTGCTGAAAGAGAAGCTGAAGATATTGATAATGAGCTTCTTGATATGGTTACATCACTTCGTGACAAAACAGACAAATACATTGATGAAACCCAGATAAATAATGCACTTGCAGAAATCTTCAAGGTGATTTCAAGAGCAAATAAATATATTGATGAAACAACTCCCTGGATTTTAGGCAAGGATGAAAACAAAAAGGCACGTCTGGCATCCGTGCTCTACAATCTTCTTGAAGCAATCCGTGTAAGCACAACACTTCTTTCCTGCTTTATGCCCTCAACTATGCCGAAAGTCTGGGAACAGATTGGTGCAGATGAAAACCTTATCACTTATGAAAATGCAGGAAAAACAGGTGTACTCCCTGCTGATGTTACAGTGAAAAAAGGTGCTGCTTTATTTCCGAGAATTGATGTTGATAAGGAAATTGAAGAATTAAATGCGCTTATTCAGAAGCAAATTGATGAAGCAAGCAACAAAACGGCAAACGAGCCTGTGCAGCTTCCTGAAATCAACTTTGACGATTTTACAAAGGTTGAGCTTCGTGTTGCAAAAATCGTTGAATGCGAACCAATAAAAAAAGCCAAAAAGCTTCTGAAAATTCAGGTTAATGACGGAACATCTGAATTAAGGCAGATTGTTTCAGGCATTGCACCATGGTATAAGCCTGAGGATTTAATCGGAAAATCCGTGGTAATTGTTGCAAATCTCAAACCTGCAAAACTTTGCGGTGAAATGAGCAACGGTATGCTTCTTGCAGGCGATACGGCAGACGGCGGCGTTAAAGTTATGTTTGTTGACGGTATTGATCCGGGAACTCAGTTAAGATAATGATGTATAATAATATTTTTGATACACACAGCCATTATGATGATAAAAAGTTCGGTTCCGACCGTAAAGAGCTTTTATCGGAACTTCAAGGCAAAGGTATAACAAAGGTTGTAAGCTGCGGATGTGATCTGGAAACAACAGAGCTCAACAAACAGCTTGCAGATGAATATGACTACTTTTATTTTGCTGCAGGCTTTCATCCCGAATGTCTTGAGGGTGCAGACACTTCCGATATTGAGAAAATAGAAAAATATGCCGAAAATAAAAAATGTGTTGCAATTGGTGAAATAGGTCTTGATTACCATTGGATGAGCAGCAGCAAGGAAGTTCAGAAGAAATTCTTTACAGCCCAGATTGAACTTGCAAAACGGCTCGATATGCCTGTTATCGTACATGACCGTGAGGCTCACGGTGATACTCTCGATATTCTGAAGGCAACAAAACCGAAGGGGGTTGTTCACTGCTTTTCAGGTTCCAAGGAAATGGCAAAAGAAATTATCAAGCTTGGGATGTATATAGGACTAAACGGAGTTGTAACCTTTAAAAATGCAAGAAAGAGCCTTGAGGTTGTTCATGAAATTCCGCTTGAACGATTGGTTCTTGAAACGGACTGCCCATATCTTGCACCTGAGCCTGAAAGAGGTAAAAGGAATGATTCCTCATTAATTCCATACATCGCCGAACGCATAGGAAATGAACTTGGTATGGATACACAGCAGCTTTTAAACATAACTGCTGAAAATGCAAAAAAACTATATAATCTATAGAAAAAAGGTAGTAATACTGAATTGTATTACTACCTTTTTATTCTGTGACTATTAAACATCTGTTTTACGGTTAAGATACTTGGCTACATCTGCCCTGTCCTCACTGCTGATTGTACGCAATTTATTTATAACCATAATTTCAAGTTCCGAAAGCTCTTCGATATTATTTTCAACAACTTTGTATTCACTTTCGGGATTACGCACAATAAAATGTGTTTTCATTTCAGAAGTACCGTTTATGTCCTTTGATACATCGGAAACATTGGCATTATCTTCTCCGCATATAATATAGTCCACCGAAACACCATAAAACTCGGCAATCTTCAGCAGAACATCACTTTTAGGAGTAACCTTTGTTTCATACTTTCTATAGTTATTATGATTAATACCTATTAAATTGGCTGCCTCTGTAGCATTCAGTCCGTGTTCTTTCCTTAATTCGATTAATTTTTTTGCTATATCTGTTCTTTCAACTATCTTCTTCATCACAAAGCACCTCGCATTGTGATAATTATACACAATAATGTATTATTCGTCAATTACTGCAATTTACCAAATTTATTAAAAATTATCTTCTCGGCATTGGCGGAGGCAGATAATCCGTATCATTTTCATCATGATAAATATCATCGCGTTTTTTTCTCTTTGCTTTTCCCTTTTTTGTATTATTGAATACAAGAAATACATATACAACCACAAATAAAATAACAGTAGCAATTACTATTTTTACAACAGTTAAAGAAAAAAAGCCTTTAAGTGCATTAATGATTGTTAAAAAGGTTGAAAGCTCAACATCCTCTGCTGCTACCAGATCAACCTGTGTTATAATTTCACCGCCGAATATAACCTTTGCCTTGCAAATTACATCGCCCTTTTTAACAGGTGCCGATATTTCTGTAGGCTTGTCCACTGTTTCAACTATAATTGTTGATTTATCAAAACTGGACATAACAATTGCATTAATCTTTTTATCTGCAACAAGCTGAACAGTATCCACATCCTTACCATTTTTAACCGCCACCTCAGATACTATTTCATTTTCTTCAAAAACAGTGCTGTATTTAAGCGTATTAAATGCCCATTTAAACAGCGAAGCAGCATCAATAAATGAACATTTTTCAACATATCCGTCATTATTATAATCTATAACCGGTGCACCCATAACAACGGCAAGATAATTATATCCATCCTTGCTTGCCTTTGTAACAACACAATAACCGGCCTCTTCTGTTGAGCCCGTTTTAATACCCTGTGCATATTCATAATAATAGGAAAGATAGCCGGCATTAAGCATCAAATTGGTATGGTAAAAAACTGTTCCGTTGTATTCATACTGCGTTGTTGTTGCCATCTTCATAAAAGTATCATTTTTCATTGCATCCAATGCAATTTTAACCATATCGGCAGCAGTTGTATATTGATTTTCATCATGCAAACCGTCAGGATTTACAAAATTAGTTCCTGTGCAGCCTAAGGAAGCGCTGTACTCATTCATCATCGAAACAAAGTTTTCGCGGCTGCCGCCTACATACTCTGCCAGCACCTCAGTTGCATCACAGGCAGAATGAACCAATGTAAGATAAAGAAGCTGCTCTATTGTTAAAACATTTCCGATTTTAAGATCTGCCACCTGGGCTCCTGTACCAAGCAGAATATTATAAGCTTCCTTGGAAACAGATGTTGTTAATGTTAAATCCTCAACTTTATTTATTGCAACCATGGCGGTAACAATTTTTGTAAGTGATGCGGGATACATTCTTTTATCCTGATTTTTCTGGGCAACAACGGGAAATGAGCTGTCATCCAGATTAACAAGCATATATGCTTCCGAATATAATTCCACATCCGGAGCATAAACTGCACCGTAAGCAGAAAAAGATGATAATAAAATTGTAATTATGGTAATAAGCGAGAAAATAACTCTGATTGTTTTTTTCATAGACTTGACACCTTTTGAAATAAAATATATTATATATGTAAAATTGCATTTCATATGCTTACATTAGTTTAACATTTTTAATAACTATTTAAAAGAGTAATTTGTAAATTTTTTAGGTGAAAATTATGATTTTTGTTACA
>CAJTMQ010000007.1:0-695 GCA_910577215.1 uncultured Eubacterium sp. | reverse complement strand
CGGCTTTAAAGAAGCTGGGCGAAAAGGATTATCTTATTATTTGCGGAGATTTCGGTTTTTTATGGGATCCGAGCAATCCTGAGGAACAAAAAAATCTTGAAATACTGAAAAGCAAAAAATACACTATATGCTTTGTTGACGGTGCTCACGAAAATTTTGATGTTCTTAATGCCTATACACCCTACAGATGGAAGGGCGGCAATGCACATAAAATTGCAAAAAACATTTTCCACCTTATGCGCGGCGAAATTTTCACACTTGAAAACAAAACCTTTTTTGTTATGGGCGGCGGCGAAAGCGATGACCGCAATATGCGGGAAGAAGGGGTTTCATGGTGGAAGGATGAGATGCCTAATGAAGAGGAAATAAAAAATGCCGGTGATAATCTAAAGGATTCCGAATACAATGTTAACTATATTTTAACCTACGAGGCACCTGCAATTGCAAAGGACTTCCTTAAGCTGCATACCAACAGTGTTGTTCCCATGACTCCGCTGAACACTTATCTCCAGGAGCTTATGAAGGATGTTGATTATTATCACTGGTATTTCGGCTCTCTTCACACAGACCTTTCAATCAGCAAAAAAATGACAGCGGTTTTTGACAAAATTCACGAAATAAAATAAAAAAAATCTCCGCAGGAAATCTCAAAAGATTTTCTGCTTTTTCCTTATTTTGTAACTATTCTGTTTCTT
>CAJTMQ010000006.1:35912-42631 GCA_910577215.1 uncultured Eubacterium sp. | reverse complement strand
ATAATTAATAATTTAAGTCAACATAAACGGAAGATTAAGAATATGAAAAAAGTACTTATTGCCCTTTCGGGCGGAGTTGATTCATCTGTCGCGGCAGGAATCATAACAAAGGAATACGAAGCTTTGGGTGCAACAATGAAGCTGTACTGCAGCAATGATAATGATATTTTAGATGCGGAAAAAATCTGCAATAAGATAGGAATCCCCTTTTATCTTCTTGATTTTGAAGATGATTTTAAAAATACGGTCATTGCCGATTTTATTAGCACTTATAAAAACGGCGGCACGCCGAACCCCTGCATTGTCTGCAACAAAATATTGAAATTCGGCAAGCTGCTTGAAACTGCCGAAAAACTCGAATGTGAATTAATTGCAACCGGTCACTATGCCAATGTTGAATACAAAAACGGAAGATACTGCATTAAAAAGGCTGCTGATTTATCCAAAGACCAGAGCTATGTGCTTTACAGCCTTACACAGGAACAGCTTTCAAAGGTTATATTTCCGCTTGGAAGTATGACTAAGAATGACGCCAGAGCACTTGCAGATGAGCTTGATTTTGATAACTCACACAAAAAGGAAAGTCAGGATATATGCTTTGTGCCTGACGGCGATTATTTCAAATTTATTGAAGCTTACACAGGCGAAACATTCAAAGAAGGCTGTTTCAAGGATAAAAACGGAAATATCTTAGGCAGACATAAAGGCATCATTAAATACACCATCGGTCAAAGAAAGGGCTTAGGGCTTGCCTTGTCTCAGCCGATGTATGTTTGTGAAAAAAATGTAGATACAAACGAGGTTATACTCTGCACAAATGATGAGCTTTTTGAAAAAGAGGTTTCGGTTAGCAATTTCAATTGGGTAAGTATAGCCAATCCAGATAAAAAGTTTAAGGCACTTGCAAAAATCAGGTATAATATGAAAGAACAGCCCTGTACAATTATACCGATTTCAAATGAACAGATTAAAATTATTTTTGACGAACCGCAGAGAGCAATTACCAAGGGTCAGTCAGCAGTTGTTTATGACGGTGATTATGTTATCGGCGGCGGAATTATAGATTAAACAATTCGTTAACAAAATAATCAATAAAGAGGTTTGAAGAATAATCTTCGAACCTCTTTTCACTATCATTACACTAAAATATGAAATGAATTAAAAGCATATAGCTTATTGTTCCTGCCGCAATGCTCAGAAGTGTATTTCTTTTCCACAAATGAAAACCTGCCGTAATCGCAACAGCTATAAACTTAGGAATGATCACAATTATTTCTCCGCTCTTAAAATCAGCCAGACAATAAATAATAAGAACACCAATTATTGATGTAGGCAGAATATCACCAAGGTATTTAACGAATTTAGGAACTCCTTTTTTGCCGCCAAAAAGTGCAAACGGCACTAATCTTGTTGCAAATGTACATACTGCCGCAACGGTAATCATAAGAGCAACCTGAATATTTGACAAAGGCATAGCTATTTTACCTCCCTTTTATCAAGCATCGGCTTCATTGCAGAAAGTAAAGCAACAGTTAAAATCAGAGATGGCAAAAGGAAATTATCTGCACCGAATATTATAAGGCAGAGTAAAGCCGAAATAATTCCCACCAAACCTGTCAGCTTATTCTTTGAAGCGAGCATCTGATCTATGTAAATAACTACAAAAAGGGCTGTCATTGAAAAATCTATTCCCGTAAAATCAACAGGAATAAGCTGACCTGCCAATGAACCGACGACAGAGCCGATAATCCAATAAATATGATTAAAAACTCCAATATAATATCTCGCCCTCACTTCATCAACATCACTCGGGACAGTCTGAAAAGAAGTATTAACTGAATACGTTTCATCTGTTAATGAAAAAATCATAAAGGGATATCGCCATCCGCCCTTTTTAAAAATTTCAACATAAGACAAACCATAAAAAATATGGCGTGAATTAACAAACAGGGTCATCAATGCAACAGTCGGGAGTGATGCTGCACTACTTAAAAAAGAAACAAACAGAAATTGACCCGAGCCTGCATAAATAACAACTGAAATTAAAACTGCAAATAAAACATTATACCCTGCCTCATAAAGCATAATGCCGAAAGCAGAGCCAAGAAAAAGATAGCCAAACAAAACCGGAAGAGATTTTGTTATGGCAAATTTAATTGTTTTCATCCGATTGTCTTTCATATTATCCTCTCAACAAAAATTAATGACTATTATATAAAAACAACGTACAATTTTCAACAAAATATTGTGTTTCTCAGAATTTAATGATAAAATCACATCAGAAAGAAGGAATTTATATGAATATATGGCACAATATTTCTCCGAAAAGAATTAAAAAAGACAGATTTTATGCTGTTATAGAAATTTCAAAGGGAGGAAAGAACAAATACGAGCTTGATAAGGAAACAGGTATGCTTAAGCTGGACAGAGTTCTTTTTACTTCTACGCACTATCCTGCCAACTACGGATTTATTCCCAGAACCTTTGCAAGCGACAATGACCCCCTTGATGTACTTGTGCTTTGCAGCGAGCAGATTCAGCCAATGACGATTGTTGAATGCTCTCCGATAGGCGTGCTTATTATGGAGGACAGCGGTGCAAGAGATGAAAAGATCATTGCCGTTCCTGTTAATGACCCAAATTATAACGGCTATCAGAATATTGACCAGCTTCCGAATCACCGTTTTGATGAAATCAAGCATTTTTTTGAGGTTTACAAAACACTTGAAAATGATAAAAGCACGTCTGTTACAGAGGTAAAAAGCAGGGATGCAGCCGAAGAAATAATTGAGCACTGCATTAACGAATACATAAAGAAATTCCAGATGTAAAGAAAGGGCACGGTTAAACCGTGCCCTTCTCATTTTATGCCTTGCGTATCAGCTTTAATACAGTGCCTATTTTGGGTGTTGTGCCGTAAAGCAGAACACCTACTCTGTATATCTTTGCAGAAATAATGCCTATACCGACGGCTGAAACGATAAGAATTGCAATTGAAATTGCTATTTCATAAAACGAAACTGTACTCATCGCAATACGTGTGAACATTGCTATAGGAGATGTAAACGGAATATAAGAGCAAACCTTAAGCAGTGTGTTATCTACAGTGCCGCTTGATAGCGAGAACACAACAACAATGAATGCAATAATGAACAGCATTGTAACAGGCATAACAGATGTGTTTATATCCTCAAGCTTGGATGTTGTTGAGCCGATTGCCCCATACATAAATGCATAGATAAAGAAACCAAGCAGGAAGAAAATAAGCATATAAATCAAAAGTGAGGTTGGCATATTAAAAATTGAAGAAACAATTGCATTATCGCCCCAATATGTTTTGTTCAGATTGAAGAACAGCAATGCAGAGCCGAAAACAGCCACAAGCTGAATCAAGCCTGCAAGGCAGGAAGCAATAACTTTACCGAACATCATACTTGTAGGCTTTGCACTTGTTATCAGTACCTCCATTGCACGTGAGCTTTTCTCGGTTGCAACATTTGTAGCTACCATCTGACCATAAAGAAGAATAACCATATACAAAGCAAAAATCATTATATAAGTGTAAAAGAAATTCTGCATCTGATCTTGACCGAGACTCAGAGTTTCATGCTCTATCTGCAAAGAAAAAATTTCCTGTGTATCTTCTGCTGACATACCGCTTTGCATCATTGCAGACATACGATAAATATTCTGCAGAACTTCATCCGCTACCGTTGTATTTTCATCATACATTGAAAGATTATTAACATAGTAGGTATACGAGGTTAAGCCGTTCATAACAAAAGCACATTCGGCATAGCCGTCTGTAATCTGCTGCTTTATACTTTCGGAATTATTTTCTGCAATTAAAATTTCATAATCTGTAAATACTGATGAAAACGCTTCACGAACTGTTTCATTACTTTCCTCATTATCCCCTGCAATAAGCATAATGGGAAGATTATCTGCAGCAGGAGTATCATCTGCACTTTTAAAGCTCTCAGTGATACGAGGGAAAAACAGCACTGCAGCTATTAAAACAACAAGCACTAATGTTATACCGACAAACACCTTATTTGCAAGATAATTTTTAAGTTCAAATTTGAGTATTTTACCAAACTGTTTCATTTCATTCCCTCCTTATTCCTTTGTACCTGCATACTCAACAAAAATATCGTTAAGTGACGGTTCAAAAATCTTTATTTCATCAATATCATAAGATTCCGCAAGTTGTTTCATAACACCTTGCTTTTCATCTGATGATGACAGCCTGATTATTGCTTCGTTTTCTGACAAAGCCGTACAGCAGGCACCGAAATCGGATGCAATTTTGCCGACCTGCTCAGAACGAACAACTATTTTATTACGCGGGTAATTACGTTTTATTTCTCTTAAATCACCTGAAAGAACAATATTTCCTCCGTTAAGAATTGCGATACTGTCACAAAACTCTTCTATATAATTCATCTGATGACTTGAGAAAAATACGATTTTACCCTTTGAAATTTCTTCCTTAACAACATCCTTTAAGAGCATTGCATTAACAGGATCTAGTCCGGAAAACGGCTCATCCAGTATAACAATCTGAGGATTATGTGCCAATGCAGTAATAAGCTGTATTTTCTGCTGATTGCCTTTAGAAAGTGTGTCAAGACGCTTATTTCTGTATTCACTCATACCAAGCCTGCCCAGCCAGTAATCAACAGCTTTAACTGCATCACTGCGGCTCATATTTTTTAGCTCTGCAAAATAAACAAGCTGGTCTATAATTTTCTTTTTGGGATACAATCCCCGTTCCTCCGGCAAATAACCGAACTGCACCTTATTGTAATCAATAGGTTGATTGTTAAACAGTATTTCACCGCTGTTTGCGGGAAACACATCCATCAGAATTCTGATAGAGGTTGTTTTTCCTGCTCCGTTTCTGCCGAGCAAACCGAATGCTTTTCCGCCCTCGGCATAAAGAGAAATACCCTTTAACACCTGCTTCTCTCCAAAGCTTTTATGAATGTTCTTCAATTCTAATTTCATAACCACATTCTCCTAAATAAAAAGTACGCAGCCGAAGCTACGCACTGAAAAACGCAGCCTGACTTCTGTTACCACACAGTTCACTCCCAGCAGGATATGACACATCAAGACATACGCTTTTACCTAAAGTATGCCTGCTTAGAGTGATATTAAACTGTGTGGTATATATATTTTACCACATAAATCAGAAAAAATAAAGTGTTTGACAATATAAAAAAGTAAGATATGATTTTAAATTTCCAAAATAAACACTATAAAAAGAAATTTCGGGAGAGTCATAAAAAAACTCTCCCTTCACATTGTCAGCTGCCTTTTATTTTTAGTTTACAAAATTTTTATCTGTATGTAATTATGTAATCAAAGTATGTATATTCTATGAATGTATTATTCTTTGTTTCAGCATAACCAATTGCTTCAAACTCAAATAAATGAGGTTCATTATCTGAACTGTGAATTTGATGAATTACATAGTTATATCTGCATCTGCAGATTAAAATATTTTCCTTTCTTAAAATCAATTCTGCTTCACTTTGATCCGCCAACAGCTTTTCTATTTCATATTTTGCATATTTCTGTGAATGTGTTACTTCTTCGGTTGATTTATCCTTCAGCCAATAGTTAAAACAATTGGTTACATTTTTAATGTTCATTATTTAATATTCTCCTTTACAGCAACCAACAAAGTAATCAAGATTTGCTAATGTCTGTAAAGTAAAAATATTCTATTTTATAGCAAAACCTAAAATTATTATTTTGCCGTAAGGTTTATACTACACAAAACATTAATTGATTTTGATTGTTTACCCTTCTCATTAACATATAATGTTTTTACAATCAACAAAAATGCAAAATTATCTATTTTTTCTGCAAAAAAAAGAATAAAAAGGGCTATAATAGCCCTTTCTCTAATTCGCATTATTATAAACAACTTGAAAAGTTGCGGTATAATAAAAAGAATTATCTGCAACTTTTTATATTTTTAATGTGTTTTGTATAGTAAGAGGTGATGAATTATATGTCCGTAATCGATTTTGACAAGCAGTGTTTTGATAAATTATACCAAAAATATGCAGATATAGTTTTCAGAACAGCATATCATTTTCTTTTAAATAAGGATGATGCTGAGGATATTGTTCAGGAAGTATTTATTAAATATTTTATCTCCGATAAAAAGTTTAACGATGATAATCACGAAAAGGCTTGGATATTGAAAGTAACAGCAAATCTGTGCAAAAATGTCTTGCGTTCTAAATCCCGCCAAAACCTGCAGTTGGATGATACGATACAAGTTATTGACAATAATTTTGAAAACACAAGAGTTGAGCATATGGATTTGAAAAATACGATATATAAATTAACTGCTAATCAAAGGCTTGCTGTTTATCTGTTTTATTACGAACAAATCCCAATAAAAAATATAGCAAAAATAATGAGATGCAATGAGAATACGGTAAAATCTCATTTGTCACGTGCAAAGAGCAAAATAAAAACACATCTTGAAAAGGAGCAGTATTATGAATTATAACGAATATAATAATCAGTTAAAATTATCAGATGATTTGTATGAAAAAACATTAGCAGGTGTTAAATCAGGAATTTCAAAATATAATCAGAAGCAGCGAAGAAAAAAGTCTGCCTATCTGTCTTGTGCTGCCTGCTTTGTTATCCTTATGAGTTCGTTTTCTGCCGTGAAATATTTCAACAAAAAT
>CAJTMQ010000006.1:23404-35894 GCA_910577215.1 uncultured Eubacterium sp. | reverse complement strand
ATAACCACACACACAATTCAGATGATAACAGCAGTATAAAAATTAAAATTGAAAATGAAAAATATCCATACAAAATTATTATCAATAACAAAATATATTCTCAATATTATTTTGAAGATGAAAAAGGAGATTTTAATAATCATATTGAATTAAAACAATCCGAAATCGGAGAATTAATATGTACAGTTGATAATTCCAATCTTACGGAGGATTTAACAGCATTTAAACCTATGGACATAGAAGATGCAAAAAATAATAAGTTTTATCAGGCAAAAGTATATAAATATGCAAATACAAAGAGTGATAACCTTGTTATTGTTAATGCAGAGAATGAATATTATATTTTCTATCTTAACGGTTTAATGACCGAATATACAATTGAGGATTTGTTTAATGTATATACAGCTGAAGGTAACAATGAAATTACAGGCATTGAGATATGGCAAAATGAATTATATGACTATACGATTGAATTGTCTGAAGCGGAGGATATTAATGGACAGGATATCCGCCCCCTGTTAAGAGGAACAATAAAAGACCGAGAAGTAATAAAATCAATAACAGATATTTTAAGAAATAATAATAAAGAGCACAGCGGTAATCCGAGTGCAGATTTATCGAATTACGAAAAAGGTTTGACGAGCGTGCCTCCGCTTATGTCTGATTCCGGTGAATATGAATTGAAATTCATTTTTTCAGACGGTCAGGAGTTAAATCCTGATAAAATTTCTTTGGATATATCACTGCAAAAGGATTTCTTTTATTTCAATATTTGCCATAAAGGAAACGTCATTTGCTATTCATTGGAAGCTGCTGACTATGATGAATTAGTAAAATTGATTGAGTCTTCGGTATCATAAAAAGAAAATCTAAAGAGAAGGCTACCTTGCGAAACTCAATATTTTCAAACCAACCACACGTTGAACGCGTGGTTTACATATAAAAAGGAAGACATTTAATGAAAAATGTCTTCCTTTTTATATGTATTTAATTATGCGCCCATAACACGGTCACAGCGTTTTGTGAGCTCATCCCATCTTCTGTCAACTTCCTTCTGGAAGGCTTCAATCATCCATTCATTTTCAGGCTTGAACATATGCTTGAATCTTCCCTGCTTTGAAAGCCATTCTTCAATCGGAACATATCTCTTAGGCTCATAGTTAAGAACCCAAACACCGTCTATAACCTCAAACAGCGGCCAATAACGTGTTTCAACTGCAAGCTTGCAGATTTCCATAATATCCCAAGTATTATATCTCCAGCCACGGGGACACGGAGCCATAATGTTAAGGAAAGCTGCACCCTTAGTGTAAATAGCCTTTTCTGATTTAATATGCAAATCACGGAAATTCTGAACAAAGGTTGTCTGCGCAACATAAGGAACCTTGTGCTCTGCAATGATTGCAGACAAATCTTTTCTGTACTGTGTTTTGCCGTTTGACTCAAAACCGACAGGTGTTGTTGTTGTATCTGCAAACATAGGTGTGGCAGATGAACGCTGAATACCTGTATTCATATAAGCACCGTTATCGTAGCAAACATAAACCATATCATGACCGCGTTCCATAGCACCTGAAAGAGACTGAAAGCCGATGTCATATGTACCGCCGTCACCGCCGAAGGTTATAAACTTGAAGGTATCATCAAGCCTGCCCTTACGTCTTAACGCATTATAAGCACCCTCAACACCACTCATTGTTGCACCTGCATTTTCAAATGCATTATGAATGTAGCTATCCTTATAGGCTGTATAAGGATACATAAAGGAGGAAACCTCGAGGCAGCCTGTTGCATTGCCTACAACTGCTTTATCGCCCGGTTTGATTGCTTTAAGCACATTTCTTACTGCAATTGTACCGCCGCAGCCTGCGCACATTCTGTGACCGCCTGCAAGACGCTCTTCTCTGCCGATAAATTCTTTAAAGTTATACATTGAAAAGCACCCCCCTTATTCTCTTATGCCCATATAGCGGTAGGTTTCCCCTGTTTCGCCTGTCTGAGCAATTTCTTCAAGTTCTTTATATACATTCATCATATCTTTAACTCTTACGTCACGACCGCCCAAACCGTAAACATAGTTAACTGCAAGGCAGTCAGACTTTGCTCTGTAAAGAGCGGTTGTAACCTCTGCACCCAAAGGACCGCAGCAGTCGTTATAGCTTTCTGTTCTGTCCATAACAGCAACTGCCTTAACATTTTTAAGAGCTTCGGCTATCTCACTTGCAGGGAACGGACGGAAAAGACGGATTTTGATAAGTCCAACCTTTTTGCCCTGCTCTCTGAGCTCATCAACGGCATCCTTGGTTGTACCTGCAGCAGAACCGATAATTACAACAGCTTCTTCAGCATCTTCCATTTTATACTCTTCAAAAAGCCCGTATTCTCTGCCGCTGATTTTTGCATACTCATCAGCAACATCAAGTACAACCTGCTTTGAATTTTTAAGAGCCTCAGCCTGTGCCCTTTTCGCTTCAAAATAATAGTTTGTAACACTGTAAGGACCGACAGCCATAGGGCATTCAGGGTTAAGAAGATAGTTTTCAGGCTCATATTCACCAACGAAATCTTTAACCTCTTTATCCTCAAGCAGATTAATATTTTCAACTGCATGTGAGGTAATAAAACCATCCTGACAAATCATAACAGGAAGCTTAACATCCTTATGCTCACCGATTCTGTAAGCCATAACAAGGTTATCATAAACCTCCTGATTGTTTTCAGCGTAAATCTGAATCCAGCCGGAATCTCTTGCGCCCATGGAGTCACTGTGGTCACAGTTAATATTGATAGGACCTGATAATGCTCTGTTAACAAGTGTAAGGACACAAGGAAGTCTGTTGGAAGCAGCAAGGTAAAGCTCCTCCCACATAAGAGCAAGACCTGCTGATGATGTAGCTGTAACCGAACGTGCACCTGCAGCTTCTGAGCCGATAACGGCAGACATTGCAGAATGCTCTGACTCAACAGGAATAAATTCCGAATCAACCTGACCGTTCGCTACAAGCTTTGAAAAATACTGCGGAATTTCAGTTGAAGGCGTAATCGGGAAAGCCGCCATAACATCAGGATTAATCTGGCGGAGTGCTTCTGCAACTGCTTCGTTACCGCTTAAACGATCTCTTCTTGCCATATTACTTTACCCCCTTCATTGTGATAGCGCCCACATGACACGCTTTAACGCAAATGCCGCAGCCCTTGCAATGATTAAAATCAAAATCACCGCGTTTGCCGTTTGCAACAGGAATAACACTGTCCGGGCAAACAGGAACACACATAAGGCAATGAATGCATAAATCCTCATGAAGCTCAGGCTTTACTGAGGTCCATTCACCTGTATTGAATTCTTTAGAAGTCATAGGACCGTAAATCTGCATTCCCTCGGTAAGATCCTGCCATTTACAGTTCAAATCAAGCTCTTTAACATCTGATTTCATATGTACTTACCTCCTATTTAACCTCATCATAAGCCATTTTAAGAGCATTCATATTGCCCTCAATAACCTCCGGCTTAGAAGAAAACTTATGTTTGAACGATGCTTCCATTTCAGAAAGAAATTTATCCCACTCCATAACACCTGAAACCTTAACAATACCTGCAAGCATAGGTGTGTTCGGGAAATATTTTCCAAGACAGGCAACAGACACCTTGCGGGCATCTATTGTGAAAACCTTGCCCTTATAGCCTTTTAGATGCTTTTCAATATCCTCTTTTGACTTTGAGGTATTTACAAGAATTGCACCCTCCGGATTAAGACCATCGGTAACATCAATTGTATCCAGCAAACTTTCGTCTACTACTACAACAAAATCAGGATCATAAATATTTGAATGCACTCTGATTTCCTCAGGGCTTATTCGGTTATATGCCGTAATGGGTGCACCCATACGCTCGGGACCGTATTCAGGAAAGCCCTGGACAAAGCTTCCTGTTTTAAATGCAACATCAGCCAAAAGAAGTGCAGCAGTTTTAGCACCCTGACCGCCTCTGCCGTGCCAACGAATTTCAACACAATTTTTCATAAGATTTCTCCTTTCTGTTAATAAACAAAAAACGCCTCTCTGCCATAAGGCAAAGAGGCGATAATATATACCGTGGTACCACTCTTATTCGTCTGTAAAGACGCACTCTATGAACAAACATTCACTGCCGCTGTAACGGAGGCAACCGTCTGCACCTACTGAACATTCAGCACAGCCACTCGGAGAGGATATTACGATTTTTCTTCTGCTGCTTTCCACCAACCAGCAACTCTCTGTGAAAAAGGTTAAAACCGATTTTTGTTCTCGTCAACGTGTTTTCATATTTATTTGATGAAAATTATAATACAAGATTTTTTATTTGTCAACAATTATCTATAAAATAATGTTTGTAAAACAATTGAAATAAAGCGGAATAATTTCCTATAAAATTAAAATATTATTAAGATAGAATTTTAGTAATTACCAATATCCGAGAACATGCTGCAGAACAAGGCTCACAGCAGCAATTGCTACCCAGCAGCAGAAACCCATTGCAATCGGTTTACCTCCCTTTTTAACAAGATTAACAATATTTGTATTAAGCCCGATTGCACACATAGCCATGGCAATAAAAAATTTCGCAAGCCATTTGGCACTCATCACAAAATAACTGTTATAAAAATCCGTAAATGCACCTGACGGTAAAACAGCAACAGCAGTTGTTATAAGTGAAGCAATTACAAAATAAAGAATAAACCAAGGGAAAATCTTTTTAAGAGAAACCTTTGTTCCTTCTGTTCCCTCTTTTTTTGCCTTCTTTGTTCTGACAAGTGCAAGTACAAGAGTTATAGGAATAATTGCAAGTGTTCGTGTAAGCTTAACGGTTGTAGCCTGTGCCAGCACCATACCGTTGGTTGACATCATACTATCCCATGCAGATGCGGCAGCGGTAACAGATGAGGTATCGTTAACAGCAGTGCCTGCAAAAAGTGCAAAACCGTCATTGGTAAGACCGATTGCATTACCCAATGTAGGAAAAATAAGCGCCGCAATAACATTGAATAAAAAGATAACTGAAATGGACTGAGCAATCTCTTCGTCATCAGCATCTATAACAGGTGCAGTAGCGGCAATTGCCGAGCCTCCGCATATAGAAGAGCCGACACCGACTAAAATCGAAACCTTTTTATCCACCTTCAAAAGCTTATATAAAACTGCAGCCATAACAAGCGAAACAGTTATTGTTGCAATAATAACCGGCAGACTTTTACCGCCAACGGAAAGCACCGTTTTGATATTAAGTGTAAAACCAAGGATGATTACAGCCCATTGCAGAATTTTCTTTGAAGTAAAAGTAATGCCTGCCTTGATTTTTTTACTGCCCGCAAAATTTTTGAAAATTGCAGTGATAACCATACCGATTACAATAGCAAAAACAGGTGCACCGATAACTTCAAAGGAAAAGCTACCGATATTCAGACCGGCAAGCAGTGTTGACACACCTGCAATCACTATACAAATCAGAATTCCTAAGATTTTTTCTTTGATGCCTTTCATTAACATTCCTCCGTTTCAAAAAAATAATAGCACAATAAAAATAATATAGCAAGAAAAAAGAAAGGCTATAAGCCTTTCTTTGGTAAGTCGGAACGATGTGGTCATTGTTCCCTACAAGTTTTGGCCGTGCAGCCGCAGCACATTTACACAATCAAAAAAGAGCGGAAATCCGCTCTTTTCTTTATTAATACATACCGCCCTGTGCTGCGGCTGCCATAGCAGCAGCGTTAGCCGCGTCAGCCTGAGGATCTTTAATATCTGTTACAAGTGATTCTGTTGTAAGAACCATTGCTGCAACGGATGCGGCATTCTGAATTGCAGAACGTGTTACCTTGGCAGGATCAACAATTCCGCTTTCAATCATATCACAATACTCATTTGTTGCAAAATTATAGCCGTAACCGTCTTTATTAGATGTTTTAATCTTATCAACAATGATTGAACCTTCCATACCTGCATTGGCAGCAATCTGACGGACTGGCTCTTCAAGTGCCTTGAGGACAATTGCAACACCTGTTTTGAAATCTGCATCATCTGTATCAAGAAGAGCCTCAACGGCAGGAACTGCATTGATAAGAGCAACACCGCCGCCTGCAACAATACCCTCTTCAACAGCAGCCTTGGTTGCTGCAAGAGCATCTTCAATGCGAAGCTTCTTTTCTTTCATTTCTGTTTCCGTTGCAGCACCAACCTTGATTACTGCAACACCGCCTGCCATTTTTGCAAGACGCTCATGTAATTTTTCCTTATCAAATTCAGACGTACTTGCCTCAATAGCTGTTTTAATCTGACCGACACGAGCCTTGATTTCATCACTTGAACCTGCGCCGTCAACGATAATGGTATTCTCTTTTGTTACCTTAACCTGACGAGCCTTACCAAGCATAGCCATTGTTGCATCCTTAAGCTCAATGCCAAGGTCAGATGTGATAACCTGACCGCCTGTAAGAACAGCAATATCCTGAAGCATATCCTTTCTTCTGTCGCCAAAGCCCGGAGCCTTAACGCATACACAGGTAAATGTGCCGCGAAGTTTATTGAGAAGGATTGTTTGAAGAGCTTCACCCTCAACATCCTCTGCAACAATTACGAGCTTCTGTCCGCTCTTGAGAACTGACTCAAGAAGAGGAAGAATATCCTGAACGGTTGAAATCTTTTTATCAGTAATAAGAAGAAGAGCATCATCAATAACTGCTTCCATTTTATCTGTATCAGTTACCATATATGGGCTGATATAGCCGCGGTCAAACTGCATACCTTCAACAACTTCACATACTGTTTCAGCTGTTTTTGATTCCTCAATCGTAATCACACCGTCTGCCGAAACTTTATCCATTGCATCTGCAATAAGAGTACCTACATATTCATCTGCTGCAGAAACTGTTGCAACACGGGCAATATCATCACTGCCCTTAACCTGCTGTGAGGTTGCCTTAACTGCATCTACTGCTGCGTCTACTGCTGCCTTGATACCGTTTTTAACTGTCATAGGATTTGCACCTGCAGCAACATTTTTCATACCCTCTCTTACAAGAGCCTGAGCAAGAAGAGTTGCTGTTGTTGTGCCGTCACCTGCATCATCATTTGTTTTTGATGAAACCTCTTTAACAAGCTGAGCACCCATGTTTTCAAATGGGTTATCAAGCTCAATTTCCTTAGCAATTGTTACACCGTCATTTGTGATAAGCGGTGCACCGTATTTTTTATCAAGAACTACATTTCTGCCCTTAGGACCAAGTGTAATTTTAACGGTATCTGCAAGTTTATCAATACCGCTCTGAAGAGCCTTGCGTGCTTCTTCACCGAAAATAATATCCTTTGCCATAATACTGCAAATCCTCCTTATTCAATTACTGCAAGAATGTCTTTAACGGAAGCGATGGTATATTCATCACCGTCTACCTTAACATCTGTGCCGCTGTATTTGGTGATAATTACCTTATCGCCAACCTTAACGGTCATTGGATTTTCGTCAGTTCCCGGACCTACTGCCGCAACTGTCATAAATTCAGGCTTTTCCTGAGCGGATGCCGCAATAAAAAGACCTGATGCTGTTGTTTCTTCTGCTTCAACCTGAGCAAGCAAAACTTTGTCTGCAAGTGGTTTGATAGTCATAAGAATTCACCTCTATTTAATATAAAAATTTCCTTTGTTAGCACTCTTTGGCTACGAGTGCTAATTACTATTTTAGCAAGATTTTTCCATTTGTCAATAGTGTTAACAATTTTTTAAAAAAATATGTTAATAAAAAGCTATTATATTCTGCAACACAGCTATTTTTAATCCGGCAAAAGGAAAACACCTGCACAGAATTACTATGTGCAGGTATCAATTTTTATTCAATTAAACAAACCGCATGTGCAGCTATTCCCTCTTTAGCACCCGTAAATCCAAGCTTTTCCTCTGTTGTTGCTTTAACGGAAACACAGTCAACATCGCATTTACATGCCTTTGCAATATTCGCACGCATTTCATCAATGTATGGTGCAAGTTTCGGAGCCTGCGCAATAACAGTTGAATCAATATTGCCGATACTGTAGCCCTTAGCTGTGACTGCATCAACAACCTTTGAAAGAAGCTCAAGACTGTTTGCACCCTTAAAGCTATCGTCTGTATCAGGGAAAAGGTGACCTATGTCCCCCATTGCCGCTGCACCGAGAAGTGCATCTGAAATTGCGTGAAGCAGAACATCCGCGTCGGAATGACCGAGAAGCCCCATTTCATACGGAATATCAACACCACCGATTATACATTTTCTGTTTTCTGCAAATCTGTGAACATCATATCCATGACCGATTCTCATTACAGTTCACCTCTCATTTTAAGGATATTCTCGGCAAGCGGAATATCACTTTTCGTTGTAATTTTAATATTATCATAATCACCCTGAACAGCGTAAACCTTTGTACCGAGATTTTCAACAAGCTGGCAGTCATCAGTATAATCCTTACTATCCGCCTGTGCTTTTTTCAGCGCTTCCTTATACAGCCCGAAATCGAATATCTGCGGAGTCTGAATAGAAATCAGCCTGCTTCGGTCAGGAGTATCAACAATTGCCAGATTATCATCAACAACCTTGATTGTATCTTTAACCGTTACACCTGTTGCAGCCGCTCTGCATTCCTGTGCCTTATCAAGTGTGTTGATAATCGCTTTCTGTGTTACCAGCGGACGTGCACCATCATGAATAATGATATAATCACATTCATCAATCGTTTCAACTGCATTCATAACACTTTGTTGACGAGTTTCACCGCCTATAACAAAGGATACATCTTCATCCGTGATAAGCTGTGAAAACAGATCAACATCACACTCACGGCATACAACTATAATTTCATCAATTTCAGGCATATCCGAAAATGCGGCAACACTGCGTTCTATAACAGTTTTTCCGCCTATTTCAAGAAGCATTTTACTTTTATCAATTCCCATTCTTGTGCCGTTTCCCGCCCCAAGAATCACTGCAACATTATACAATTCTTTTTATCCTTTCAAGCTCCTGCATATTGGGAGTTACAAACTCTGTTTTATAATCAACATAAATAACCATACCCGGCTTGGCCCCGGCAGGCTTTTTAACATTTTTGATAATGGTATAATCAACAGGAACATTGGATGAATTTTTTGCCTTACTGTTGTATGCGGCAAGCATTGCGGCCTCTCTTATCACCTTATCGGTAAAATCTCTTCCGTCATTTGCAACAACAACGTGCGAGCCTGCAACATCCTTTGTATGAAACCATAAATCATAATTTTTAGATGTTTTGAGTGTCAGCTTATCATTCATAACATTGTTTCTGCCGACAAAGATTTTAAAACCATCTTCGCTTTCATATTCCATAGGCTTAACAGTTTTAATATTTTTCTGTCCTTTTATATTTCGGCGTTTCAGGTAACCGGTTTCGGCAAGTTCATCCCTGATTGCAGTGATTTCAGAGTCTGTTCCCGCTCTTGAAAGTGCATCTATAACAGTTTCAAGATACTCCGCTTCCTCTTTGGCTTCTTTTATAAAGTCAGTAAGCTTTGTTTCCGCAATCTGTTTTTTTCTGTATTCCTTATAATATTTCTGTGCATTCTGTGACGGTGATAGTGTTACATCCGCAGAAATACGGATAATATTGCCGTTATCATAATAATTCTCAACATCATAATACGGAGCGCCCTTTTTAAGTGCATACTGATTTGTTGACAGCAAATCTCCGAATACTCTGTATTTATCCTTATCCTTACAGTCCTCAAGTTCTTTTTCACGGTTGACCGCTTTTCTTACCGCACGCTCCTGCAAATTCTGCAGAGTTTTAAAAAGCTCACCTGAACGCTGGCGTATTCTGTCCGCTCTGACCTTTTCATAATAGAAAAAATCAAGAAGCTGAGAAAAGGTCTCAAACTCTTTTGTTTCAACAAGTGATCCATATTGTGTTATGGGCATAAATGCAAAATCCATAGGCGTGTTATGAATAACCATAACAGGCTTGGGATTTTCTGCATATTCCTTTATTTTTTCAACAGCAATACCATTTTCATATTCACGGCATATGATTGGAGAAACACCAAGCACAGTATCCTGAAATGCATTTGCAGGTGATTTTCTGCTTTCTGAAAGTCTGTCTTTTATGCAATTTATGTCATCCGCTAATATATTCAGCTTATTCTGCCCCGGCGGCAAAACATAATCCTCACCCGGCAGAATGCATCTGATATGAGATTTGCTTTCATCAACCCGCTTTAAGGCATCAATAATTTTCCCCTGTTCATTAAGCAAAATAATGTTACTGTATCTGCCCATTATTTCAACTGCAAGCGAAAACTTAACAAGATCACCAAGCTCATTGAAGGCATCTATATCAATTCTGATAATTCTTTCGAGTCCATCCTGACTTACAGCCATAATCTTTGCGCCTGTTAAATGCTTGCGAAGCAGCATACAAAGCATAGGAGGCTTCGCAGGATTTTCAGGTGCGTATTCAGTGAAATGAATTCTTGCACTGTCAGCTCTGCAGGAAAGAAGAAGCTTTTTTGCACCCTCTCGTGAACGCAGAGAAAGCACCAGTTCCTCTCTTGACGGCTGATGAATTTTTTCGATTCTTGACCCAACTGCAAAACTGCTTATCTCACTTTTCAGATGATGCAGATAAATTCCGTCTAATGCCATATTACACCGCCAAAACAGGATTCTTCTGATTTGAATCTATAAATTCAACATCAATAAAAATACGCTTAAGATTATCCATAAACATCAGGAAAGAGTCATGCTCCGTTTCATAATGACCTGCACTGATAACCGCATAGCCCTCTTCGGCACACTCAAGCATACGATGATATTTCATATCACCCGTAACAAAGCAGTCTGCATTCTGCATGGCAATTTCAGTATATTCCTCGCAGGCACCGCCTCCGAGCGCAACTGTTTTAACAGGCTTTTCCGTATCTGTATATCTGATTCCGCTTACATTAAGCGTATCACTCACATACTGTGCAAAATCATCAATGCTCATTTCATTGTCAAGCTCGCCTACTATTATAAATGTGCCCTCAATCTGCCTGACATCATTCAATTTCAAACGTTCCGCAAGATTAAAATTTATACCGCAGTCTGCAATATCAAAATTGGTATGAGCTGAAATAACCGCAATGTCATTTTCAATGCAGGTATAAACGGCACTGCCTTTTTCTACATTTTTTATTCCGTTGAAAATAATTGGATGATGCGAAAGAATAAGATCTGCATTCACATCCGCCGCAAGCCTTGCAACTTCCTTCGTAACATCAAGGCAAAGCACTGCTTTTTTAACCTCCTTGCGGAAATCTCCTATAAGGAAGCCTGCATTATCCCATTCCTCCTGTGTATCAAACGGAGCAATCGAATTTATGTAATCGTATATGTTTTTAACTGTAGTCATATTTTTTCCTTAACGGCAGAGATAATCTCTGAATAATCAGCTCCGCCTTTCATTTTATTTTCGAGATAATTAAGAAGATGCTTAAAATAAGCCTTGTGCTCAAAATCATCTATATTTCCCAGATAGTAATAGCTTTCAGGGCAATCTTTAATCATACCTGTATACACCGCATCAAAAACGCTGTAATAATGCCTGCCCTCTTTAACAATAATATCCCTGCCTATTTCAAAGCCGTTATTGCAAAGATATTTACGCAGAACTTCAGGGTGTGTCATAGGATTAAAAACATAATGCTTATCCTTGCTTTTTGCCCATGGGCATGCAGAAATAATATCCGCAATAAGCTCGCCGCCCATGCCGCATACTGCAACATCTGTGCAGTCATCGGCATTTACGCTTTGCAGTCCGTCTGACAAAACACATTTAATTTTATCCTGCAGCGCATATTCTTCAACAAGTGATTTGCAGGAATTAAGCGGACCTTCGTGAATATCACTTGCAACAGCACCTTTTATTTTGCCGTTTAAAAGCAGATAAGCAGGAAGAAAGCCATGGTCACAGCCAACATCTGCAAGAACACTGTCTGCTCTTACAAGGCGTGCCACGGCTGATAATCTTTCTGTCAGCTTAATCATTATTTATTCTTGATAAATTCGTTGATTTTAGCAACAAGCTCGTCTGCATCTGTACCGTGAACACAGCATGCTGCTTCAATGGACTCGCCTCTTGAAGCAGGGCAGCCAAGACAGTGCATTCCCATTTCAAGGAAAAGTGGTGCTGTTTCAGCACACATATCAAGTACATCACCGATTATTGTTTCTTTAGTAACTTCTTTCATTTTAAAAACTCCTTTTTTCTTTAAACTTAATGGATTTGTTTTCCATTCCCATAGATATTATTATATTATATTCTAAAAACCTTTGCAAGAGCATAAAGATTATGTTAATATAGTTTTTGCATTGGAGATGACATTATGAGTGAAAATTTAAACAGAAATTTGAATTTTGATGCTTTGACATCGGGAATTGAACCCGGCGGACTGCGTTCAAAGGGTGATATTAACACAATTA
>CAJTMQ010000006.1:23003-23371 GCA_910577215.1 uncultured Eubacterium sp. | reverse complement strand
CAAAATTAACACAAAAAAATATTTGTGACGCAATGGTTGAGGGCGGAATTGCAAATTACTTTGAGGTTATGGATGCCCTTGCAAGAGTGCTGCGGGATAACATTATAACAGAAGATGAAAACGGCTTTCTTACTCCGTCCGTACAGTGCGAAAAACTATTGGAAATGGTTGAAAAGGATTTGCCTTTATCCATAAGAGAAAAAAGCCTTGAAATGACAGCAAAGCTTGCCGCCAAGGAAATGTACAGCAAGGAAAACAAGGTTGAAATCGAGAAGGACGGCGAAAATTTCAACATTACAATGCACGTAGCAGACGGCAGCAAAGATTTTATGGTGCTTAAGCTGAACGTGCCTTCTATAGAAGAAGCT
>CAJTMQ010000006.1:16005-22965 GCA_910577215.1 uncultured Eubacterium sp. | reverse complement strand
TATAACAATCTTATAAATTCAATTTTTTCATAAAATAATTATAATTTATACAAAAAACGCTATGGCAAATGCCATAGCGTTACTTTTTATTAAAGATTATTCTTCGTCTGCTGCTTCTTCAGCTTCGTCATCAGAAGCAAGAGCCGCAATCTTCTCTTCAGGCTTTTCGAGAAGCTCTTTCATTGAAAGGCTTACTCTCTTCTTATCAAAGTCAATCTCTGTGATTCTTGCTTTGATTTCATCACCAACCTTGAGAACATCTGCAGGAGTTTTAATTCTATCCCAGCTGATCTGGCTGATGTGGATAAGACCGTCAATTCCCGGAATTACATTTGCAAATGCACCAAATGCTGCAAGACCAACAACTGTTGCATCAATGTCTGTTCCGACAGGATAATCTCTTTTAAGGATTTCCCACGGATTATCTTCAATCTTCTTGAAGCCAAGAGAAATCTTTTTATTTTCATCGTCAAGAGCTTTGATGGTAACCTCTACCTGATCACCAACCTTAACAACCTCTGACGGATGCTTAATGCGAGTCCATGAAAGCTCACTGATGTGAATCATTCCGTCTATGCCGCCGATATCTACAAATGCGCCGTAGCTTGTGAGTGATTTAACAGTTCCTGTTAATACCATTCCCTCTTCAAGCTTAGCCCAAGCTTCTTCCTCTGCTGCTTTCTTTTCTTCAAGTGCAACAACCTTAATTGAACCCACTGCTCTTCTTCTTGAATTATTGAGATCAATAACCTTGAAACGAACAGTTGCACCCTTAAGAACATCAAGCTCCTGATTGCGAGGAACGCCTGTAAGTGATGCAGGAACAAATACGCGAGTGCCCTTTACAGTTACAAGAACACCGCCGCGGATAACAGCTGTTACTATACCTTCAAGAATTTCATCTGCTTCTTTAGCTGCAACAATTTCATCCCAGCCTTTGAATGCATCTGTTAATTTCTTTGAAAGCTTGAGTACGCCGTCCTGATCATCTGTTTTCATAATGATAAGGTCAAGTTCATCACCGATTGATACAACATCTTCGCATTTATCAAACGGCTCTGCTGAAAGGTCATCAGATGCAATTACACCTGTTTGCTTTCTTCCGGGAACATCAACAAAAACTTCTGTAGGAGTAATGTTTACAACAATTCCCTTTACTACTTTGCTTGTGTCGTCGTCACTGAATGATTCTTCGAGCATTTCTGCGAAGGTTGCCTCACCATCAGCAGATGCATCGACAGCAGCCTTTTCGGCATTATCAGCGATTTCTGCTGTCTCCACAACTTCTTCAGTTGTTTCAACTTCCTTTTCTTTAATTTCTTCGGACATGGTTTTGAGTACCTCCTTGATAATAACCGAGGGTGTCGAGGCCCCGGCAGTTACTCCAACTACTTTGTAAGGTGAAAAATCTATGCCCGAAAGCTCGCTTGCTGTTTCGATTAGGAAAGTTGGCGTATTTTCAGAACACACATCTCTTAGCTTGCATGTATTGGATGAATGGCGACCTCCGATCACAATCATGGCATCACATTCTTTGGATAAAGAGTGTGCTTCCTCCTGTCTATCGGATGTTGCACTGCATATTGTATCAAATATTTCACAATTTGTATATACTTTTTTTAATTTTTTTTTACATTTTTTCCATTCTTCAAGGCTGAATGTGGTTTGTGAAACACAAATCACACTGTCATTATTACCGATTTCGTTTGATGAAATAATATTTTCAAGCTCATTTTCATTTCTGAACACATAGCTTCTGCCCTTACAGAATGAACGGAAGCCCATAACCTCGGGGTGGTTTTCGTCACCTGCAATAAGTGTTACCGTGTCAGGATTCTGTTCACTTACAATTCTGTGGATTTTAAGAACAAACGGGCAGGTTGCGTTAACATAAGGCGTGCCGCTGTTTTCAATTTCTTCAATAACAGATTTTTCAACACCGTGAGTTCTTACAACAATTTTGTACTCGGCATCACAGTCAGACGGCTTTTCGATTGTTTTAACACCCTTGCTGCTTAAATCATCAACAACCTGCTGATTATGAATAATCGGACCGAGTGTACACACTCTTTCGCCCTTATCAACTAGGTCATACACAAGATTAACCGCACGGTCAACACCAAAGCAGAAGCCCGCTGTTTTTGCCAGCCTAATCTGCATTTCTCTCTGCCTCCCAAAGTGCAAAAATATTATCCATTACCATATTGGCTGCTTTTTTAATATCACTTGTTGCAACATCTTCTTTATCAAGACCCAAATCTGAAAGAGAAAGCATTTTTCCGTAAGATACCGTAACCTGTTTGCCCGCCTTGATAGGTCCGTCACAGCAGATGGCAACAGGCAAAACAGAAGCATTAGTAGCCTTTGCAATTATTGCAACACCTGATTTTGCTCTTTGCGGAACACCGTTTTTATCCTTAACTCTTTTTCCCTCAGGGCAGATAGCCATAACGTGCCCCTCTTTAATAATCTTTTCACCGTATTCAAGCGCTGAGGTATCACCCTTGCCGCGTTTTACGGGAAAGCCGTATAAATGCTTGATAACCCAACCGACAATCGGATTTTTGAAAAGCTCCACCTTTGCCATAAAGTGAAGCGGCGGAACATTTTTTGGAATTGAAACAAAAACAGGGTCAAATGCACTTGTATGATTTACAGCAACTATGTATCTTTCATCATTGTTATCGGGGACATTTTCAAGCCCCTTGAATTTCAGTTTATACATCACCTTGAATATGGGTCCGAAAACATTTTTAACAAACCCATAAAATCTATAATGCTTAACAACGGAGTAATCAAAATCCTTCATAACTATTCCCCTTTTATAATTTTTATAATCATTTCGGTGCTCTCTTCAAGCGTTTTTCCCGTGGTATCTGCCATTACGGAATCCTCGCAAGGCTTCATAGGCGCAATTTCACGGTGGCTGTCCTGATAATCTCTTTGGTTAACATCGGCCAGTACAGCTTCAAAGGTAACACTTTCACCCTTTTCAATAAGCTCCTTATATCTTCTTTCCGCTCTGCATTCAGGTGAAGCGGTAAGAAAAATCTTTACATCTGCATTCGGCAGAACAACGGTTCCTATATCTCTGCCGTCCATAATCACATTATTGCTTTTGGCAATATCTCTTTGCAAGCCGAGCAAAAACTCACGCACTGCAGGAACACTTGAAACCTTTGAAGCACCCATTGAAATTTCAGGTGTGCGAATAAGTGAGGAAACGTCTTCACCGTTTAAAATCACACACTGGCTGCCGCTTGCATCAAACTGAAGCTTAACGGATGTGCTTTCAAGCATTTTAACAAGCCCGCTGTCATCATTCAAAACATTATTTCTTACTGCATTTAACGCAATTGCTCTGTACAAAGCACCTGTATCAACATAAATAAAGCCGAGTTTTTTTGACGCAGCCTTAGCAATTGTGCTTTTTCCCGCTCCTGCAGGACCGTCTATGGCAACATTTATCATTTAGTATATCTCCTCATATATATATTACATATTCTGACCGCATAAAACACCTGTTGAAAAGGCTATCTGAAGATTAAAGCCACCTGTATAGGCATCAACATCTATTACCTCGCCGGCAAAATACAGATTTTCAACAAGCCTTGACTGCATTGTTTTCGGATTTATTTCCTTAACATCAATACCGCCGCCTGTTACAATTGCAGCTTCAATATCATATAAATCAGATATGTATAATTCAAGATTTTTAATCAGCCTGCCAAGATTTTTTCTTTCCTGCCTGTTGATTTCATTTACCTTTCTTGACGGTTCAATACCGCTTAAGGATACAATAACAGGAATCAGCTTTTTAGGCAGTAATGCAGAAAGAGAATTAATAAAATCTTTATTATTATACTCAAGAAAATCACGCTGAATTCTTTTATCAAGCATACTTTCATCCAAAGCGGGCTTTAAATCCAGAATTATTTTATATTTACCGTCCTTAATATCTCTGATATGACTTGATGCGGAAAGCACCACGGGACCGCTTATTCCGAAATGTGTAAAAAGCATTTCGCCAAAGTCTGTATATATAGTTTTATTATCTTTCTGCAATTTCACAGAAATATTTTTAAGGCTTAATCCCTGAAGCTTGGGAATAAAATTATTACTGCATACAAGCGGAACAAGGCTTGGTCTGATGCGGATAATCGTATGACCGGCAGACCTTGCAAGTGTGTATCCGTCACCTGTTGAGCCTGTTGCCGGATAGCTTTTGCCGCCTGTGCAGACTGCCGCAGCATCGCACTCTATTCGGCTTTTATCCTCAAGAACAACTGCTTTTACAAGATTATTTTCAAATTCAAATGCTTTTGCTGTACCTGTTATAATTTTGACTCCGCAGTTTTTCGCATTCCTAACAAGTGCATCAACAATATCAACCGCTTTATCAGAAACGGGAAAAACTCTGTTTCCCCTTTCAATCTTTGTTTCAACGCCCATTTCTTCAAGAAAGGCAATGGTGTCATACGGCATAAAATTTGAAAATGCCGAATAAAGAAACCTTGGATTGGTGGGTACATTTGAAATAAGTTCCTCCATATCAAAGCAGGCATTTGTTACATTACATCTGCCTTTTCCCGAAATAAGAACCTTTCTTGCAGGGCGCTGCATTTTTTCTATTACGGTAACATCATTACCTTTTTTTGCACTTTCGGCAGCGGCCATCAAGCCTGATGCACCTGCACCGATAATTACAATTTTTTTCATTAAAACCTCTGAAATTATTATTTACACAATTATAAATTAATCGGAAAGGCTTGTCAATTCTTCGGAAACCTGTTCCCACTCCTCATAAAGGGCATCCCTTTTTGCAGTTATTTCTTCAAGCTGCTTTGTTATTTCCAAAAGCTCTTCATAAGGCGGATTTGCACTTAATGATTCTTCAAGCATTACAGTTTTTTCTTCTGCCTGTTCAATTTCTTCTTCAAGTCTTGAAAGTCGTGTATTCAGCTTTCTGAGCGCACTTGCTCTTTCCTTTTTCAGTTTATAATCATTAACCTTAACAGGCTTTTCCTTTTTTGTTTTTTCCTCTGCAACAAAACGTTTTTCAGCATAATCATCATAGTTGCCGAGATACGTATTAACACCGTTCGGAGTCAGCTCAATTATTGAGGTTGCCAGCTTATTGATAAAGTATCTGTCATGTGAAACAATAAGCATAGTGCCGCTGTAGTTAAGAAGTGTATTTTCAAGTTCTTCTCTCGAAAAGGCATCAAGGTGATTTGTAGGCTCATCGAGCAGAAGAAAGTTAAACTGACCGAGCATAAGCTTTAAAAGTGCTATTCTTGCACGTTCACCGCCCGAGCATTTTTCAAGCACCTTATAAACCTCATCACCCTTAAACAAAAATGCAGCAAGTGCATTTCTTACTCTCGTTTCGGTAAGGTGAGGAAATGCCGACCATACCTCATCAATTGCGGTTTTGCTTAAATCAAGTTTAGCCTGAACCTGATCAAAATATCCCGTGAAAAGATTGGCACCGAATTTGAATTTGCCACTTTCCGGAAAATAATCCTGCATTAAAATTTTAAGCAATGTTGTTTTTCCGCAGCCGTTATCACCTAAAAGAAATACACGCTGCCCCTTTTTTATCTGAAAAGAAACATTTTCAAAAATCTTTTTATCACCAAAGGATTTGGAAAGCTCAAAAACATCAAGCACATCATCACCCGAAACACATTTAGGTGTGAAATCAAATCTGATTTTCTGCACCTTTGCATCAGGAACAACCATCTGTGCCTTGATTCTTTCAATAACCTTCTCCTTGCTTTCAGCGGTTTTTATATTTTTCTCTCTGTTCCACTGCCTTTGCTGCGCAATAATACCCTCAAGGCGTTCTATTTCCTTTAAATCAAGCTCGTATTTTTCTTCAATGGCCTTTTGTTCCGCTTCTTTTTTCACAAGAAATTCGGAGTAATTACCTTTATAGGAACGCAGCTTATTATTTTCTATCTCAATCGTTTTATCTGTAACCTTATCAAGAAAATATCTGTCATGAGAGATAACAATAAAGGCACCCGAAAAAGAAGACAGAAAGCTCTCAAGCCATTCAACCGCACTTATATCAAGATGATTGGTAGGCTCATCAAGCAAAAGCAAATCAGCCTTTGAAAGCAGAAGCTTAGCAAGAATAAGCTTTGATTTCTGCCCGCCGGAAAGCTTTGATGTGGGCATATCAAAATCCTTTTCGTCAAAACCAAGACCTATAAGACTTGAACGTGTTAAACTCTTATACGTTAAGCCGCCGTTTGCCTGAAATTCATTCGTAAAAAAATCCTGCTTTGCAATAAGCTCATCCGTTGCATTTTGAGTAAGCTCTGCTGCGATATCCTCAAGCTGCTTTTCCATTTTAATCAAATCATTAAAAACCGAAATAAGCTCATCATAAACGGTTTTATTATTCGAGCAGGTATGCTGCTCCATATATCCTATTTTAACATTTTTGCCTATAAAGCAGCCGCCGCTGTCAGGCAGATATTCACCTTTCAGCACCTTGAAAAGAGATGTTTTGCCTGCACCGTTTGCACCAACAAAACCAACCTTATCCTTTTCATAAATATCAAAGGAAACACCCTTAAAAAGAGTGTTTTCACCAAAAGATAATGTTAAATTCTGCACACTTACTACCGACATATTATTTATACCTCAAAAAATTATAATGATATTTTACACTAAAGCGGCTTGAATGTGAAGCAAAATTTTGATATAGTATTGTAAAACTTTACTCTGAAGGAAATAATACTATGGATATTTTAAAATTAAAACCTGTATTTAAAGACTATATCTGGGGCGGAACAAGACTTCGTGACGATTTTGGTTATGAATGTGATATTGAGCCGATAGCTGAGGGTTGGATGCTTTCCTGCCACAAGGACGGAAAGAGCACGGTAATCGGCGGCGAATATGACGGACTTTCACTTGAGGAAATCATTGAAAAAAGCGGAAAAG
>CAJTMQ010000006.1:0-15969 GCA_910577215.1 uncultured Eubacterium sp. | reverse complement strand
TCCCCTACTTCCCTGTTTTAATAAAACTGATTGATGCCAAGGATAACCTTTCAATTCAGGTTCACCCTGATAACGAATATGCCGAAAGAGTTGAGCATGAATTCGGCAAAACCGAAATATGGTATGTTCTTGATGCAACAGATGATGCAAAATTAATTTACGGTTTTAAAGATAAAATTTCATCCGAAGAATTTAAAACAGCAATTGAAAACAACACACTTATGGATGTGCTGAATGTGGTTAATGTAAAAAAGGGCGATTTGTTCTTCATTGAAGCAGGCACTGTTCACGCTATAGGAAAAGGTGCCTTAATTGCTGAAATTCAGCAGAACAGCAATTCAACTTACCGTGTTTACGATTACGGCAGAGTCGGAAAAGACGGAAAACCGAGAGAACTGCATATACAAAAGGCAGTTGACGTTTCTAAAACCGAGCCTGCAAAATATGATATTAAGCCTTTCGGCGAGCCTGAAAATGTAAGCGGCGGCGTTAAACAGCTTCTTACCGAATGCGATTTATTCACCGTTTATCATTATGACATAAATTCAGAAATGAAATTCAGCACAAATGAAAAAAGCTTTAACCATGTGCTTGTTTTAGACGGCGCCGGTGAAATAAACGGGGCAGCATTCAAAAAAGGCGACAGTTTCTTTATTCCCGCCAATTTCGGAGAATATAAAATCAGCGGAAATGCTGAAATTCTTGTTACAAATATATAAAATGAATAAAAAGCCGTTAGTGTGGGAAACATACTAACGACTTTTTTATTTGGAGATGATATTGTGACTGTTATTAACAGAATTGCGTTAATCCTTAACATCATCGGAGGCTTGAACTGGGGTTTAATCGGACTTTTCCAATTTGACCTTGTTGCATGGATCTGCGGAGGTCAGGATGCCATTTTTGCAAGAATTATTTACAGCATTATCGGTCTTGCCGCAATCTGGTGCATCAGCCTTTTATTCAGAAGCAACTCAATTGTTAGGGAATAACAAAAAGTCAACCGGCAGGATTACCTGCCTACATAATCAAACGTATTCGCGCATCATTTCATTTCTTATTTTTTCTATGATCCTTTTTTCAAGCCTTGATATATAGCTTTGTGAAATCCCCATTAAATCTGCAAGCTGCTTTTGGGTGTGCTCTGTTTCGCCCATAATTCCAAAACGCATTTTCATCAGTTCCCTTTCTTTATCCGAAAGGGAATTCACTATTTTTAAGAGAAGTTTTTTCTCATCACTGTATTCAATATCAACAGATATTTCATCAGGCTCGCTGCCGAGAACATCACGCAGAGTAAGCTCATTGCCGTCCCAGTCAATGCTGAGCGGCTCATCAAAGCTCATTTCGTGCTTGGCATTATTCACCTTTCTCAAATGCATTAAAATTTCATTTTCAATGCACCTTGAAGCATATGTAGCAAATTTTATATTCTTATCCGGATTAAAGGTTTTAACCGCCTTCATAAGCCCTATTGTGCCTATAGACACCAAATCCTCCGTTGAAGTAGCACAGCCGTCAAATTTCTTGGCTATATAAACCACAAGGCGAAGATTGTGTGTTATCAGAAGATCTCTGTGTTCCTCATTTCCTGCTTTGAGCTCATTCATAACGGTTTCCTCCTCTTCCTTTGTAAGCGGAGGAGGAAGTGTTTCGGGACCGTTTATGTAAAAACATTCTTTTTTGAAAAATCTTAGTATAAATTGTTTAATCTTATCAAACATAATGCACCCTCATATATTAAGTAATTTAGGATTTAAAATTCCCTGATACTCCCCTTTTTTCACATTATCGCTGAGCGCTATATACACATCATTAATTTCTGCATTTCCCAAGGATGAACTGATTTCAACCTTATCAGGCTTGAACGCGGCAAGCACCCCCTCTCCTCCGATTGTTGAAAACGGTATGAGCCTACGGCATTCGATATTGTCAAACAGCTTTTTCTCTGCAACAATAACAGGAAAATCCGAAAAAGGCTCTTTCAAATTATTACCGCTGTCCGCAAAGGCAAAAAAGCGGATTTTATGTTCGTTTTTAAACACTGTAACACTGTACAGTTCCTTCCTTGCCGTTTTATTGTTGTAAATTCTGATAATAACAGCAGATATTACATACGCAATAAATGCTGAAATTAAAAGTACCCTTGCCGAAATATTAAAATAAACCGTTGAATTGTTTATTACAACACCCTTTGGCTTGAAAATAAGCCAAAGCCCAACCATTATGCCGACAAAAAGCAGATTTACAAAGAAAAAAATTACAACCTCTTTTATGTACGCTTTTATTCCCGTGAATTTATAGGCAATCAAAATCATAATACAGGCAGCGGCCAGCTTTCCGAAGATGGATAAAGCAAAATTCAAATTATCCCACAGAATAACAAGCGAATATATTCCGCCGATAAAAGACGCTAACACTGTTCGCCACAGCTTATCGCTTCTTTTGGAAAATTTTGCGGTAACAAGCAGAAGAAAAAAGGTTATGAAAAAATTAACCACAAACAGAACATCAATATAAATAACATTCACATATCATCACCGCCGATTTGATTATACAACGGTTAAAATAAATAAAATGTCAAAACATAACAGAATAAAAATACAAAAATAATTCTCTCTGTTTTGTGTTGCAGAGAACTCTTTCCAAGGATAGGTAATGACTAAAAAAAGACCTGAACTGATGTTCAAGTCTTTTTTGATTTATTTACTGATTTCAATGCTTTCTATAACAACATCATAAACAGGCTTATCACCCATACCGCATTTTACTGCGGCAATATCCTCAAGTGTTTCTTCACCGCTTATAAGCTGACCGAAAACCGTGTGGTGGAAATCAAGCCACGGTGTGCCGCCGACCTTTTTATAATTATCAATAACCTCCTGCGGATAGCCATTATCCTTGAGCTGTTCCATCTGGCCTAAAAGGCTTTCAGGAACGGTTTTTGCCTGCACAATGAAAAACTGACTGCCGTTTGTGTTCGGACCTGAATTAGCCATTGAGAGTGCTCCGTAATAATTACGTGCATCAACGGAAAATTCATCCTCAAAGCTTTTGCCGTAAATTGACTCACCGCCGCAGCCTGTGCCTGTGGGATCACCGCCCTGAATCATAAAATCCTTTATAACTCTGTGGAATATAAGTCCGTTATAATAGCCCTCTTTAGCATGGGTAGTAAAGTTTTCTACTGCCTTCGGAGCAACATCAGGAAAAAGAACAAAGCTCATATCTCCCCTGTTTGTTTTAATTACAGCCTTAATGCCGTCTTTAATTTCAAGCTGATTCATTATAATTTCACCCTTCTGTTTATATCTTTAATAGTGGCTTCATCTATTTTAACCACTTTTCTGTCATAAGTTAAAATTCCGTTAAGCTCATCCTCAACATCAGTAACCTGTGTATATACCGTTGCTGCAAGTCCATCCTTAATCTGCGGAATAATTGTTTTTTCAAAAGTACGCTTATAAGCCTTTGTTAAGGTTTCCTTTGATTTATAAATTTTATAGCCGAACATTTTATTATTAAATGTATGACCCTCAATTTTCTGAGAATAGCCTCCGAATTCAGAAAGCACATACGGTCTGTTTCCTGCCTTTACCTTAATAGGTGTAAAGTAGATATGCTTTGAGATTACATCGGAATACCCTCTGTCGTGCCAGCCTGAGGTTGAATCAACAGTTCTTGACGGATCCATTTTCTTGAGCATCTCATAAGCAATTTTGGAATCAAACTGACCCCAGCCCTCATTAAACGGAACCCAAAGTGCAATACATGGGCAGTTATAGAGATAATCAACGGTTTCCTTAAGCTCCTGATAATAAAGCTCTCTTGCTTCCTTATCGGTTCTTTTAAAGGTTTTATAATTTGTATCGTCCAGATTTACTCCGATGAAAGGTAAAACAGATATTTCAAGACCGTACTGACCGCCGCCGTTCACCATATCCTGCCATACAAGTATACCGTTTACATCACAATAATGATACCAGAACAGCGGCTCTACCTTAATATGCTTTCTGAGCATATTGAAGCCAAGCTCTTTCACCTTTTTAACATCAAATTCCATTGCTTCATTTGAAGGAGGTGTTAAAAAGCCGTCCGGATAATAGCCCTGATCAAGAAGTCCGTTATGAAAATAAGGCTTATTGTTAAGGAATAATCTTTTTACACCGTTTTCGTCCTCACCAACAGAGAATTTACGCATACCGAAATATGAGCTGATTGTTTCTCCGCAAGCCTGAAATTTTACATCATATAAAAACGGACTTTCCGGTGACCAGGATTTGAAATCGGGAATTTTAACAGTTGTTTCCTTTGTTTCGGCAATTAAATTTTCACCGTCATAAATTCTGGTTATAACATCATCTGTGCCGAAAAACTCAAAATTAACCTGCTCATTATCATAATCAGGGGTAATTTTTACCCTTTCAAGGAATTGTGCGGGTGTGCTTTCAAGCCAAACTGTCTGCCATATACCGCTCTGAGGACTGTACCATATTCCGCCGCGCTTGAATTTCTGCTTTCCCTTTGAATACTCTTTCGTGTCTGAATAATCCTTAACGGTGACATTGAGCACATTTTCGTCCTGCTTAATATAGTCGGTAAGTTCAAATGTAAAAGGTGTGTAACCGCCCTTATGTGTACCTATTTCAGTGCCGTTAAGATATACAGTTGCTATCTGGTCTACTGCGCCGAAATGAATAAAAATTCTGCCCTTATTAAAATTCTCAGGCAATTCAAATTTCTTTTCATAATGCAGATATTCATCAGGGCTTAAAACACGGCTGACACCGGACAACGGTGTTTCCGGAGAAAACGGAACGATAATATCGGTATTAAATTCATTCGGAAGCTTTTTACTCTTTGAAAATTCACATTTCCACTTTCCGTTTAAATTTATGTAGCTGTTTCTTACGAATTGCGGGCGAGGATATTCACTCAACGGATTTTCTCTGTTAAGTGTTTCGCCGTATTTTGTTAATAGCATAATTTTTCCCCTTTAAAATTATTTTGCATGAACACTTATAAAAAAAGCAAATAGGCGAACTGAAATGTACTATGTTCGCCCGTTTACTTTAATACAACCTAATTATTCAAATCTATAATTAATATTGTTTTCATTGCACCATTCGGCAATCTTGCTGTGTGTATATGTATTTGCAAATTCCTCAAGCCCATCCTTAAGCTCAGGATAAGCATTAAAGTACTTCCAAAAAGTATCTATAAACTCTTCGCCACGTATTTTTTCAAAAATGGCATCAAGCTTATTATTCCCCTTTTGCCTTACAAAGCTTCTTATAATCTCCTCATTACTGATTGTAAGAAAAGGAATAAGACCAATTGAAACAAAATAAGTAGTCTGACCCATATCTTCGGGCTTGGCATCTGTATCAAGATCTCTGATATTTTTAACTGTATAATCCTTATACGAGAACCAGTATTCCGATGAACCGCATCCACACTTATTAAACAATTCCGAATTAATTATCAATTCCATTATCATCACCACGATAAGTCAAAGTCAAAACAATCAACCGATTGATTTTAAAAGACCGCCTTTTGAAATAATATCCTGAATAAAGGGAGGAAACGGCTGTGCCTGATAGCTTTTTCCAGTCGTGCAGTTAGTTATCAAGCCGCTGTCAAAATCAACCTCAACTTCATCACCGTTTTTAATATCCTTTGCCGCTTCATCACATTCAAGAATTGCAAGACCGATATTTATTGCATTTCTGTAAAAAATACGTGCAAAGGTTGATGCAATAACACAGGAAATTCCGCTTGCCTTAATTGCAATAGGTGCGTGCTCGCGTGACGAACCGCAGCCGAAATTCGCCTCGGCAACCATAATATCACCCTGTTTAACGTTATTTACAAATTCCTTATCAATATCCTCCATACAATGAGATGCAAGCCACGCATCATCACTTTTATTAAGATAACGAGCAGGAATGATTACATCAGTATCTATATTGTTTCCGAACTTATGTACTGTTCCTTTTGCGTTCATAACTACCCTCCTATATTGATGCAGGATCTGCTATGTAGCCCTTAACAGCAGAAGCTGCTGCTACCGCAGGAGATGCAAGATAAATTTCCGACTCTGTATGACCCATACGGCCTACGAAGTTTCTGTTTGAGGTTGAAACTGCCTTTTCACCCTTAGCAAGGATACCCATATGACCGCCAAGGCAAGGACCGCAGGTTGGAGTTGAAACAATTGCACCTGCTTCAACAAAAATCTCTGCAAGACCTTCTTTGATACAATTAAGGTAAATCTGCTGTGTTGCAGGAATAACGATAACACGAACCCCGTCTGCAACCTTTTTTCCTTTAAGAATTGCAGCAGCAGTTCTCATATCCTCCATTCTGCCGTTTGTGCAGGAGCCGATAACAACCTGATCAATCTTAATTTCAGGTACCTCATCAATCGTTTTTGTATTCTCAGGAAGATGAGGAAATGCAACTGTTGGGCGAAGCGTGCTTAAATCCACAACAATTTCGCTGTCATACTCAGCATCCTCATCAGCCTCATAAACCTTATATTCTCTTAGCGAACGGTTTTTAACATATTCAAGAGTAACCTCATCAACAGGAAAAATTCCGTTCTTTGCACCACATTCAATAGCCATATTGGAAATACAAAGGCGGTCATCCATAGAAAGATTTTTAATGCCGTCACCCGTGAACTCAAGACTCTTATAAAGCGCACCGTCAACACCGATTTCGCCTATAATATGCAGAATAACATCCTTACCGCTTATGTATGGAGCCTTATCTCCTGTTACAACAACCTTAATGGCATTCGGAACCTTGAACCAAGCCTTGCCCGAAATCATCCCTGCTGCCATATCCGTTGAACCTACACCTGTTGAAAAAGCACCAAGAGCTCCGTATGTACAGGTGTGGCTGTCTGCACCGATAATACAGTCACCGCAGGTAACAATTCCTTTTTCAGGAAGAAGAGCATGCTCAATTCCCATATTACCAACATCATAATAATGCAGAATATTATTCTTTTTGGCAAATTCACGCACCTGTTTGCAGTTTTCTGCAGACTGAATATCCTTATTCGGAGTAAAATGATCCATAACAAGTGAAATTCTTGTTTTATCAAAAACAGATGTTTTACCAAACTTATTCATTTCGTTAATGGCTACAGGAGAGGTTACATCGTTTCCGAGCACCATATCCAGATTAGCCTCAATCAACTGACCTGCTTCTACAGAATCAAGCCCTGCGTGAGCAGCCAGTATTTTCTGAGTCATTGTCATACCCATTTACATTCACCTTATTTCTTTTTATACAATTAAATATCCTCTTTAAATGAGTCTGCTCCTCTTTCAAGAGCGGTTGCACCCGTACGTGCCATTTCAATAATTCCGAATGCTGAAACTTCCTTAATGAAATTATCAACATTTTCCACTCTTCCCGTAAGTTCAAAGGTAAAGCTTTCAAGAGTTACATCAACAACTCTTGCACCGTATCTTCTGTTTACCTCAAGAAGATTGTTTTTCTTTTCAATACCCTTTGCACGAACTTTGATAAGAAGAAGTTCTGACGAAACAGAGTTTTCAGCATTAAGCACTGCAACCTTTTTAACAATTTCAAGCTTTGAAAGCTGGGCTTTAATCTGCCTGAAGTTTTCAGGCTCAGTATATGTTTCAATCGTCATTCTTGAAAACAAAGAATCTTCTGTTTCGCTGACCGTCAAAGAGCTGATATTATAGCCACGTCTTGAAAAAAGACTTGCAACACGCTGTAAAACACCTGATACATTATCAACAAGAACAGATAATACAAGCTTTTCCTCTGCCATAATTACATCTCCTCCTTAATATCTGCAACCGAACCGCCCGGAGGAATCATCGGAAGCACGTTTGAATCCGGCGAAATTCTGCAATCAACAACTACCGGACCGTTAACCCTGAATGCCTCATCAAGCACCTTATCAATTTCATCATTATTATTTATACGCAATCCTTTAACACCAAACGCCTCTGCAACCTTAACAAAATCTGTTGCACGGTTAGGATCTGTATCCGAAAAACGATTATTATAGAAAATCTTCTGCCACTGGCGAACCATACCGAGCACCTTATTGTTCATAATGAACATAACAACAGGAACATTATAAGAAGCCATTGTTGCGAGTTCGTTTAAATTCATATGGAAGCCGCCGTCACCTGCGAACAGAACAACTCGCTTATCGGGGCAGCCAAGAGCGGCACCGATTGCTGCGCCCATTGAATAACCCATTGTGCCCAAACCGCCTGATGATAAGAAGGTATGCGGCTGTGTGTATTTATAGAACTGAGCAGCCCAGAGCTGATGCTGACCAACATCTGTAACAACGATTGTGTTATCAGGTGTTTTTTTGTCTACCGCTTCAATAAGAGTCTGCGGATTAACATAATCACCTATCTGAAGCTGATTAAACGGACGCTTGAAAGTATCAACTTCGGCTTTCCATTCGCTGTGATCAAGCTGATTAACAGCATCTGTCAGCATCGGAATAACATCTGAGAGATCACCTCTTAAATGATAGTTTGAAACTATATTCTTGTCCATCTCGGCAGAATCAACATCAATATGTAAAATTTCTGCATCAGGAGCAAATTTTGCTCTGTTTCCTGCAACACGATCTGAGAAACGGGCACCTGCAACAATGAGAACATCGCAATCATGTGCTGCCTTATTGCACTCATAATGACCGTGCATACCGATTAAACCGAGATGAAGCGGATGACCGTTAGGAAAAGCGCCAAGACCCATAAGGGATGAAACAACAGGTGCATCAATTTTTTCTGCAAAAGAGATTAAATCTTCACCTACATCAGAAAGTATTGCACCGCCGCCAACATATATAATAGGCTTTTTCGCATTTGAAATAAGCTCAACCGCTCTTTCAAAACAGCTCTGCTTCGGCTTAACATGAGGTATAGGCGCAACCTTAGGCTGAGGCTCATAATCACACATATCAGCAGTTATATCCTTTGGAATATCAACAAGAACAGGACCTTTTCTTCCGCTCTGTGCAATTTCAAATGCACGGCGCAGTGTAGGTGCAAGTTCTTTTACATCCTTAACCATAAAGTTATGCTTTGTAATAGGCATAGTTACGCCTGTTATATCAATTTCCTGAAAAGAATCTCTGCCAAGACCTGATGTTGCATAATTACAGGTAATGGCAACAACCGGTATTGAATCCATATAAGCAGTTGCAATACCTGTTACAAGATTGGTTGAACCGGGACCGGATGTTGCAAAGCAAACACCAACCTTGCCCGTTGCACGGCTATAGCCGTCTGCCGCATGAGAAGCTCCCTGTTCGTGAGCAGTAAGAATATGATTAAATGTTTCACCATATTTATAAAGCTCATCGAAAATATTAAGAATTGTTCCGCCCGGGTATCCGAAAACAGTGTCTACACCCTGTTCCTTAAGAACCTCCAGAACAATTTGTGAACCGTTTAACTTCATAATATCCTCCCATAAACCTACATAAATTTAATAACTATTTTATTATTTTTATTAATAGATGTCAAGGTTAATATTTAAGTCTTGTAAATTCGTGCTGTATATAATAGACTATGCTTATGTATATTGAATGCATTAGATATATCTATTATTAAGCATTGAATATTTTGACAAAATTCTTTTACCGTGTTAAAATGCCTTGGATTTAAAATTATTTTTGCTGAAGCTTTTCAGCAGATTGGAGAACAATATGAAACTTGGAATTGTAGGACTTCCGAATGTCGGAAAAAGCACGCTGTTCAATGCAATTACAAATGCTGGTGCACAAAGTGCCAATTACCCTTTCTGCACAATTGAGCCGAATGTGGGTATGGTATGTGTGCCTGATGAAAGGCTTGATAAGCTTGCTGAAATGTATGAGCCTGATAAATTCACCCCTGCTACAATTGAATTTGTTGATATAGCAGGTCTTGTTAAAGGCGCATCAAAGGGTGAAGGACTCGGCAATAAATTTTTAAGCCATATCAGAGAGGTTGATTCCATCATCCACGTTGTAAGATGCTTTGAAAACAATGACATAACACATGTTGATGGTTCTATTGACCCTGCACGCGACATAGAAACAATCAATCTTGAGCTTGTTTTATCAGACCTTGATATTCTTGCAAGAAGAATAGACAGCAGAAAAAAAGCTATGAAGGGTGATAAAACGATTGCACCGGAGGTTGAATTTCTTGAAAGACTCTATTCTGAAATGGAAAACGGTAAAACAGCAAGAGCTGTTGATATTTCCGAGGAAGAGGAAGAATATCTGAAAGAGGTTTCACTGCTTACAATAAAGCCTGTTATCTATGCCTGCAATATGAGTGAGGATGATTTTGCAAACGGAATTGAAGAAAACAAAAACTTTAATATTGTTAAAGAAATAGCTGCTCAGGAGGGTGCGGAAACATTGCCCATATGTGCTGAAATGGAAGCAGAAATTGCAACACTTGACGACGATGAAAAGGAAATTTTCCTTGCAGATATGGGGCTTGACAAAAGCGGACTTGACAGACTCATCAAAAAAAGCTATCACCTGCTTGGCTTAATATCCTTTCTAACTGCAGGTAAAAAGGAAGTAAGAGCATGGACGATTAAGGAAGGTACAAAGGCTCCCCAGGCAGCAGGAAAAATTCACACTGATTTTGAACGCGGTTTTATCAGAGCAGAGGTTGTTGCTTTCAGTGATTTAGTAGAAAACGGAAGCCTTGCAGCCTGCAAAGATAAAGGTCTTGTAAAAAGCGAAGGCAAGGAATATGTTATGAAAGACGGAGACATTGTTGAATTCAGATTTAACGTGTAATTCTTATTCTACAAATATCGACAATATTTTTACAAATATCGCATTATGTAAAATAATATCAAAAAAAAATATAACTTGACAAAGTATATTTTTTTGTATATATTTAGTTTAGGTGAAGAAATTATGAAGATGTTAAACAACTTAACTGAAACTGAAATTCTTTCACTTTCCAAAGAAGGAGATAATGAGGCATTAACCTTTATTATCACAAGATACAGGGCAGCGGTTGAAGTTTTAGCATCAAAGTATTCCGATTCCCCTATTGAAAGAGAAGATCTTATTCAGGAGGGTATGATTGGTCTGCTGGCCGCTATAAATTCATTTGATTGCAGTAAAGGTGCGGCTTTCAGCACCTACTGTTACACCTGCATCAATAATTCTCTACAAACGGCACTGCGTAAGGTCAGCAGGAGGAAAGATGTTCCGCAGAACAGCGTTGTTCCTCTTGAAGAAGAATTTGTCAACAGCAAAAATTCTGTACTGAGTGCCGAAGATTCTTTCCTTGCTCAGGAAAGCGTATCGATGTTAACACAACAACTTCAAAATGAACTCTCTGAATTTGAAAACAATGTTTTGAGATTGCATATGATTGGTTGCAGTTACCGCGAAATCGCAAATAAATTAGGCAAAACTCCAAAAGCGATTGATAACGCTTTACAGCGCATTAGAAAGAAACTGAAAGTAGTTTCCTTCTGAATGTCCCAGCGTAGTTGCCCTGCAACTAATTCTTGTATGAAAGAGAGGTTATGAAGATGTACGAAGATAAGACTTTAATTTGTAAAGACTGCGGAAATGAATTTATTTTTTCTGCAGGTGAACAGGAATTCTATGCAGAAAAGGGCTTTGTGAACGAGCCGCAGAGATGCAAAGAATGCCGTTTTGCAAGAAAAGCAGCAGCAAAAGCACCAAGAGAAATGCACGATGCAATCTGTGCAAGTTGCGGAGCTGCTTGTAAGGTTCCTTTCCAGCCAAAAGATGATCGCCCTGTATATTGCAGCGAATGCTTTGCAAAGATGAGCGAAGAATAATAAAGTATTTTGAAGCCGCTTTTTAAGCGGCTTTCTTTTTTTAAAAAAGTCTTGACATTGCGTTATTCTTGTGATAATATATTCGAGCAGATACGGAGAGGTATCGAAGCGGTCATAACGAGGCGGTCTTGAAAACCGTTTGGCCAAAAGCCACATGGGTTCGAATCCCATCCTCTCCGCCATAAAAATAACACAAGCAAAATGCTTGTGTTATTTTTTTTGTTATAATGGGATGAGAACACGTGGCTCTGAAAATTGAGCCAAAGGCGAAAATTTTCAGGAGAAAGGTGCAGTGCACCTTTCGATAGCAAGAGGAGAATCCCATCCTCTCCGCCATAAAAATAACACAAGCAAAATGCTTGTGTTATTTTTTTGTTATAATGGGATGAGAACACGTGGCTCCGAAAATTAAGCGTTTTTCCAAATCATTTCCAATTCAGGTTCTCCCGTTGACGAATCCATTTGCTCACATACAACAGCAAAACCTTCTTTTTTATAGAATGCAACAGCACGCGCATTTTTTGAATAAACATGAAGCCTAAGCGTCTTCTTTATCTGCTTTGCAAAAGCAATAAGCTCCTTTCCTATCCCCTTTGAACGCAGTCTGCATTCAACAAATATTCCCGCAATATAATCATCAGCAAGACCAATGAAGGCAACAGGCTCATTTTCAATTTCATAAACATAAATTTCTGCTTTTATAATTTCTTCTTTCACATATTCAAAATTGCGATTCCAATAATCAGCAGGAATAAAGCTGTGGGCATCAATATTCGCCTGAAGCCATATCTGCATAATTCTGTCTGTATCATTTTCAGTAAATTTTCTTATCATTTTATTTTCCTTATTGGTATGTTTAATCAATTAACAGTATTATAGCATAAATTTTTAAAGACAAGCATAATTATTACTAAAAAGATAAAAAAGGATGATAAAATATGGCATTAAAAAAATGGAATAAAAAAGCAGCAGCAAAAACAGCATAATGACGCTTTCTGATATTGTGCGGGGAATACAGTTTTGCGTTAATTCAAGCATTGATATTCTTGAACGTCATTTTTCAAATCAGCTTGAAAAATACATTGATTCAAACAACAAGTTTTTTACAAAAACTGTTAAGCTGAATGATAATTATGCGGTTGACATTCCTCTCTTTTGTATGAGCGATCACAATGCGCTTATTCTTGACGAAATGGAGGTGAGAATGAAGGTTGATTTAAAAGATTTTGAAATAAAAGAAGTTGAAAACACGTGCAGCAGCGAAAATTTTTCTGTTTCACGCTCATCATTCTGTGTTGACGCAAATAATATTGACAGCAAAAATCCAAACAATATTGATATTTGTATATAATTAATCGGCATATTAATAAGCGCAATTATGGAAAATGTTAGATACGGCAGCTGATAATGATACATCATTAAATAACAGCTTGCCGCAAAAGTCAGGTATTCAAGTGTTTTTTTACCCACATAGTTACTGCCGTTGCCGATAAGTATATCAAGATATTCCCTATAAGGAACATACTTACCGGGTGCCGGCTTCGTCCAATGTGTTTTTACATCTGTGAAAAATGCTTCACTTTAGATCCGCCTTTTTCAGACATACATAAATTCCCCCTTAAATGTAACTGAATTAATCATACCACGAATCTAAGCAACATGCACTATTTTCATTATAATTTTATCGTTTTTTTATATATTTACACAAAAAAACAAAAGACTTAAACCTAAGTTCAAGTCTCTTGTCTTTATCATTTCGCCAATGTAGTAAAACTATACGCACCGGACATATTGCTTGAATAAATCTTCTGACCGTTTATAACTGTGTATGCTCTTATTCTGAAGGTATATTTTTTACCACTTTCAAGACTGCTGAAGATTCTGGAATTTTTTGTTAAATCTCCAAACTTTACCCACAAACCATTACTTACATACTGAAGCTCATAACCATCGGCATTACGAATACTGTTGATATTAAGTGTTGCTCCCTTGGAATGAATATTACTGAAGGTTATTCTGGCTGCAGTAGAATATGTTGTAAAGCTGTATGCTGCAGACCAATTGGAGGAATACACCTTTGCTCCGTCCACTGTTTTAAAGGCTCTGAAACGCATTGTGTAAAGTTTGTTTTCAATAAGCTTACTAAATGTATTTATGCTATTTGCCACTTCACACATCGTTACCCATTTACCATTAACCAAACTCTGTATTTCATACGCACCTGCATATGTAACGGCTTTAAGTGTTACGGTTGCTCCCGTTGTGCTTAAATTACTAAAGGTCATACGGTTTGTTGTTGTATATGTAGTAAATGCTACCAGAGAAGACCAGTTATCTGAATATGTTTTTACTCCGTTAATGGTTACATATGCACGAACACGCATTATATAAAATCTGTTTGAGGCAAGCTGACTAAAGATTTTAGAATTGTTTGTTACCTCGCATACCGTTGTCCATTTATCGTTAAGCAAATATTGAATTTCATAACCGCTTGCATCTGTAACCTTATCAAAGGACAAGGTAGCTCCTTTTGTGGATAAATCTGATACTTTTAAATTCTCTACTGCAGGAATATTCAGCGGTACATCCGGTTCGGAAGAGCCGATAGGGATATACTCAGCCACAAATTTTATCTGTCCGGTTGAATAAAAAGCATCCAATTTAACTGTATGCGTTTCAGTTGTCCACTTCTGTGAGGAAAGCTGATAAGCAGCAATACTGTAAATAACATTCTGATAAGCCATTGGCATGCTGCTTTCAATAGGAATTTCAAATGTTGTATTTCCGGAGTTCAGGTTTTTTTGGATAGACTCTTCCAATGAATCAGACCATTGGTGAATTTCACCGCTGCGAATTAAATAGTTATTTTCAAGCGAGTCTGACAAATAACTGCTGTTTGGTATATGATCGGAATGTACCATACTCATAATGGTATCATTAAGTCCGAAATAAAGATAATTTTCATATGTATGGTTGCTGTATCCGTTATCATCCCACGTAACATCAACCTGGTACCAATTTCCGTCCATACGCACTGCCGTCCATACATGACCATTGCCCGTAACTCGTCCATTGGCAATACCTATACGGTTAAGAAGCATCGTATATGCTCTATGATACGCTTCACAGGTACCCGTTCCTCTTGCAAGTGCACCCTCAGGACCGCAGTAATTATATGAATAGTCATATTCACAATGATCCAAAAGCCAATCGTGCAGCCACAACGCCTTATCATAGTCCGTCTGACAATTCACTAAGCACTGAGCTGCAACATCATCTGCAATTGATTCGATTGACGGATACTCCGGATCATTAAGTACAACCTTAACGATTTCTCTTTTTGTTGCAATCGGGCTCACGCCTTTATCCATCACATAAAAATGAAGATAGTAAACGCCTGAAGCACAAAACGTAAATTGAAATGTGTTGTCTGTTTTATATGCAGGAAGTCGCGTGGGGTCCACTACATAATATTGACCGTCTTCACCATCCCTTGTTATATTACCAAGATAATAAAAATAATTGCCTGAGCCGCCATCGGCATTCACAGTAAATACAGATGGTTCACCGCATTTTGCTTCATATGAAACCGAAACCGAAAGTCCATCAGCCGCTGCAAGTGCCTGAAACGGCAATAAAGCTGTAAACAAAATTAAAACCGAAGCAAGAACAGCTACAATATTTCTGCTTTTTTTCATAAACAAGTATTAAACCTTTCTGATTATTGTTCTTTATAAAAGATTATAAAAGGATTCAGTATGCTTGTCAACCATATCTTCAAGGCTCTTTTCAGATATAAAAAACACGAACACCAAGGATTCATATTCTTTTGGCGCAGAAGGAGAGATTCTCCTCTTGCTATCGAAACCTCCACCGGAGCTTTCTCCCAATTTTCTCAGCCTTTCGGCTTTAAAATTTGGAGCCACGTGTTCTCATCTCTCCATAAAAATAAAAGGACAACTAATGTTGTCCTTTTATTTTGGCGCAGAAGGAGAGATTCGAACTCTCGCGGCGGTTACCCACCCTACGCCCTTAGCAGGGGCGCCTCGTCACCAGCTTGAGTACTTCTGCAAAACTGTAACTTTAACACACACTGTCAAGTTGTTGCACCTTATCGGT
>CAJTMQ010000005.1:243-45737 GCA_910577215.1 uncultured Eubacterium sp. | reverse complement strand
TAGCTGTGGTGATTAAAATGTTGAATAAAATAATTGAAGCTGTAAAAAAAGCAGGCGAAATTTACAAAAGCGCCGCAGGAAATTTAGGCATTGAAAATAAAGGCTCTGCCGTTAATCTTGTTACGGAATATGATAAAAAGATACAGGATTTTCTTTTTGAAGAGCTTTCAAAAATTGTACCCGGCTGCTCTTTCCTTGGCGAAGAGGGCGACGGCAACAAGGAACTTTCAGACGGCTATTGCTTTATTATTGACCCGATTGACGGCACAACAAACTTTATAAAGGGTTTTCAGCACAGTGCCATCTCCGTAGGTCTTGCAAAAGACAAGGAGCTTATTCTTGGTGTTGTTTTAGACCCTGATTTAGATAACATTTACTATGCCGAAAGAGGTAAAGGTGCATACCTTAACAGCAAAAGAATTCACGTTTCTGACTGTGATTTGCAAAACAGCCTTGTGCTTTTCGGCACCTGCCCTTACGAGCACGAGCTTGCCAGGAAAACCTTTGCACTTACCGAGCAGGTATTTTACAACTGCCTTGAGGTAAGGCGCAGCGGCAGTGCTGCACTTGACATCTGCTATGTTGCCGCAGGCAAGGCTGATTTGTATTATGAGCTTATTCTGCGTCCGTGGGATATGGCAGGAGCAACAATGATTCTTAAGGAAGCCGGCGGAATCTGCCGTACACTTGATAAGAAGGAAGTGGACTGTGAGCACATCCAATCGTACGTATGCGGAAGCAATAAAAATATAGAGGAATTTTTCAGAATTGCAGATGAAATATTATAGCTTTAATCAGTATCTGCGCAATACCTTCGGCTGTAAGGTTTACAAAATAAGTATAAATGCAGGCTTCACCTGCCCAAACAGAGACGGAAAAATCGCAACAGGCGGATGTATCTTCTGTTCCAAAGGCGGCAGCGGAGATTTTGCCGAAAGTTCGGAAAAATCAATAACTGAGCAAATTGAAAGCGGCAAACACCGAGTTGAAAAGAAAATAAAAAGCGGAAAGTATATTGCTTATTTTCAGGCATTCACCAACACATATGCCCCTGCCCATGTGCTTGAAAGGAAACTTACAGAAGCAATAAAGCATCCTGATATTGCCGCCCTTTCCATTGCAACAAGACCGGATTGCCTGCCGAATGATGTGATTAATCTTCTTGAAAAGCTGAACAAAATCAAGCCTGTTTTTGTTGAACTCGGCTTGCAGACGATTCACGCAAAAACGGCTGAATACATACGCCGCGGATACACGCTTGATGTTTATGACAACGCAGTAGAACGGCTGAAAAATGCAGGCATTAATGTTGTAACGCACATTATAATAGGACTGCCGAATGAAACTAAGGCAGATATGCTTGAAACTGTTAACTACGTTTGCAAAGCAGGAACTGACGGGATTAAGCTGCAGCTTCTTCACGTGCTGAAAGGAACAGACCTTGAAGCTGAGTACAAGTGCGGAAAATTTGAAGTGCTTGCACTTGATGAATATATTGATATTCTTAAGGCATGCGTTGATATAATTCCGAAAAATGTTGTTATTCACCGCTTAACAGGTGACGGAGCAAAAAAAGATTTGATTGCACCGCTCTGGAGTGCAGACAAGAAAAATGTTTTAAATAAAATAAACAAGGCTTTATGATAAAATTGAAGCGGTCTGAAAAATTTCAGACCGCTTTAATATTAATTACGCATAAAAACCGATTTCGGAAATAACAGGATTACTTCTGCTCTGGCGGATAACAATTCTTGCACCAACGCACCTTTTGCCGCCGAGTGCAACAATCCTGCACGAGCCGATAATTGTTTCTGAAGCCGCTTGTTTATACCTTCCGTTCTTCTTTTTTATGTATATATCAAAGGCTTCAACTCTCTGAGATTTTTGAATATCCTCCTTGATAATAACATATTTAAGCTTTTTCTCACAATCAAAATTGAAATCAAGGCAGCCATTATCCTGATTAAGACAGCCCGGCTGTTCAACAGCAATAGGCTTTGATGTCATCTGTGCAATTCTTCTGCCGAGGGAGGTAAGAGATTTAACATCCCTTTTATGAAGCACACCCTCATCGGTTGGCGGCACATTAAGAAGAAATGTGCAGTTTTTGCCCACTGAATCAAGATACAGCTTAAACAGACGCTTGCCGCTTTTAACGGTAAAATTTTCGTTTTTGGACCAGAACCAGCCTTTACGGATTGAAACATCAACCTCAGCAGGATACCAGCAAAGCTCTTCACTTTCGGCAAGCACCTTCCGGCTGCCCAAATCTTCATCGGTTGACTTCAGATTACGCAGCTTTGCGGTATCTTTCGCCGTATGCTGACTATTCTTGCTTACGGTTTCTGCCATACAAAGCGACTTTGGAACAACTGAAAATTCAGATTTTCTTGTTTTGCCGCCTTCATTGCCTACCCAACGGACATCCGGACCGCAAATTGCTATATTGGCTTTCGGCTGAAGCTCTCTGATCAGCTTATAATACCTTTGCCAGTCATATTCAAAGGAACGTGCGTTTGCACCCTTTGCACCGTCAAACCAAACCTCGTTGATTTCACCGTAATTTGTTAAAAGCTCTGTTAACTGATTGCAGAAATAATCATTATATGCCTCTGTTCCGTAGGTTTCTTCGTGCATATCCCACGGAGAAAGATAAACACCAAAGTAAAGGTTTTCTGCTTTACAGGCATCCGAAACCATTTTAACAATATCGCCTGTAAAGCCTGCGTTTTTCACGGAAAAAGACGTGTAAGCCGATGGCCATAAACAGAAACCATCGTGATGCTTGCAGGTTAAAATAATACCGCTTGCACCTGCTGCTTTGATATGCTTTACCCATTGCTCAGGCTTAATGCTTTTAATTGTAAAATCGGCAGCCTTTTCCGTTCCTTTGCCCCATTCTCTTGCGGTTGCAGTATTCATTCCGAAATGAATAAAGCAGTAAAACGGATTCTGTGCAAGCCTGCATTGATTTTCAGATGGCAAAACAGATATATAACGCTTTACCTCTTCATCTTCAAGCGGGCAGCCATTGTTGTAATTTGTCCAATTCTTCTCAAATTGATTTTCCATTATTTTCTTCCTTTGTTTCTGTGAGAAAGGAAATTATCCCTGTCATTCAAATTCCATACACATTTATAATATTCATACCGAAGATATTCTTTAAGTGTTAATGAAAAGGTCTGCTTTCTGTTTTCGTCAACCTCGTCAAAAACAGGCGTAATCAGCTTGCTGTCAGTTCCGTGATACTCTGCCGCGGAAATAACAACAATATCCTTTTCATACGGAAGTGTAACTGTTTTTTTGCCCTTAACATCTATTTCTGCAATATAGAAATACATACCTCTGGCAACAGCATCATTTCCGTTAACATGGCTGTGCGTTGCTTCAAAGCCGAGCTTTCCCCGTTTCACATATGCCGTATCGCCAAGATCCGGCAGATCCCACGCGGCAAATGCCTGTGAAGCACTTAAAATATTCTTTGAAACTGCCATGCCGTCCACATCAAAGGTAACCTTCCTATCATCATTAAGAGCTGCACAAAGCAGGCACAATTTGTCTGCATTTTCACGAATACGGATTGTCTGACCATTCATAACAAATGCATTTTTATCTGTTTTTGAAATTGCAAAATCAATTCCGTTTACAGTAACATGATCAGGTGTGATTTCACGAGGAATATTATACTCAAAATCAGATTTTTCCGCACCCTGTGCGGTGATTATATTCTTATCAAATTTAACATCTGTAGGAGAGGAAACAGACTTTTTGCCCTTAACAGCACTTTCTTTTAAGGTGATTGCGAAGGTTTTGATTTCATAAGGCTTAAAGCTTGTAACAAGCCTGCCGTTTTCAATAACAGCACTTCTCTTTTCCTCTTCACTTGCAAAAACTTCACGTGCAGCTTCAATACCGCTGCCAAGCTCAAGTGTAAAATGATCTACGCTTTTATTTGAACCCTCATTAAGGCGAACAATAATTTCATCACTGTTCTCTGCCTTTTTGATTGCACGGATAATAACATCATTTGTTGAAACATTGCCGAAGCTGTAATGTGACTTAAGTGCACCGCTGTGCTTTTCGGCAAGGAAAGCAGTCATAGGCTGAACAAACTTTCGTGCCTCAAGCTGAGTAGCTTCACCAACCTGACCGCTGTGGCTGAAGATTGCAAACGAATATCTGTTCAGACCTATATCAAGCATAGACTGCATCGAATCTATTCTGTAATTCTTTTTAGGCGTGTGCAGAACAGTCATTCTGAGTGTGTTATCACTGAACTTATCCCAGCCGTACTTGCATTCGCTGATTACGGAAACACCGAAATCACCGCTTTTATCTGTTATATCAACCCACTTCTGTGCAGGAACTTCAAAAAGCTTTTCATTCATATTCTCACGCTGAATTGCACCGAAGCCCAAATCAAATGTTGCCTTTTCATTTGAGCAGGTAAACGCAAATTTGTTCTTTGCAAGTGTGCAGAGATTCTGCCATTCAATCTCGGAATAAACCTCAACACATTCGCCACCGTCCGTTAATGCAATTATATTTGAAAACTGTGAGCGTTTATTATTATCCTGCTGCACAACCTTAAAGGCAACTCTTGCAGGTCCGTTTTCTTCAACGCTGATTGTTACAAGCTCGGGTATTCTGTCTGCTTCCTTATTTGCCTCTTCATAATTCATTTCCCATGCAGGCCAATCCTTTGAGCCTGTGTAATTATAAAGCCCAAGTACCACAGGCTCTTTCAGGATTTCAAGCTCATCCTGTGTTTTATCAAGAATTGAAGTAATATTTCCCTTTTTATTGAGAGTTACTATGTATTTCTGGTTTTCCATAACATTATCCGAATTTATGGAAATTTCACTTTTAACCTTGCAGGGCTCTGCACTCGGACGTGCATCATAAATACGATAGCCAAGACTGTTAACATCAGCAATGAAAACAATTTCCTTAATTCCGTTTTTGTCTGATTTAATCTGACTTTTAACCTCTTTGCCCGCATCATCATAAATTCTTACATATGGCTGCTTTATATTCTCAAGACGGATTGTAACTGCTCCGTGAATATCTGCCTCTATAGGATTGGATACCATAATCGGCATACCGCTGCAGAAATCTGTTTTCATCAGTGTTGATACAGATGCTGCGGCTGCTTCAAGCTCGCCTGCAAACTGATTGGCAGACATTGCATAATCATTCCAGCTTCTGCGGTAAGCACGCTGAACAGAGGTGCCCGGCATATCATCGTGGAACTGGTGTGCAATAAAACGCTTCCACGAGCGGTTCAGAACATCACTGTTGTAATCAGCAGTACCAAGATAGGAAGCAACAACCGAATTTCTTTCAGCTATATCTGCAAGTTCCTCACAGCGTCTGTTCCAGCGTTTGCCGACTGCACGTGAAGTGTACCCTCCGACACCGTGATTCTGCATAACAAGCTCTGTTTTCCATTCAGGAAGCTTAGCCCTCTGTTCATCTGTTAATTTATTATCTATATCGTGGTAAATTTCATCGGCAGTTGCCACATAAACCTCAATATCCTCCGTATCGTTTTTCTTAACCTCACCCTCAACATAGGCAATTGATTTCTCTTTAGGTGCACCGCCCCTGTCACCTATGCCGTGGAACATATATGTCCAGTCAAGGTCATACTTTTCATTTTCCTTAAGCTTGTTCTGAACCAAATCCCAATCACGAAGCTTTGTTAAAGTAAAATAATAGTCGTGCGGATTAACACTTGCATAGATGTGCTCACCGTCAACACCGTACCACTTGCCTATATCAAACGGCGTTCCGTATGCAGAACCCCATGCGAGCTTCTGTGTTGTAAAGCCTTTCAGATTTGCGTGCTTTGCGATTGACGGAAGTGCCCATCCGAAGCCGAAGCAGTCGGGCAGATAAATATCCACACTTCTTTTGCCGAAGGTTTTATCAAAATAAGAATTACCTATAAGAATATTTCTGAAAAGTGCTTCCGGAGAAGGAATATTGGTATCTCCGTTTTCAAAAGCAGAACCGCATATATTCCATTTGCCTTCTTTAACATATTCCTTCACCTTTTCAAAAAGCTCAGGATAATATTCCTCCATAAGCTCATAGCGGTAGCTGCCCTCAAAATTGAATTTGTAGGTTGGATACTTCTGAAACATCTTAAAATTATCAACAAGTGTATTGTAAATATATTTTGAAACGGTTGTTTCAAAATCCCAGCTCCAGATTGTATCCAGATGCGCCGTTGCAACAGTATAAATCTTTTTCTTACCCATAATGAATTCCCCTTTTCTTTATTTCCAGTCCGAACTGTAAGCCTTATTGTGTTCAATAAATTCATCAACAAGCTCTTTTGCAAGTGAATAGGAATTTACAAGCGGGTGCAGTGTAAGCGCCTGAACTGCCGCAGCCCTATCCTTTTCCCTGATAGCCTTTGATGATAAGCGTTCATAAATTTTAACGCGTCTTATCATTTCAAGATTCTGCTCGTCAACATCACCTATATAATGAGGTGTGCAGCCATCTGCATTAACATCACAGGTGATTTCAACAACATCATCATCACGAAGTCCGTTTATTGAGCCGTTGTTCGGAATACACATAATCATTGTGCCTGTTGTACCGCTCTGCGCAGTTTCTATAAATTTAAGAGCAACACCTGCGTAGCCGCCGTCATCCTCCTCATACATATCAAATTTCCACGGAGCCGTACGCTTAACACCTGTTTCACTTGCCATATAGCTGCCCTCACGCATACCATACCATCTTTCAAACACTTTAAGGCAGCCCTCAAAATCATTTTCAATATCCATTGCGGATAATTCAGCGGTCATATGCTTATTAATGTCGCGAATCTGTTCGCCCCTCGTCTGCTCCGCCTTTAAAATATTTTCAACTGCCTGCTCTCTGTAATAGAAATAATAGAGATATTCGTTTAAAACACTCTTTCTGTCCCTGAGAAGCTCCTTGCTGAAATAACGCATATCTGTTTTTATATAAGCATCATCATTTTCAATAAGCTCATTCATAATTTCTTTGCCGTTAAGAATGATACTTTTAAAATAGGACAGATGATTAAGCCCGTAAACTTCTCCGCTGATATTATCAGGTGATTCATTATAAAGAAGAGCAAAGGAACGAAGCATACCTGACGGTGCATCACATATTCCATAGGTAAAATCATAGCCCATATCTCTTAAAGTCTGTGAAACTACACCTGCGGGATTTGTAAAGTTAAACACCTTTACATTTCTTTTGGAATACTTTTTTATAAGCTCACAGTATTCTGCAAGAGCAGGCACACTGCGCATAGCAAAGGAAAAACCTGCCGCACCTGTTGTTTCCTGACCAAGAACTCCTTTTCCGAGTGCAATACGTTCATCCTTTGCACGCATATCATCCTCACCGACACGAATTGTGGTTATAACATAATCGGCATCCCTTACAGCATCAACAGCATCGGTTGTTAATGTAAATTTGAGTGCAGGGCAGAGCAAGCTTGCAACGTGCGCTGCCATACCGCCGTATATTTTCAGCTTCTTCTCATTATTGTCCATAAAGCAGAGCTCATCAATATGAAGCCTTTCAGCCTTTTGGGCAATACTTTTTGCCAGAAACATTGAGCGGACTCCCCCGCCGCCTATAACGGCAATCTTCATAAAATCACCTCATCAGTTAAATATCTTTCATCATTCAGTATAATGCTTTTTTCTTATTATGAAAAGACATTTATCCGACAAAAAAGCATTTTTAATGTCGTTTAATATAAATTTAATGCTTGATTATATATATAATTGATGTTAAAATAATTTTGAGTTAATAAAAATGGTGATTTTATGGCAATAACCTTTCATTTCAATGGAAATAAAATACAGATATTTAAAGTTTTCTCCGACACACTGACAGAAATTGTACCTATGCATTCGCACCCTAAAAACGGATATGAGCTTCATTTAATAGATGACGGCAAGGGTATTCTTGAAACAGCAGATAAAAAATACAATTTAGTTAAAAATACCTTTTATATTACAGGACCGAATACACTGCACAAGCAGACGCCCGATACAGAAAATCCTATGCACGAAATATGTATTTATCTGAAAATCCCTAATTCTAAAAATACAGACAGAGCTGTTGAATTATTCACTTCAAAAGCCTTCTGGATAGGAAAAAGCAATGCCGCTGTACGCCATATCTTTAAAACTATGGTTGAGGAAAATGAAAGTAACGGACTTCTGAAGGAGAGTATTCTCTCCTCCCTTACAATAAGACTGATTGTTGAAATAACACGTTTATATTTTCCTGATGAAACAAGCTCCGCAAGCTCACTGTCGGACGGAGACTTGAACGAAAGCCGTTCGTGGATACTCGATCAGCTTCTGCTGGAAGATTGCAGCAATGTTACGCTTGATGATTTTGCAAAAAATATGGGTGTAAGCCCCCGTCAGGCCGAACGCATAATAAAGGATTACTACGGCTCGTCCTTTAAAAAGCTGCGATATGAAGCTAAAATGGCAATGGCAGCAACAATGCTTGAACAGGAAAATATATCTGCCCAAGAATGTGCCGTGCGGTGCGGCTATACATCTGCATCCGCATTCATTACTGCCTTTAAGCACAAATATAATGAAACCCCTAAGGCATACAGAGAACATCTAAAAATATAAGACTGCATAAAAAAGGGAGAGCGTGTACGCTCTCCCTTTACATTTTTACATAGTAACTATATTCACAAGCTTACCGGGTACATATATTTCCTTTTTGATTGTTTTGCCTTCAATTGCAGCGGCAATCTTTTCGTCTGCCTTTGCAAGTGCAAGCACCTCATCTTTAGGCATATCAACAGGAATGGTCATTCTTGAACGTACCTTACCCATAATCTGAAGTACAATTTCAACACTGTTTTCAACAGTTTTAGCTTCATCATATTCAGGCCACTGTGCTTCGTTTGCCATTCCGCCGAAGCCCATTACATCCCACATTTCCTCTGTAACGTGAGGTGCAAACGGATTAAGCAGAATTGTAAGTGTTTTAAGCTCTGCCTTTGTAATGCTGCCCTTTTCATAAATCTTATTAATAAGCGCCATCATTGCGGCAATAGCAGTATTGCATTTAAGATTATCAATATCTTCTGTTACCTTTTTAATTGTTTTATGCATAAATGCTTCAAGCTCTTCACTGTAAGCGTCACCGTCAACAGCAATTTCCTGCAAATTCCAGAAACGCTCAATAAAACGCTTGCAGCCCTTGATTGAATCTGAATTCCACGGAGCAGCCTTTTCAAAGTCACCTATGAACATCTCATAAAGACGCATTGTATCAGCACCATACTGATCAACAATTTCATCAGGGTTAACAACATTTCCGCGTGACTTACTCATTTTTTCGCCGTTTTCACCGAGAATCATACCGTGTGAGGTACGCTTCTGATACGGCTCTTTAGTCGGAACAACACCAATGTCATAAAGGAATTTATGCCAGAAACGGCTGTAAAGCAGGTGAAGCGTTGTATGCTCCATACCGCCGTTGTACCAATCAATAGGTGACCAGTATTCAAGAGCCTCCTTTGATGCAAGAGCATTATTATTATGAGGATCCATATAACGCAGGAAATACCATGATGAGCCTGCCCACTGAGGCATTGTATCTGTTTCTCTTTTCGCATCTCCGCCGCAGCACGGGCATTTGGTATTCACCCAATCGGTTATTTTAGCAAGAGGCGATTCGCCTGTATCTGTAGGCTCATATGATTCAACATCGGGAAGCTCAAGAGGCAGCTGATTCTCAGGAACTGCAACATAGCCGCACTTATCGCAATGAACAATCGGAATCGGCTCGCCCCAATATCTCTGACGGCTGAATACCCAGTCACGAAGCTTAAAGTTAACCTTTTCCTTACCCTTACCCTCTTTTGTAAGCCATTCAATCATAGCTTTTTTAGCATCTTCAACAGAAAGTCCGTTAAGGAAGCCGCTGTTTACAAGAGTACCTGTTGCACAGTCTGTAAAGGCTTCTGCCTGTACATCATCTCCGCCGGCAACAACCTCAATAATAGGAAGATTGAATTTCTTTGCAAACTCCCAGTCACGTGTATCGTGAGCAGGAACTGCCATAATTGCACCTGTGCCGTATGAGGTTAATACATAGTCTGAAATGAAAATCGGAATTTCAGTATCATTAACAGGGTTAATGCCCATAACACCGTTAAGCATAACACCTGTTTTATCCTTATTAAGTTCTGTACGCTCAAAATCACTCTTATGAGCCGCTTCGTTCTGATATGCACGCACCTCATCAATATTTGAGATATTTTCTGCCCATTTCTCAATAAGCGGGTGCTCAGGTGAAATAACCATATATGTAGCACCGAAAAGAGTGTCACATCTTGTGGTATAAACAGTTAAGGTATCACCAAGAGTTGTCTTGAAATCAACCTCTGCGCCTGTGCTTCTGCCTATCCAGTTTCTCTGCTGCACCTTAACTCGGTCGATAAAATCAACATCATCAAGGTCTGCAGCAAGACGGTCTGCATATTCAGTGATTTTAAGCATCCACTGGCTTTGATTTTTACGGATAACCTCTGAGCCGCAGCGTTCGCAGACACCATTTACAACCTCTTCATTTGCAAGCACGCATTTGCAGGAGGTACACCAGTTTACTGCCATTTCCTTTTTATAAGCAAGACCCTTTTTGAAAAGCTGAAGGAAAATCCACTGAGTCCACTTATAGTAAGACGGATCCGTTGTGTTAATTTCCCTTGTCCAGTCAAATGAAAAGCCGAGTGACTGAAGCTGCTGCTTAAAATGAGCAACATTATTCTTTGTTACCTCTGCAGGGTGAATATGGTTTTTAATTGCAAAGTTTTCGGTAGGCAAACCAAAAGCATCCCAGCCCATGGGATAAAGAACATTATAGCCCTGAAGCCTTTTCTTTCTTGCAACTATATCCAGTGCGGTGTATGAACGCGGGTGACCAACGTGCAGACCCTGACCGCTTGGATAAGGAAATTCTACAAGGCAGTAGAATTTCGGGAGTGAATAATCTTCCTTGGCAGCAAAGGTATTCTGACGGTACCATATATCCTGCCATTTCTTTTCAATCTTTTTAAAATTGTATTCCATATGTTAATCCTCCAAAAGTTCTTCCGTGTTCACTATATCTCCGTCCTCCCAAAGATGCTCAAGTTTAAAATACTGCCTTTGCTCTTTATAGAAAACGTGAATGACTACTGTAGAAAAATCAAGGCAGATCCAGCCTGACTGCTGCCCCTCTATGTGATGCGGCTCTTCCCCTGCTTCTTTAAGCTTAAATTCAATTTCATCGGCAAGTGCTTTAACCTGTGTTGAGGAATCACCTGTTACAAGCACAAAGTAATCTGCCAAAACAGAAATATCTCTTATACCTATAACCTGTATATCCTGCCCCTTCTTACTGTCTGCCGCTTTAACGGCAATTTTTGCAATATCAAGTGAATTCATATATCTATTCCTTTTCCATAAAATTTTCCAATATCGAATTATAGCATTCAAGTGTATCAGGATGAATAAGCATTGCTTTTGAAGCCAAATCATTTATTGTATATTTCAGCGAATAAAGCATTGCTTCCTCAAGACTGTTGTGTGCCTTTTCACGCATAATTTCAACATCCGGATAGCTTCTTTCCGCTGAAATGAAGTCTGCCGTATAAACAATCTTTTGCAAAAGCGTCATATCCCTTTTGCCTGTTGTGTGATACCTGATTGCACTTAAAATTTCTTCATCACCAATACCAAGCTCAATACGGCAGTATGCTGCACCTGACATCTGATGTACAACCTGACTCTTTGAGCGTTCAAGTACAGTCATTATCTCGTTGTTCCGGGATATATATTCATACTGAATATCAAGGCTTTCTTCCTTCATTATATCGTGCAGAATACCTGCTGTATATGCTTTTTCCTCATCAGCGCCGTATTTTTTTGCAAGCTCAGCCGCCGCGTTTGCAACATTCATTGAATGAACAAAACGAGCTTCGGATAAACGCCGCCTAATTATATTTATAAATTCATCATTACTATACAATGTAAAGTTCCTTATCTTTTATATATTCATAAACCTTTTCAGGCACCAGCTGTGAAATATTTTCATACGCCTTTAGCTTTTCCCTTATTTGACTGCTTGAAACAATTACAGGTCTGAAATCGGCAAGAAAATAATTGCATTTATCTCCAAGCAGAACTTTCGCATAAGCCTTTATGGCATCACGCATATTCTCTTCCCTTGCCGCAGTACAGAGAACAACCTCTTTCAGCAGATCCTCATACCTGTACCATTTATCAAAGCTCAAAAACTGATCTGCACCTATTATAAGAAAAATCTCTGCATCGGCATATGTTTTTCTTATTTCCTTTATTGTTTCATAGGTGTAGCTTTTTTCTTTTCTTTTGAATTCAATGTCGGAAACTTCAATCTTATCCACCCCGTCAAATGCAAGTGAAAGCATATCAAGCCTGCTTTTACTGTCTGCCAGACCTGTGGCATCCCTATGCGGAGGATTGGCAGTTGGTATAATAAGCAGCTTATCAAGGTTAAGGCTGTTTAAATAGCTTTTTGCAAGATTGATATGGCCGTTATGAACAGGATTAAAGGCTCCGCCGAAGATGCCAAGCCTCAACGCCTGCCACCTCTGTCTGCCTTATTATATTTTGCCCATGGGTGTGCTTCCTCATATTCCTTCTGACGCTGACGAAGTCCCTTGATTTTAACCTTTTTCTTAGTTACTTTTTTGCCGGAGGCTTTTAAGCGTGCTTCCTTTTTTGCGTTGACCTTTTCCTTATCGATCTTTCTGTAAATAACAATAACGCCGCCAATAACCTGAATAACCTCTGCATTAAGTGATTCTGCAAGCTTATCTGCAAATTCTCTCGGACTTTCAGGAGCAGTTTCAAGATGCACACGTATTTTTAAAAGTTCACGCACATCAAGTGCATCATCAATCTGTGCTGTCAGATTATCTGACACGCCGTCCTTACCAATCTGAAAAATCGGTTCAAGCGGATTTGCCTTTGCACGAAGTGCCGCTCTTTCTTTTGATGTCATATGTTTTTCTCCAATTCCTTAGTTAAAGCCCTTAAGGCATTACCTCTGTGACTTATTTTATCCTTTTCCTCCGCAGTGTATCTCCCGAAAGCCTTGCCGTTGATTATAAACAACGGATCATAGCCAAAGCCCTCGCTGCCGTCTCTTTCAAAACCGATATAGCCGTGGCATTCACCGCGAACTGTAATTTCTCTGCCGTCAGGAAAAACACAGCAAATAGCACAAACATAATATGCCGTTCTCTGCTCCACAGGAACACCGCTGAGCTTTTCAAGCAGCAAATCATTGTTTCTTTCATCATTGCCGTGACCGCCGGAAAATCTTGCCGAATATATACCCGGCGCACCGTCAAGGTAATCAACGCAAAGTCCGCTGTCATCAGCAATTGAAGGCATTTTTGTTACCTCACAGGCTGAAACTGCCTTGATTTTAGCATTTTCTTCAAAGGTGGTTCCGTTTTCCTCTACATCGGGAATTTCTATTCCGAGCATTTTGGACGTTACAACATTAATTCCGAGAGGTGATAATATTCTTTGCATTTCTGCAAGCTTTTTCATATTGTTTGTAGCTAAAATAAAATCCATAGTATTAGTCCTCATTATCAAAAAGTCCTGCGGCAAAGGCATCTGCATCAAACGGCTGCAAATCATCAATCTGCTCACCTACACCGACAAATTTAACAGGCACATCAAGCTCATTATTGATTGCAAGCACAACACCGCCTCTTGCAGTGCCGTCAAGCTTAGTTAAAATAATGCCCGTAATCCCTGCTGCTTCTTTGAAATCCTTTGCCTGATTTACTGCATTCTGCCCTGTTGTTGCATCAAGAACCAGCAAAACCTCTTTAGATGCATCGGGCAGCTCACGATTAATTACACGGCTGATTTTATTAAGCTCATCCATAAGATTTTTCTTATTATGAAGTCTTCCTGCAGTATCAATAATGATAACATCCGCATTTCTTGCCTTGCCTGCCTGAATGGTATCAAACACAACAGATGCCGGATCCGAGCCCTCGGCGGACTTAATCAGGTCTACCTCTGCTCGGTCTGCCCATACCTGAAGCTGCTCAATGGCAGCAGCACGGAAGGTATCCGCAGCACCGAGAATAACACTTCTGCCCTGTTCCTTTAATCGAAGCGAGAGTTTGCCTATTGTTGTTGTTTTTCCAACACCATTAACACCTATAACAAGAATAACAGACGGCTTTGTGCGAAGCTTTAAATAGCTTCCGCCCCATACAATACCCGAAACAATATCCTTAAGTGTTTCACGAACCTGCTTAACATCTTTAATTCTGTCATTCTCAATTTTTTCTTTAAGGCTTTTTATTACCTTTTCGGCAGTCGGAAAACCGACATCACCCATAATTAAGATTTCTTCAAGCTCTTCAAAAAGCTCATCCGTAATTTCATCGTAAGATTCCATTACATCTTCAATCTGTGCGGTAAGCCCCTCTTCACGTGTTTTTCTTAAACCTTTTCTGAATTTATCAAATAATCCCATAATTTCTCCTAAAATGAATTATGTAATATCTTATTCAAGACCCATCTGCGCTGCAAGCTCTGCACTCTGCAGCTCAAGCAGCTTTGAAACACCCTTTTCCTGCATTGTAACACCATAAAGAACATCCGCTTCTTCCATAGTGCCGCGGCGGTGGGTGATTGAAATGAACTGTGTGTGATCTGTCATCTTACGCATATACTTAGCAAAACGAACAACGTTTACATCATCAAGTGCAGCCTCAACCTCATCGTAAATACAGAAAGGTGCAGGCGTAACCTTAAGCACACTGAACAAAAGAGCCATAGCTGCAAGTGATTTTTCTCCGCCCGAAAACAGATTGATATTCTGAACCGATTTTCCGGGTGGCTGAATTTTGATTTCTATAGGGCTTTCAAGACAGTTTTCTGGATTTTCAAGCACAATCTCACCATTGCCTCCGCCAAAGAAATCAGAAAATGAAACCTTGAATTCCTCGTTTATTTTATTGAACTGAGTAAGGAATTTTTCGCTCATTGAAACAGTTAAATCATCAATAATTCTGCCAAGCTCTGCTTTGGATTTCTCAATATCGTCTATCTGCTCTTTAAGGAATTCATATCTCTCCGAAACCTCTTTGTATTCCTCAATAGCACCAACATTTATTGAACCGAGCTTCTTAATTGATATCTTAATTTCATTAAGACGTCTTTTAGCGGCAGTCATATCTTCAATAACAATATTAAGATTTTCAGCTTCACGCTTTGTTAATTCATACTGCTCAAACAGCATATCATTCAGCTCATCATATTCCTTGCGCATTGCAATTTTGCGCTCATCAAGGCGAACGATTTCACTTGAAATGCCTTCACGCTCCTGAATTTTATTGCGTTCCAGCAAACGAAGCTCTCCGGAGCGTTTTTCAAGCTCGTTTCTGGCTTCAATTCTATCTGAAACATCTTCATTTGAGCTGGTTGCCTTTTTGCGGTATTCCTCAGCCTGCGCCTTAATATCATTAACCGTTTTTATAAGATTTTCGTTTTTGCTTTCAATATCTGCTATTTCTTCTTCAATAGACTTAACTCTGTCACTCTGGGTAGATTTACGGAGTTTAAGCTCTTCAACCGCAAGCTTGGCAGCTTCAACATCTCTTTCAAGAGAAACAATTGAAAGTTTGATTTCTTCTGTTCTCTGGCGGAGATTTTCTCTTTTTTCCGCAACACCCTCGGCATTATTTGAAACAGATGAAAGTTCTTCTTCCGCAGCATCTATTTCAGACTGAACAGTACTGATTTCTTTTTCTCCGTCTGCAAGCTCCTTTAAGAGAGTTTCAATTCTTCCCTTTGCACCGTTCTTTTCACTTACAAGCAAATTTTTCTGATTTTCAAGAGAAGTGATTTTATCTGAAATCAGCTTGTCCTCGCCCTCTGCACGGATAACATCCTCTTTTGCTGTCTGCAGGTCTGCCTCTGCCGCCTGCATTTCTGCTGCTGCACGGTTCGCTTCTTCCATAGCAGTTTTAAACTGTGCAGAAAGCTCCTGAACCTCCTTTGAAAGCACTTTTGCTTCCTCATTAAGTTCTTCAATCATATTGGCACGGGATAAAATACCTGCACCCTTTGCAGCACTGCCACCCGTCATTGAGCCGCCGGGATTGATTACCTGACCGTCAAGCGTAACAATTTTAAATCTGTTGCCGTATCTTTTTGCAATTCCGATTGCACAGTCCATATCCTCAACCACAACAACACGTGAAAGAAGATTACTGATGATTTCCTTATATCGGTTATCACAGCTTACAAGATCCGCCGCAATGGCAACAAAGCCGAAATTATCATCAAGTCCGTTTTCATCAAGCCTTCTGCCTTTGATATTTGAAATCGGAAGAAATGTTGCTCTGCCGATATGATTATTTTTAAGATAATAAATTGCTCTTTTTGCATCAGCCTCAGTTGCAGTAATAATATTCTGCATTGCCGCACCGAGTGCAACCTCCACTGCTGTTGAATATTCATTTTCAACCTGAATAAGCTGAGATAACGGACCATGAATACCGCCAAGCATTTTTGCATCAGACTGACGCATAACCGCTTTAACGGCTCCGGAATAGCCCTCCATATTCTTTTCGAGATCAGAAAGCATTCTTGCCTTTGACTGCTTTTCTGCAAGGCTTCTGTTTGCCTTTTCAAGACTATCCTTTACTTTATTTGCCTTTTCGGTTTTGTTTTTTACTTTAAGCTGATAGCCGCCCATTGAATTATTATTCTCTTCAATGCGTTCATTTAAGAATTTAAGGTTTTCATCACTTTCATCCTTGCGTGATTTTTCAATATCAAGTTCCTTATCAATTGCACTGATGTTTTCATCAACTGTTCCGCTGCGTGCCTCTATTTCCTCAATACTTGATTTTGCACTTGAGCATTTAACATGACAATCCGTAAGCTTAAAGGTTAAGGCTGTTATTTTCTGATTAAGCTCAACGGTGATTTTTGAAAATTCTTCATTTGATGAGGCAAGGGCTTCCATTTCATTTGTTACCGAAACAAGCTCTTCCTTTTTCTGAACAGCCTGCAACGCACTGTTTTCAATAAATGCTTCACGCTCTTCAATCTGTGAATCTATTGAAAGATTACCCTCGTCGGCAAGCGAAATATCACTTTTAAGACGCTCTATCGTTTCGTTATTATGATTAAGCGTTGCTTCAAGAACAGAGGCTTCACCGTCCTTACGAAGAGCTTCCTCCTCATAAGCGGCACCGTTTACTCTGACCTCTTCAATTTCAGTGTTGATTTTTGCAACACCTTCAAGCACCTGCTCTATTTCCGTTTCAATAGCCGCAAGGTCTTTTTCACAGATTTCATAAGAAGCGTTTGCCGCATCTATTTTATGCTCCTGTTCACGCAGGTCATTTGTGAATTTATTGATTTTACTGAGCCATACACCAATTTCAAGCGTTTTCTTTTCTCCCGAAAGCTCAAGGAATTTAGCTGCCTTTTCACTCTGCTCCTTAAGAGGACCCACACGCCCCTCAAGTTCACCGAGAATATCAAGAAGACGAACCAGATTTTCCTGTGCCTGATCAAGTCTGCGCTGTGCATCTGTTCTTTTATGACGGAAGCGTGAAATTCCTGCTGCTTCCTCAAAAAGCTCTCGCCTGTCCTCATTTTTAGCGGAAATAATAGAATCAATCTTGCCCTGTCCAACCATTGAATAGCCGTCTGCACCAAGACCTGTATCCATAAAAAGCTCGTGAATATCACGGCGCCTTACATTTTCGCCGTCTATTTTATATTCACTTTCACCGCTTCTGTAATAGCGGCGCATAACCGTTACGATTTCGCCCTTATCTTTAAGTGTGCCGTCACTGTTATCAAGTGTAAGCTGAACCTGTGCAAAGCCGATAGCCTTTCTTGATGACGTACCGCCGAAAATAACATCCTCCATTTTGGAACCGCGAAGTGATTTAGTGGAGGTTTCACCAAGCACCCAGCGAACCGCATCTGAAATATTACTTTTTCCTGAGCCGTTAGGACCGACAATAGCCGTTATTCCCTTTCCGAAATTAAGCTCTGTTTTATCAGGGAAAGATTTAAAGCCCTGCATTTCAAGTGTTCTTAATACCATTCTTCAACCTCAATTCATTCGCTTTAAGCGAATTATCGAATATAATTTCTATCTTATAACCGGCATTATGAAGTGCCGAAATATTTGCCTTTTTATTACCCTTCAGCTTTGAAATTGTGTTTTCATTAACATAAACCGTATATTCGCCAACGGGATTTTTAAGAATTCTGTTCAGTAAAATTTTGGAATGTACCATTTCACCAAGAGATTCGTGATAACCGCCGCCAAGCATATTATCCTTAATATCCCTGCTTGCGTGAAGCCCAAGGCGAATGATTTTTATATTGTTTTTCTCAAATAATGCAACCAGCCGAGCACACAGATTAACTGTATCCTCAAGCGGTGCAGGGGAATACTTTCCCTCCTCAAGAAGCCGTGCAAGATATGTATTTTTCAAAGTAACCGTCGGATAAATTCTTACGGTTTTCGGATTCAGCTTAATGAGCTCCCGAGCTGTTTTCATATCAATATCCGGTGATGATAAATATAAATCCGTCATCATCTGAAGCCCAAGCTCAAAACCGAATTCCCTAATCAGCTTTGACGCGTGCCTGACATCATCCGATGTGTGCCCTCTGAAATTTGCCGAAAGCACTTCATCATTCATGCTCTGTGCGCCAAGCTCAATAGCCGTAACGCCATAGCTTTTAAGAAGCTGTAATATTTCTTCATCAATTGCATCAGGTCTTGTTGAACAGCGAACACCTTTTACCGCTCCGCTTTCAACATAAGGCTTTGCAGCATTGAGCAGAGAAATCATATATTCTCTGTTAATTGCTGTAAATGAGCCTCCGAAAAATGCAATTTCATATTCAAATTCAGTCCGTTTCAGGGCAGTTTCAACCGCATAAACTACATCTTCGGGTTTTGGAGCCGAATGCTGTCCCGTTATCGTATTCTGATTGCAAAAAGAACATTTTTGCGGGCAGCCGATATGCGGAACAAAAATTGAAATATTTCCTTTTTTCATATTCCCATCAACAGCAAGGCTTCTTTTGCCGCCTCCTGCTCTGCCTGCTTTTTGCTTTTGCCTGTACCTTTTCCTATAACATTTGAATTCAGATGAACCTCTACCTCAAACCTTTTATCGTGATCCGGTCCGTGTTCACCAACTATAACATAATTAAGTGTTTCATCGGGATTCTGCTGAATAACCTCCTGAAGCGCCGTTTTATAATCCTTAAAATTAATCCTTTGATTTTCCAGTGCACTGTTGAGAAAACGCAGAATATGCGCCTTGACTCTTTCCATACCTCCGTCAAGATAAATTGCCGCTATAAGAGCTTCAAAAGCATTTTCAAGAATGGAAGGACGTTCCCTGCCGCCTGTGTTAACCTCTCCTTTGCCCAGAAGCAGATAATCACCAAGGCTGATTTCCCTTGCAAATGAGGAAAGCTCTGCCGTGCATACAAGGCTTGAACGAAGCTTGGAAAGCTCACCCTCGGGCATATCCGGAAATTTACTGTAAAGAAGCTCTGCAGCAACAATTGAAAGCACTGCATCACCAAGAAATTCCATACGTTCGTTGCACTTGGTGCCGTCTCTTACTTCGTTTGCATAGCTTGAATGGGTTAACGCCTCCTTTAAAAGCGATTTATCCTTAAAGATGTATTTAATTTTTTCTTCAATGGCACTGAAATTATTACTCATTTTCCTTACTGAACGCCTTTTCTATTTCATCAATCAAATTATTATCTAAAAACCATACTGCCTGTTTAATGGCATTTTTAAACGTGCGTGCATCTGCAGAGCCGTGTGCCTTGACAACGGGTTTTTTAACACCAAGCAACACTGCACCGCCGTATTCCTTATAGTCAAACTGTTTTTTCATATCATTAATTCCGCCCATAACACCAAGTGCACAAAGCTTTGAAAAAAGATTTTTCTTGAAAATATCCTTTATTCCGTTCATAAGAACCTTTGCTACACCCTCATATGTTTTAAGAATTAAATTGCCTGCAAATCCGTCTGCAACAACAACATCTGCATCGCCAAACGGAATCTGCCTGCCCTCTATATTTCCTACAAAATTATAATCTGCATTTTTCATCAGTTCATACGCTTCTTTAACAACAGAAGTGCCTTTTGTTTCCTCTGTACCGTTATTGGCAAGAGCAACCTTAGGATTTTCAACCTTTAAAATATTCTTCATATAAAGGCTTCCCATAAAGCCGAACTGATACAAAAATTCAGCTCTGCATTCTGCATTTGCACCGCAATCCATAAGTAAAATAGGATTATCGGCACTTGGCATTACAGAAGCAATGCACGGCCTTTTAACACCCTTAATTCTTTTTGCAAGAAAGGTTGCACCGACAGTTATCGCACCTGTATTTCCTGCCGAAACAAAGGCATCCCCTTTTCCCTCGCTAAGCAGCTTAAAGCCAACACCCATACTTGAATCGGCTTTTTCTTTAAGCACAGCCCTTGCATCATCACACATATCAATTTTGCCTGATGTATGAACAATTTCTGTATTCTTAAGTTCTATATTGTTCTGCCTTACACATTCGGAAATCTGCTTTTCGTCACCGGTAAGAATAACGTCTATTCCGTATTCCTCAACTGCAAGCATTGCACCCTTAATAATTTCAAGCGGTGCATGATCTCCGCCGAAAGCATCAACTATAATTTTCATTTTATTACCTCATCCAGAGCATCAAGTGCTCTTTTTGCAAGTGCGGCATAACGCTCACGCTTGTCCTTTATTTTCGGCTCTATAGGCGGCAGAATACCAAAATTCGCACCCATAGGCTGAAAGTTTTTAACTGTTTTATCACTTATGTATGATGAAAGTGACCCTGTCATTGTTGTTTTCGGCAGGCTGATAAGTTCCTTGCCGTCAGCATATCTTACGGCATTCATACCTGCAATTATACCTGATGCCGCGGATTCCATATAACCCTCAACACCTGTTATCTGCCCTGCAAAAAAAACGGACGGATATTTTCTCATATTAAAATCTTTATTTAACACCCTTGGCGAATCAAGAAATGAATTTCTGTGCATAACACCATACCTTACAAATTCAGCATTCTGAAGTCCCGGTATCATTGAAAAAACTCTTTTCTGTTCACCGAATTTAAGATTAGTCTGAAAGCCAACAAGATTAAACATTGTGCCCTCAGCATTTTCTCTTCTGAGCTGAACTGCTGCCCACGGACGATGACCTGTTGCAGGATTGATAAGACCAACAGGCTTCATAGGACCGAATCTTGGTGCATCCATTCCGCGCTTTGCAAGCTTTTCTATCGGCATACAGCCTTCATAAACATCAAAATCGTGAAGCACTGCACCTTCGGCATGAACAAGCTCATTTATAAAGTTTTCGTATTCTTCTTTATTAAACGGGCAATTGATATAATCATCCTCGCCGCCTCTGTCATATCTTGAAGCACCGAAAGCAATACTCATATCAACAGACTCCGCCGTAACTATAGGTGCCGCAGCATCATAAAAGGAAAGACAGTCACCGCAAAGCGCCTGAATAGCATTACTCATTTTACCGGATGTAAGCGGACCTGTTGCAACAATGGTTACTGTATCATCCGACACGGGAATTTCTTCAACCTCTTCATTCACAATAATGATGTTCGAGTGAGATTTGATTTTTTGAGTGATATTTTCCGAAAATATATCCCTGTCCACTGCGAGTGCTCCGCCTGCTGCAACTGCACATTCACGTGCAACGGGAACAGTAAGCGAGCCAAGCCTTGCCATTTCCTCTTTAAGAAGTCCTGCGGCAGAATCTATTCTGCTTGCCTTAAGCGAATTTGAGCAAACAAGCTCTGCAAAATTATCAGATTTATGTGCAGGTGACTTTTTATCGGGCTTCTGCTCAAACAGGGTAACCGTATGCCCGCTTTCTGCAATCTGCCACGCAGCCTCAACACCCGCAAGACCTGCACCAATAACTTTAAACTTCATTATTCTTCGCTGCCCTTTTTCTTTCTCGGAACAGGCTTTGTGAAGCCGCAGCCCTCTGTATCAGGGCAGTAAAGCACATTACCTTTTTTTCTGAATAATGATTTGCCGCACTTAGGGCAAACCTCTTCACTCGGCAAATCCCATGTCATAAAATTGCAGTCGGGATAATTTGAGCAGCCGTAGAATGATGTTCCGCGCTTTGTTTTCTTTTCAATAACATCTCCGCCGCATTCAGGGCATTTTGCCTTTGTTTTAAACACAAGCGGCTTTGTATTTTTACATTCGGGATAGCCCGGGCAGGCAAGGAACTTTCCGAATCTGCCAACCTTGATAACCATATTTCTGCCGCATTTTTCACAGACTTCATCTGTTTCTTCCTCTTTAAGCTTAAGCTTAACGCCCTGCATATCCTTTTTTGCCTGCTCAAGGGGTTCTTCAAAATCATTATAGTAAAGGCGGATCATTTCAATATAATCTTCATCGCCGCTGTCTATTTTATCAAGGTCTGTTTCCATTTTAGAGGTGTATTTTACGTTAACGATATTCGGCATTTTATCTTTAAGAAGATTTGTAACGGTTTCGCCAAGCTCTGTCGGAACAAACTGCTTGCCCTCTCTTTTAACATATTCCCTTGATACAATTGTTGATGTAATTGTAACATAGGTAGACGGTCTGCCCACACCGTTTTCTTCAAGTGCTTTTGTAAGACTCGCTTCCGTATATCTTGCAGGCGGCTGTGTAAAATGCTGATTTCCCAAAATAGATTTAAGGCGAAGCATATCACCCTTTGCAAGCTCCGGAAGCGGTGCAGATGCATCATCCTTGCCCTCATCCTTTGACTCCTCATAAAGGGCTGTAAAGCCGTCAAACTTAACCGTATATCCCGAAGCAGTGAAAATATAATCACCTGCGGCAATTTCAACCTTAACCGTTTCCTGAAGGCAGTTTTCCATAAGTGAAGCAATGAAGCGTTCCCATACAAGCTTGTATATTTTATACTGATCCGAGGTAAGTGAAGCCTTAACTGAATCAGGTGTAACATTAGGCATTGACGGGCGGATAGCTTCGTGACCGTCCTGCACATTGCCTTTGGATTTAAAATATCTCGGCGTTTTCGGAAGATATTTTTCACCGTAGGTATCAATGATATACTGATTACCTGCCGCACGTGCATCCTCCGAAATACGAAGGGAGTCTGTTCTCATATAGGTAATAAGACCGACTGTGCCCATACCTGCAACATCAACACCCTCATATAATTCCTGAGCGGCTTTCATTGTTCTTCTTGCCTGAAATGAAAGGCGGCGTGAAGCCTCCTGCTGAAGTGTTGAGGTAATGAACGGCGGTGTAGGGCTTTTCTTTCTTGTACCCTTTTTAACTGAGTTAACCGTAAATTCTGCATTTTCCAAATCAGAAAGAACAGCATCACTCTGCTCTTTATTTGTTATTTTAAGTTTTTCCCCGTTCTTGCTGTAAATAGCAGCGGCAAAAACCTTTTTGCTCGGAGGATTTGTGAACTTCGCATCTATTGACCAATATTCCTGAGGAACAAATGCACGGATTTCCTCCTCCCTGTCAACAATAAGACGAAGTGCAACAGACTGAACACGGCCTGCAGAAAGTCCCCTTCTGATTTTCTGGCTGATGAACGGTGATAATTTATAGCCGATTAAGCGGTCTAAAATTCTTCTTGCCTGCTGTGCATCAACCAAATCAATATCTATTGATCTGGGAGAAGCCATTCCCTCGGTTACACCGTGCTTTGTTATTTCATTGAATGTTACACGGTTTTTCTCGTTCATATCAAGATCAAGCAGTGTTGCAAGATGCCAGCTTATTGCCTCTCCCTCTCTATCAGGGTCAGTTGCAAGATAAACATAATCTGCTGCTTCTGCTTTTTTCTGAAGATCTTTAACAAAGCTTTCTTTGCCCTTTATAACCGCATATTTCGGTGCAAAGTTATTATTTATATCAACGGAAAGGCGTGCCGCAGGAAGATCACGAACGTGCCCCATAGAAGCAACAACCTCATAGCCCTTTCCTAAATAGCCTTTAATATTTTTTGCCTTTGCAGGCGACTCAACTATAACAAGTTTTGACATATCTAAAATTTATTCCTTTCAGGATAGTTTATATCTTTTTCCGCTTGCACTTTCGGCTATATCTGCAATTTCAAGTGCCGTTAATGCACTTAGAACCACCGAAACACTGAGCGAACATTTTTCTGCAATAATATCTATATGCTGCAGGCTGTCTGTTAAAGCCTCATAAACCAAAAGGTTATTTCCGCTTAAGCCAAGCATTGTTTTTTCGCGTTTTTCTCTCTGCGCTCTGCCGCTTTCAAGATTTTCAAATGACAGCTTATCTTCTGCCTTTAAATTTATATTGGCACTATTGTCCTTTGTTTCATTCATAAGCTCATCAATTGACTTAACCTTTGATAAATCTATATCATATTGCTCTGCATACGGATAAAGCAAATCAACAGGTTTCGTTGCCACACAGGCACCGTCCTCAATAAGCTTATTTGTGCCTGCAAACTGCGGCGCAAGTATTGAACAAGGAACAGCATAAACATCTCTGTTTTGCTCCAAAGCAAATTTCGCCGTTATAAGACTTCCGCTTTTAACATTTGCTTCAACAACCAGCACACCGAGTGCCAAACCGCTTATAATTCTGTTTCTGAGCGGGAAGGTATATCTTGTTGCCGGTGTAAACGGCGGAAACTCCGTTACAAGGGCACCGTTATTTTTAATTGAATCCCTTAAAGCTTTATTGCCCATAAGATAATTTGTGCCAAAGCCGCAGCCAAGTACCGCAACCGTTTTGCCGCCGCACATAATTGCGCCTCTGTGCGAAGCAGAATCAACTCCGAGTGCTCCGCCCGAAACAACAACCGCACCGCTTTGTGCAACACCTCTGCTCATAAGCTCTGTTACCTTAATGGCATATTCACTTGCTTTTCTTGTGCCTACCATACTGATTACAACACTGTTATCAATATCAGGCAGTTCGCCGTCCGTATAAATCACAGCAGGCGGATTTGGTATTTCTTTTAAACGCACAGGATAGTTTTCATCATCATAATCTATAATCTGCCAATGATTCTGATCACACGCATATATAATTTCCTGCACATCATCAAGCTTTACATTTTCAAGCCTGTTTATCTGCTTAGGCACAAGTGACGGGCTCATTCTCCATTCAAGAATATTTGCTTCATACAGTGATTTTATACTGCCGAAATCTTCAAGTATTTCCTTGAACCTTGCACCCTCACCCAATGCTTTTTGCAGCCAAAGCCAATAGATTGCATTATCACTCATTTAATTTCCCCGCAGCATTTCCCACATCGTTATTGCTCCTGCCATTGAAGCATTAAGACTTTCTGCCCTGCCAAGCATATTTATTGTAATCAGCTCCGTTGCAGCTGCCTTTACCTCTTCGGAGATTCCGCTGCCCTCATTTCCTATTATGCTGATTGATGATTCAGGAAAAACAATTTCTGTTATATCCTCCGCATCTTTAGCAGGAACGGTTGCATAAACCGAAAAGCCGTCTGCCTTTGCTTTTTCAATATCATCAACAAGATTGTTGCTTAAAACAACAGGGAGCCTTAAAATACTGCCCATTGAAGCACGCAGCGCCTTAGGATTATACAGATCACAGCAGTTATAGCATATCCCTCCATCAATTCCGAGAGCTTCTGCAGTTCTGATAATTGCACCCAAATTTGAAGGATCCTGCAAACTGTCCAGAGCAATATATTTTTTGCCGGCAGCGATTTTATAACCCACCTGCGGAATTGCACATACACAGAACACACCCTGTGTATTTTCCGTTTCGCCAAGCTTATCTGCAACATCCTCTGAAATAAAATATGCACTGTCTGCTATTTTAAGCATATCTTCAAACTGCTTTTTATATTTTTCTGCTGCACTTTCAGTTATTAAAAATGTGTTCACCTTATAAACTGAATTAAAAACATCAAAACAAAGCCTTGCACCCTCTAAAACAAATTTGCATTCCTGCATCCTTGCCTTGCGAGATGTGAAAAGCTTTTTTATGCCTTTAATAAGTTCATTGTTTCTGCTTGTGATTTTATCCATACCGACCTCGGCTTAACCAAAAATTTCTTTACGTACGTTTAAGAAAATCACACTTTTAGTATTAAGATATAAATTATAATACATTATATAGCAAAAAAGTGCAACATAAAAATATAAAAAGGCAAAGAAAATTTCTTTGCCTTTTAAAGTATTTCTATTAAAGAGCGGCCTTTGCAGCATCAACAAGAGTCTTGAATGCCTCTGCATCTGCTACAGCAATCTCTGAAAGCATCTTTCTGTTAAGATCAATACCTGCTTTTTTAAGACCGTTCATAAATGAAGAATAGTTCATACCATTCATTTTGCAAGCAGCTGAAATACGGGTAATCCACATCTTGCGGAATTCTCTCTTCTTCTGCTTTCTTCCGATATATGCATACTGACCGCTCTTCATAACTGCCTGCTTAGCAGTTTTGAAAAGGCAATGCTTGCTGCCGTAATAACCTTTAGCAGCCTTTAATACTTTTTTTCTTCTTTTGCGAGTGGCTAAAGCGCCTTTAATTCTTGCCATAACTTAAATACCTCCGAATTTATTGTTAAACCGTAAAATAAAATTTCCTTAATTCTGCCTCAGGCAATGTTTTTATTTATAAGGAACAAGTCTCTTCATCTGCTTCTGGTTTGTAACATCACCTACAGTAGTTTTGCGAAGATTTCTCTTACGTTTTGTTGTTTTCTTTGTAAGAATGTGTGAGGTATAAGCATGTGCACGCTTTACCTTGCCGTTTTTAGTTGTTTTGAAACGCTTTTTAGCGCCGCTGTGAGTTTTAATCTTAGGCATAATTTATTCCTCCATATAAAAATTACTTGCTTAATTTTGAAGACACAAACATCAATATCTGACGGCCTTCAAGCTTCGGTGCTTTATCAACATTAATATCTTCACCAAGCGCAGCAGCAAATCTTTCCATATTCGCTGTGCCGATTTCAGGATGCGCCATTTCACGACCGCGAAGTCGTATAGAAACCTTAAGCTTATCACCCTTTGCAAGAAACTTCTTTGCCTGGTTAACCTTTGTGTTGAAATCTCCTATATCAATATTGAGCGAAAGGCGAATTTCTTTTGTTTCAACAGTTTTTTGCTTTTTGCGATTTTCCTTTTCGCGCTTAGCCTGCTCATAACGAAATTTGCTGTAATCCATAATCTTTACAACGGGAGGCTTTGCCTGAGGAGCAATTTTAACTAAATCCTGACCTCTTTTATCTGCCTCATTCTGGGCCTCTTTCGCACTCATAATGCCAAGCTGCTCGCCGTCTGCAGTGATTACACGAACTTCCTTATCTCTGATTTCGCCATTAAGCTGTGGAGCTTCCTTACTGATAAAAAACACCTCTTTGTAAAAAATTAAAAGTGCGAACACAAATGCCCGCACTTCAACAATCATAATTGAATATTGCCCTTTTTGCCTGTGCTTAAGGGGAGAACGAGCTGTGTTCTTCTTTGTTGTGAAGATATAGTAACACACCCGCCATAATTTGTCAACAACTTTTTGTATATAAAATATGCCGATAATCAATTCCGTTTTCATTATGCTCTGCAAGCACTTCTTTTTTCCATGCTGATTTATCAAATTCAGGAAAAAAGGTGTCTGCATCATCGCAAACAGCGTCAACCTCTGTTAAATAAAGCCTGTCTGCCAATTCAAGAAACTGACTGTAAATATTACCGCCGCCTATAATGAAAACCTTTTCATCATTTTTGCACAGCTCAACAGCCGCTTCAACACTGCCACAGACCTCTGCGCCGTCTATTTCAAGCTTTTCATTTCGCGAAATAACAATATTTCTTCTGTTGGGAAGCACCTTGGGAAGAGATTCAAAGGTTTTTCTGCCCATAACAACAGTTCCCCCTGTTGTGGTTTCTCTAAAGAATTTCATATCATTTTTAAAATGAAAAACAAGATCATTCCCCTTGCCTATTTCATTATTTCTGCCTACCGCGGCAATCATTGAAATGGTCATAATTCCCTCCTACTGTGAAATAGGAAAAGAAATTTTTCCTAAATGCTTATAATCGATCAGCTTAACATCAAGGCAATCCCTGCTGTTATCAAACTTAAAGAAATCATCAATATGGGGGTTAAGCCATAACTTTGGTGCCGGCAAATCACCCTCCTCATCTATTCTGCGTATCTGCTCTTTAATGCCGTCTACCTGATTAACATAAATATGTGCATCCTTAATGCTCCAGTCAATCGTTCCCGGCTCAAGACCGCAGACCTGTGCAAGCATACACAGAAGCACTGCATACTGCGTTATATTAAACGGCAGACCAAGCGGCACATCACAGCTTCTCTGATGCACCCAGCAATTCAGCTTTCCGTTTGTTACATCCCATTCACTGCTCCACACACAGCTTGGAAGCACGGCTGTTTCAAGATAATCATTCTGCCATAAGGTCATAAGCATCCTTCTGTCCTCAGGGTGATTTTTCAGCTTATCAATCAGATTCTGCGTCATCTGAAACTTATTAACAATGTAACCATAGGCAGTGCCTATAGTGTGGGCATATTCCCTGCCGAAATCCTTATGTATGGTTTTCTTAACAAGTCCGCCGTTGTCATCGGGAAGCATCTGCGTTGCTGTCCAGATTCCGTTTTCATCTATTTCCCATTCATTCCATATTTTAACATTTCGTTCCTGAAGCCATCTTACATCATTTGACTGTGCCTGATATATCCACAGCATTTCAAGCACTGCCTGCCTGATAAACACCTGCTTCGTTGTTAAAATCGGAAATTCCTTTGATAAATCAAAATGAAAATGATGTGAAGGAACCTTGATTGTGTTAACACCTGTTCTGTTTTCAACCTCAGTGCCCTCATTTAGAATTCTGCGGCAAAGGTCTAAATAATCTCTGTCAAACTTAGACATAAATTCTGCGTCCTTTCTGATTTACTGCCAAGGGTATTTCTGCTTTAACGCTTCAAACTCCTCACCTGTTGATGCAAAATGGAATTCACCTTTAAGATCCGAAAAGAAGAAAAGATAATTTGTATCCGGGTGATTTATAACTGCATCAATAATATCCATACCGGAATTTGTTATAGGTCCGGACGGAAGTGCAGGACATCTGTAGGTATAATACGAATCGTACACAGCCTTTGAAAAACCGTGATCAAGAAGATTTTTAGCATAAAAATGTGTTACATCACACTGAAGCATACTGCCTTTATTGAGTCTGTTTATAAGCACAGAAGCAATATTTTCAGCACTTTCAAGTGTTAATGCCTCCTCCTGAACGATTGAACAGAGTGTAACAAACTCATAAAGCGTCATATTATTATCTGCACAATAGGCAAGCATTTCATTGCTGAGCCTGTTATCAAACGCATTAAGCATTTTATCAACAACCTCATTTGCAGGTGTGTTTTCACCTATATCGTATGTTGCAGGAAAAAGAAAGCCCTCTAAAATAAAACCGATTTTGTCATTACCCTTTGGCAACTCCTCAATCCAGCTGTAATTATAGCCCTCTGTTGTTGAAACAGCCTTATAAAAATCATCCGCAGCGCAGATTCCGTTTTCCTCAAGCACCTTTGCTATATCAAACACATTATAACCCTCAGGAATGCAAACGGACACATTTTTGTGGCTTATATCGGGATTTTGCAACTTCTGTGCAATCTCTTCATAGCTCATTGCGGAATTAAGATAATATTCGCCGTTTATATAAGTAAAATCAGGATAATGCTTATCCATCCATAATGACCATATTGAATCATCAATAACGATTCCGCCCTGCTTTAAACTTGCAGCAACCTGATACTGAAAATCCTCGTTTTTAATAACAAGAGTATACTCTTGTTTATCACCGTTATCGCTACCGTTAATATCTTTCATAATGGCATTATATCCCAATATTGCCACAACAATTACTACTATAGCAACAACTGCTCCTATTGCTATTTTAACCGTTTTTTTCATAACTTAAACCTCGTGTGCTTTCAGCATATTTGTTGTGCCGCTCTGACCGAGCGGAATACCCGCCGTAATGACAACTATATCCCCTTTTTTGATTATACCCGTCTCAAGTGCAACCTCAACAGCGTGTTCAAAAAGCTCATCTGTATTTGATTTTTCATCACACATAACGGGAATAACACCCCATGAAAGATTATTCTGCCTGCGTACCTTATCACTTGTTGTTGCGGAAATAATCGGGCAGGTTGGCCTGTATTTTGAAATCTGCCTAGCGGTTGTACCGCTTTTCGTAACCGTAATAATTGCTTTAGCATTCAAATCGTGAGCCGTTGTAACCGTTGCATGTGAAATAGCAGAGGTAATATCTCTTTTCCCATGCCTTGGCACATCCTTTTCAAATGCATCAATATAATCTATATCCTGCTCCGTTGTTTCGGCAATTGATGCCATTGTTTTAACTGCCTCAACAGGATGTGCACCCATAGCGGTTTCACCCGAAAGCATAATGGCTGAAGTACCGTCATAAATTGCATTTGCTACATCTGTAATTTCCGCCCTTGTAGGACGAGGATTATTTATCATCGATTCAAGCATCTGCGTTGCCGTAACAACAATTTTTCCCGCCTCAAATGCTTTATGAATAATCATTTTCTGAAGTGACGGTATTTTTTCAAACGGAATTTCAACACCCATATCACCGCGGGCAACCATTATTCCGTCTGCCTCTTTAATAATGCCGTCTATATTATCTACACCCTCGTGATTCTCAATCTTGGCAATAATTTTTACATCATTCCAGCCGAGAGCATGGCAGAAATCACGAAGATAAGCAATATCTGCACCTGTTCTGCAGAATGAAGCAGCTATAAAATCATAGCCCATTTCCGCACCGAATTTCAAATCCTGCATATCTTTTTCGGAAAGATACGGCATAGCAAGTGAGACATTGGGCACATTAACACCCTTGTGATTAGAAAGCACGCCGCCGTCATCAACCACACAAACAATATCTTTATCCTGAATTGAAGTTACCGTCATAGAAACAAGACCGTCATTAATAAGAATTCTTGTATCCTTCTTAATTTCCTGCGGCAGTCTTTTGTAAGAAATTGAGCATCTTTGCGAATTGCCCTCAACATCATCAGCCGTAAGAATATAGGTATCTCCTTTTTTGACTGTTACGCCGTTGGAATCCGCAAATTTTCCAAGACGAATTTCAGGTCCTCTTGTATCAAGCAGAGTTGCAACGGGAAGACCGAGTTTCTCACGAACCTCAACTACATTGTTATACCACCTGCTGAAGGTTTCAAATTCTCCGTGAGAGAAATTAAAACGTGCAACATTCATTCCTGAAAGCATAAGCTCTTCAAGCACATCCTTTTCACAGGATGCCGGACCGACTGTGCAAATTATTTTAGTTTTTCTTTTGTATTTATCCATTTTTTCACCTCATAGTTTGTCAGACAATGTTATTATACCAATTATTAGAATAAAATCAACATAAAAACACCGTTGTTTTAAAAACAACGGTGTTAATTTTATCGGTTATCGGGATTCTGACTTGCCTATGGTAAGTCAGGCTCTTATTTTTATTTTGCAAGATCGCCTACAACCATCATATAGTCACCAATCTGAACACCAAACTCAGGACCACCCTCCATCATAAGCTGCTTATCAGCAGTCATCTGGAACATATCGCCTGTACCGAGAAGAATTTTAAGAGCCGACGTAGGTGTATCAAATTTCATACAGAAAAACGGCTTTGCTCTTTTGTATTCTCCCCTGCCTGCACGTGATTTTCCTGCTTTAATGCGGATATACGCTGTGCATTCGGGATGACCCACAACCTCCCACTGATAACAGCGGTCGGGCGATTTAAGAGTCCATTCATGAATAGCAGGATGACCTAATTTGTTAAGCTGGCTGATACCGCTTGAAAGAAGATAGAAATAAAGCTTACAAAGAAGCACCGAAGTTTCCTCATCATTTTCAGGAGGTTCTTTAATGCCGAGAAGGCTGCTCATTTTAAGGAGCACAGCCATAAACTTAACAAATTTAGATAAAGACTTAATTTTCATTTTCGGAAGCTTAGACATATCGCCCTTCATAAAAGCGTTCATCTTTTCAATTGATGAAAATTCAAGCTCTGCATCAATTTTCTGCTGACCGAAGTATTCACCAAGCTTGCAGGACCATTCACCGTCCTCAACAATAAAGTGAACGGCCTCCTTATCCTGTGCATTTACCTTTGCGGAAACCTGATAAACAGCATGAACACCCGCAAATTTCTTAGCAAGCTCAGGAACATCGGTTGCAATAGTTTTCATAAGCGGCAGAGCGCCTGCCATAAACACCTTATTGGTGTAACGAGCTTCATCAGAAGACATAATAACACATTCCTTTCATAAACAAATAATACTGAAACTGAAAATTTAGAATTCGTCATCCCAAGCATCATCTGCTTCAAAATCGGCATGCATCATTTCCTGAATTGCTTCGGCAATACCGTTTGCATCAATTTTAGCCATAGCAAGCAAATCCTCCTGCAGACCGATTGTTGAAAATGCATTCTGATGGCCGAGCATTTTAAATGCGCAAGCCTTGCCTGACTTTGCAACAACCTCTGCAACGGCAGAGCCAAGACCGCCCATAACCTCGTGATCCTCTGCAGTTATGATACGGCGTGTATCCATAATTGCACTCATAATTGCCTCTTCATCAACAGGCTTGATTGTATGCATATTAATAACTCTAACCTTAAGACCTGCATCTGCCTCAGCTATACGTGCAGCCTGCATTGCTTCAAACACACAGGAGCCGCAGGCAATAACGGTAATATCCGTACCGTCATTCATAAGGGTGGATTTATTCCATTCAAATTTGCAGTCCTCAACATTCTTATAAATAACCTGATCAAAGCCGCGGTTAATACGAATGTAAACAGGACCTTCAATGTCATATGCAGCCTTAACTGCATGATATGTTTCCGCACCGTCACAGGGGCAGATTACGGTCATATTCGGCAAACTTCTCATACAAGCCATATCAATAAGCGAATGGTGCGTTGAGCCTGCCTGACCGAAGGAGGTGCCTGCGTGTGTTGCAATAATTTTAACAGGAACATTCTGATAGCAGATGTCCGTGTGAATCTGGTCTAAAGAACGGGCTGCTGTAAAAATAGCAAATGTTGAAGCAAAAGGCACAAGACCGTTTTTAGCCATACCTGCCGCAACACCGAAAAGATTCTGCTCCGCAATACCAACGTTGAAGAAACGCTCAGGGAACTGCTCGCCGAACATACCGATTTTGGTTGATTTTGCAAGATCCGCAGTAAGAGCAACAACATCCTTGTGCTCTTCACCAAGCTCGCAAAGTGCAATACCATAACACTCAGCTGTTGAGAGTTTGGTTGTATCTGTCATAGTATATGTCATTCCGCCCATATTCTTATGCCTCCTTTTCTGCACGCTCGCAACGAGCCTTATAATAATGATCAAGTGATGCGGTTGCTTTTTCTACCATTGCTTCGTCAAGTGAGCCGTAATGCCAGAGGTAATTATCCTCCATAAAGTCAACACCTGCACCCTTGATTGTATCCATAACAATAGCAGTAGGCTTATCTCCGCCGTCCTGATGATTTTTGATTGCAGCCTCAATTGCATCATTGAGTTCCTTCATATTGTGACCGTTAACACGGATAACGTTGAAGCCGAATGCTTCAAACTTTTTATCAACAGGTTCAACCTTCATTTCATCGTCAACCCTGCCGTCAATCATACATTTATTGATGTCACAAAGAACAACAACATTTGAAAGCTTGAACTGAGCGGCACTCATAGCAGCCTCCCAGTTGGAGCCCTCGTTAAGCTCGCCGTCACCTGTAATAACATAATTCATATAGTCTATGCCGTTTACTCTGCCTGCAAGAGCAAAGCCAACTGCAAGAGAAATTCCGTGACCGAGTGAACCCGTTGAGCAGTCAACACCCTTAACCTTATTGCAGTCAAGATGCATACCGATTTTTGCACCTGTAAGATTAAAGATATGGAGCTCTTCCTCAGGCATAAAGCCGTAATCAACAATTACGGGAGCATATCCTACTGCCGAATGACCCTTTGAAAGAACAAAACGATCTCTGTCCTCCATATCGGGATTATTAACATCCAATTTCATAAAACGGTGGTAAAGAATTGTCATGGCATCCATGGCACTCATTGCACCGCCGATGTGACCCGAACCGCCCCAAACTGCTGTTTTAACGGTAAGGCGCCTTAATTCATCTGCCTTTTTTTCAAGACGAAGCCATTCTTCCTTATCAAACGGCTTAAAATTTGCTGGCATAAGATTTCCTCCTAAAAATTATTTGATTGGTGATAAATCAAGCTCCGGATGGTTCGCCTGAACAACGCTGAAAGCATCCTCAGCAATATCAATCGCAAGCTTCACATCCTCGTCTGTGATTGCAGCATTAATAAAGTGATTGTGGTGCGATGCAAGGAAAAGACCTCTTGAAACACATTCCGCAATCCATTCCTGATGAAGCATTAAGCTGTCATCATTCGCTATTCTTAAATAAAACAGTGCGGGTTCACCCGAAACAACAAGATTAAAGCCGTGCTCCTTACCTGCATCAACAAAGCCCTGTGTAAGCTTTGTTCCGACCTTACGGAAGAGGTTAGGAATATCAAGTTTTTTCATTTTCGGAATACATGCAAGACAAGCCGCAAACGGCTCAGCACTCATCCAGTAAGAGCCTGTATATGTAACAGATGATGCAGTTGCCTTCATATGCTCACCGCCGCAAACGGCAGACATATTGTATCCGTTTGCAAGAGCTTTACAGAAGCAGATCAGGTCTGCCTTGATTCCGTAATAATGATCCGAACCTGCAATATCAAGGCGGAAGCCTGTACGTACATCATCAAAAATAAGAACTATTCCGCGTTCGTCACAGAATTTGCGAACCTGCTGCCAATAATCCTTTGTAGCGCACTCATTATCCTTAAAGTTGCCGTGGTCATAAGGCTGTGCAATAAGACCTGCAACATCTCCGCCGCATTCATCATAAGCCTTCTTAAGTGCTTCAATATCAAACCACGGAACTACAACATTATGCATAACATCCTCAGGAAGAATACCCGGATAGTCCATCTTCTGCGCCCACTGGAAATCACCGTGATAGTAGCCCTTGAGAAACAGCATTTTCTTCTTGCCCGTATGTGCTCTTGCACACATAACGGAGAAGGTTGTTGCATCAGAGCCGTTTTTCATAAAGAATGCCCAATCCGCACTTGCAACGGTATCCTTAAGCATTTCTGCACATTCTACCATTTTATATGATGGTGAGGTTGTGCAGTTTCCGATTCGGAGCTGCTCCATAGCAGCAGCATCAACATCATCATCGCAGTAGCCGAGAACGTTGGGACCGTAAGCACACATTAAATCAAGATATTTATTACCGTCTACATCCCAGAAATATGTACCCTTAGCTTTCTGTGACATTAAAGGCCATTTGGTGATGGGGAGAAACAAGCCCTCACTCGGACCTAAATGACCATATACACCTGACGGAATGGCATCAAGTGCTCTGTTAAACCATTCCTGGCTTTTTTCGTGTTTATATTCAGGAAATTTACTCATATTATCATCCTCCAACATTAACCAAGATAAGCGGCAACTCTGTCTAATATACGGTTCAGATTATCTACCATGGAAATCATGCCTGCCATATGTATATTGCCCTTGCAAAGCTCGGCAATCGTTGACACGGTGCCTGTAAACAATCCATATGCCAAATCAATATCGGCAAATTCCATAATTGCTCTTGGAGCGGCTGTTTTTTCCTTAATTGTTTTGAACTCATGATTTCTTACGGTGATTGTTGCATAGCAGGTATCCTTAATACCCATTAAAACGGAGCCGTCTACCGTGCTCTGTGCCGTAAACATAGATATAGAATCTGAATTTGCAAGAGCAGAAATTGCACCTGCAATTGTGTAAAATGTTAAAACAGTGGATTCCTCAAAGAATGCTCTGTCCTTCAAATCCTCTTCATTCGGCATTAAAAGCTTTGTGAGCCTGTCTGTAAGCTTCGTGAACGGACCTAAAAGGAAGGACAGTACCTGAGCTATTCCCTTTACAGGAACACCCGGCTTGCTGTTGTCAATAAGAGCATTGAACTTTTCGGGTGATGCAAAATTCATTTTGCAGGTACAACCAACAGTACCTTCTGTCATTTTACATCCGTCTTTCGTAAAATTAAATGTGCAGCAAGGACCGCCTGCAACATCAAAGCAAAGTGAAACAGGCTTTTTAAGGGTGCTTAATACTGCTTTCGCCTCATCATCTATTTCACAAAGGTTTTCAAGAGTTGCAAGTACGCCATACATATTCACATATGCCATTGCTTTTGCTTCTTTCAAATTAATTCCTCCTTGTGCAGTTTATAAAAATTTTATATTTGATAAAATTATAACATAGTATGAAATTTATCGCAATCAATATTGGCAACAAAAATAAAAATTGTTTTTGGGCATATTCGCCAAAATGGTTTTAAATGTAAAAAGAATCCCTCACAGAGGGATTCTTTTAGTTATATACTATTGACAATTTTTTAATGTGGGATACTTATATTCGCCGTCTGAAAAAGTCCAAACATCATTAAAATTCAACCATTCAAACGAAGATTGATTTTTCATTTCTTCTTCCGAAAGTACTTTAACATAAGGATATTTGCCGCCATCACTTGTAACATCAACACCATTATTGAGAGAATAACAATATTCAATATTTTCATTTTTATCACAAAGCAAAGCTCCCGCTTTATTTGTTCCTTTAATTTCACCAATATTATAACAGAATTTTAAATTTGCTGAACAACATGACAATCCTCCAACGTTATTAGCTGTTATGCTTCCCGAATTATAACAATTGTAAATAGTAGGCAAATACGGATAATCATAATTCGCAATAATTCCACCTGCTTTTATAGACGAATCTATAACCGATCCACTATACTTTTCTTGCAAAGTTATGTTTCCTAAATTGCAGCATCCGCTAATTACAGTTGATTTTAATTGCTTACCTACAAGTCCAACAATTCCAGCCGCATTTATAGATTCACTATTTGATACAATGTTAATTTCATTTTTGGTATTTTCTATTGTTCCGTATCCAGTACTTCCTGCAATTCCACCAATATTTGCCAAAAGATTGTCCCAGTTGTTTTCCATGTTAGTTTCGTTATATGTTATTTTTCCACCAGTTATACAATTAGAAATTGTGCCCTCATCAATAAATCCAACAATACCGCCTATTAATAAATGGGTGCTATTATTCTGGAAATAATTATCGAATGCATATGTTACACTTATAGTACCATTGAAAATACAATCGTCTATTATTGGGCTTATTTCCGAATTAGAAGGATCACCTTTTGCATATGAAATGATTCCTCCAACATTGACTACGTCACTTTCAGCATCCGTTACTGCATAATTTATTTTTCCTTCAATATTACAATTTTTCAATGTTCCTGGATATAAATGATTCTCATCATCATGGTAGTATGCTGACAACTCTCTACAAAGTATGGATTTACCACTGATTTCAATGTTTTGCATATTCAAATTTTGTATTGTTCCATAGCAAACACTGAACAATGATGTATTTTGCATAAAATTCATTATTGAATAATTATTACCATCAAACATACTTTTAATATTAGGAGATTTCCAATCTGTAACATCCGAAAAATCCAAATCATTCATTAAGATATAATTATAAGACGGATTTGTTCTAATGTATTCAAAATCATCAACTGTATATATTCCGATATATCCATCAGGAACTTCTGTTTTATGAATCTGGGTTGTAATCTCAACATCAACATTACTAATATGTTCAACATTCGCTCCATTTATTGTATTACTATTATAAGTTTTCGGACGACTATTGATAACAATAAATATAACTAAAACCAAAGCAACAAATATAACTATTCCAGCTAAAACAATATTTTTTCTTTTCATTCTTCTTTCTCCATACTTTTAGTATTTTATAGTCAGCTTTGTGACCATATTTAATTATAGTCATAATCTGTACTATTGTCAAGTATCAGACTATATTTTAATATTAAAATGGTGATAAAAATGATAACTTATGAACCATTTTGGAATACAATAAAAGAAAAAGAAATCAGCACATATGCGCTGATTCAAAAACATAATGTAAGTAGTGCAACAATTAACAGACTAAGAAAAAATCAAGGTATAAGCACTCTCACAATTGATGATTTATGCAAAATTTTAAAATGCAGAGTTGAAGATATTTTAGAATATATTGAAGATTAAACAGGCTTTAACTATTTGGGTTAAAGCCTTTTTACTTTTGCGACATTAAGCATACCATATTATATATAATGTGTTCTGTACTATCAGTATATTTAGCAAAATCATATTGGAGAATCCAAATCAACCACAGCATCTTACATATGAGTTCAATCTTGCGGTATAGTTTTAATCTGCAGATTGGTAAATACTGTAATCCTTTCTCATGATACAGATTATACAAAAATAGTGTTGGAGAAATCACTCCAACACTATTTTAATCATTAATTCTTGTTAATTTTTCAATCTCATCCATATCCCAAATAGGATTTTCAAAAATATCAATACAATCTTTTTTCTTTCTAAAAATTCTGTACGGCTTTTCAGTTGAGTTATCCCAAACATTTAATGAATCACACACATTCACTAATTCCGGAATTAAGGACAGTGCCTTGGCATATCTGGATCTGATTTTTTCTTCGGGTACTCCATGCCCACCTTCCTCAACTCTTGAATTAATTCTGTGAACATTAATTGAAGCGTTTGCGGTAAGAAAGTAAAAACATCTTATAAAATATCCCTGCTCCTTTGCTTTTATCAAAAGGTCTAAATTCCTTCTGGTCGAAAGAACTGTTTCAAAAGCAAAGTTTCTTTTTTCTTTTAATGCAGTTTCTCTTTTTTCGGTTGCTAAAACAGCCGCATCTAATGCATCGCAATTTGTGGATTTCTGAATATCATCAGCATTAATGTACTCAAATGATTCATCAGCAAATTGATTTGGTCCTACGATAAATTCTGTATAAGTGCTTTTTCCACTACCATTCGGACCGGCAATTACAACAATTTCAGGCTTCGGCATAAACGACCCTTCCGTCCGGATATTCCAAATAAGCTCTTTTTGTTTTTATATCATATCTGGAAATAGGAACACCTTTTAACTTCTTTTTTTGTATAACTAAATCTGCTGCTTTAGCAAACACTATATCAAGCTCATCTTCTTTAATAGTTTTTCTTTCACACATATAAAAAGTACTCCTTTCAAACTAGTAGATAATACCACAAAAGATTAATTTATACAAGATTTCTTTTTATCTCTTGAAGTTTAATCAAAAGACTTTTAATATGAAAGTAAGTAAAAACATAATAACATTATAAAAATTAGAAGTTTGTAGAAAAATCCATGTAACATTATTGAATATTTTACAAAATTCCGTAGGTTTAAGTGTATAAAAATTTTATGATATAAATTTTTTCGAGGTACAATAATCACATCGTACCGAATGTATAAATAAAAAATACAAAAAAGCGGAGCAATGTGGTCATCGCTCCCTACAAGCATTTAAAAATCTGAATATTTACAACAAAAACAGGGCGGATAATATCCGCCCTTGTCTTTATTAAATCAAAAATCCTATTTTCTTCATTGCCTTATTAAGAGTTCTGCCGGCAATGCGGGAAGCAAATTCAGCACCGTTTTTCTGGCATTCGGTCAGATATGCCTTATCATTCATATACTGCTTGAATTTTTCCTGAACAGGTCTGAGTTCTTCAACAACAGCCTCGCCCACTGCGGTTTTGAAATCACCGTAGCCCTTGCCTGAAAAATCTGCTTCAATCTTTTCAAAGCTGTCACCGGTTATTGCAGAATAAATCGTCATAAGATTATTTATTCCGTCCTTACCCTCTGCATAACGAACGCTCATTTCACTGTCCGTAACAGCAGACTTGAACTTCTTCATAATTACGTTCGGTTCGTCGGTCAGGTATACAGTACCCTTAGGGTTAGGATCTGACTTGCTCATTTTTCTTGTTGGGTCTGCAAGGCTCATAACTCTTGCACCATTCTTCTGAATAACAGGCTCAGGAACTGTGAATACATTCCCGTAAACTCCGTTGAAGCGGTTTGCAATATCGCGGCAGATTTCCACGTGCTGCTTTTGATCCGCACCTACAGGAACAATATCTGCCTGATAAAGAAGAATGTCGGCAGCCATAAGGCATGGATATGTAAACAAACCTGCATTAACATTATCACTGTGCTGTGAGGATTTATCCTTAAACTGCGTCATTCTGCTGAGTTCGCCGAACTGGGTATAGCAGTTAAGCAACCAAGCAAGCTGCGAATGTGCAGGCACCTGTGACTGAACAAAAACGATTCCCTTTTCAGGATCAAGACCTACTGCAAGCAGCATTGCATAGAGCTCAAGTGTCTGCTGTCTTAACTTCTTTGGTTCCTGACGAACAGTTATTGAATGCAGATCGGCAACACCGTAAACCGTATCAAACTCCTCCTGAAAGGACGGCCATCCCTTCATTGCTCCAAGATAATTTCCAAGAGTCGGAACTGATGTAGGCTGAATGAGTGACAGGCTTCTTTTCTTTCTTTCTGTTTTATTTTCTTCCATTATATTTCACCTTTTAATTATATTCTTTTGCAATTTCACCCATAATTTCAACTCCTTTAATAATATCCTCATCGGCAGGTGTTGAAAAATTAAGGCGGATGTAATGGCATGGTGCAGTGTCATCCGTCATAAAAGCTGTACCGGGAACAACTGCAACCCTGCGTTCTATAAGTTTATTTACATATTCAAGCATATCAACATTTTCGGGCAATCTTGCCCAGATGAATAAACCACCCTGCGGCCTTACATATGATATAAAATCACCGCAGTATTTATCAAGGCAGTCACACATAAGATTCAGCTTTCTGCGGTAAATCTGCCTGATATTTTCAATATGCACATCAACATCATACTCATCAAACCAGCGTGAAACAATCATCTGATTAAGCACACCCGAATGAACATCCGAAACCTGCTTTCCGATTGTGAACGCACCTGCCATTTTTTTTGGAACAACCGCATAGGCAACTCTTATACCGGGTGCAAGAATTTTTGAAAAGGAGCCTGCGTAAACTACGATTCCGTCTGTATCCATACTTTTGATTGACGGCACATCCTCACCCTCAACTCTTAAATTGCCGTAAGGATTATCTTCCAGAATAACAAGATTGTTTTCCTTTGCAATTTCATACATTTTTCTGCGTTTTTCAAGGCTCAGCGTTGTACCGCCCGGGTTCTGGAAATTAGGAATTGTATAAATAAATTTAGCATTCGGCGTATTTTTAACTGCCTTTTCAAGTGCTTCAATATTCATACCATCCGCATCAATCGGAACACCTACAAGCTCACAGCCATGGGAGCGAAAACAGTTCAAAGAGCCTATGAATGACGGATCCTCGCAGATAACGGCATCTCCCTCCGAAGTAAGTACGCGAGTGGCAATATCCATAACCTGTGTACCGCCCGAGGTAATTAAAACAACATCATCCTCACTGCCGACATGTTCTCTTTCTTTCAACCATTGCTTAACGTGATTTCTTAACGGCTCATACCCTTCCGAAACACCGTAAACAAGTGCTGCAACTGGGTTTTCACTTAATATTTTATTTGAAAGAAGCTGCACCTCTTCGCACGGAAACGCTTCAACCGCAGGTGAACCGCCGGCAAAGGCAATCATCCCCGGCTGGCTTGTTGCTTTAAGTATTTCCCTTACTGCAGATGGCTTCAGATTTGCATACTTTTTTGATAACTCGTAACTCATGATTTCGCCTTTAAAATTTCTTCAGCAAAACGCCTGCACGAATTTCCGTCACACAAAGAAACAAAGCGTTTTCTGAATTCTTCCATTTTTTCATTATTGCTTCCTGCATTTCTGATTGCCGCAGCAAGGTCACTTTCCCTTTTAACAATCTGCCCGCAGGAATAGGCATTATATTCAAAATAAAATCCACGCTCGCCGTCATACTCCTCCAAATCGGGAGCATAGAGCACCAGCGGATTATTCAAAATTGCATTTTCAAAAATAACAGATGAATAATCTGTTACAAGCACATCTGTTATAAAAAGAATATCATTAATCTCACGTTCATCACCGAAATCAAACACGCTGTTTTTAACACTTTCGGGAATCTCGGGAGGATTTTTTATAAACGGATGATATTTTACAATGACTGCCCAATCATCACCAAGCTCATTTAAAAGCTTTTCTATATGAAGAAAATCATTGGGATAATAAGCATCGTGAACATTACTTCCCCTGAAGGTTGGTGCAAAAAGGCATATCTTTTTATCTTTAAGCCTTGGTTCCTTTTCGTAAAGCCTTGCAATGGTTTTTGCCTTATAATCTTCATCAAAAAGCATATCCGTTCTCGGAACACCAACAGGCTTTATTCTGCTTTCATCAATGCCAAACGCCTGTGCATAAACGGCAGAGATTTCGGGAGAAGAAACAATTGCTTCTGTATAATTTTTATGTGTTAAAGAATTTTTTTCTGCAGATTTTCTGCTGTAACCGAATTTTTTAAATGCACCCATAGCGTGCCAAACCTGCACAAGATGCTGATTTTCACGAAGCTTGAGAACGTAAACAATCGGTTCAAAATCATCAACAAGAATAAACTTACTTGTTGCCATTTCATATGCAACTGCTTTATCATCAGGCATATCAACGCTTGTAAAGGCAGTTACTTGACACGGTATATTGTTATTTTCAATATAATTTTTTATGGCAATAAGGTTTCCGCCGAGCTTTCCGCGCGAGGTTGTGAACATAAGAATTTTATTTTCTTCAAGCGGTGCTCTTTTCGCCTTATTAAACAGTGATATAAACTTAAAAAATCTTGCCCTTTGAAGCATAGGGTAAAACGAAGATAAAAGCTTATTCATTTTTATACGTCCTTATAATTATAACGGTTATCATATGTCCCCTTTATAAGCTCATCAATAATTTCACCGTAAACTTTTGTTATTGAAGGGAATTTTTTATTTACATAATCTTTTTTAAACTGCTCTGTTATCTCGGCAGAAACGGAATTTTTATACACGATTTCTTTAATAATTCCCTGCGCATTTTTTGAATATGCCGCAGGAATATCATTCCAGAAATCAATATAAAAGCCGCGTTCATCAAGATACTTATCACTGTCAAAGCAATAAATATATATCGGCAGATTTTTAAGCAGTGCTTCATAAATTATAGAGCTGTAATCGGTTACAACTGCATCTGCAACTGCCATAAAATCCATACCTGTAAACTGCTCACTTACCTTTTCATTATCAGGTGAGTCAATATAGATTTCTTCCTTGTTTGTATCCACAACGTGATGCTTAACTATAAGGTTATATTCTGAATAATCTACCGCATAAATAAGCTCCTGTGTTGCCTTGCGGAGCTCTGCCGTATCCTCATCAGTATCTCTGAAGGTAGGCACATACAGAATATTCTTTTTGCTGTTATCCAGTTCAGGATAAGCCTTATAAATATCGATTTTTAAACGCTGTGTTTCATTTTCGTCTGTTAAATAATCCATCCTCGGTATGCCGATAGGAATGAATTTTTCCTTTGGCTGCCCAAACGCCTGTGAAAAGTATTTAACACATTCATCACCGCTAGCGGCAATCAAATCATAATTATTATGCATTTTAAACGCATTGGCTACCACGCTTGAGCTTCCGCCCTCCATATCAAGTATGGACTTGCCGAAGCGTTTGAACGAGCCAAGTGCATGCCAGAGCTGAATGATTTTCAAATCACTTTTATGCTTCAGCATACAGGCAAGAATGCAATATCCGTCAAGTACAACAACCCTTGATGTTGCAAGAGCCTTCATCTGCCGAAGCATTTCAAATAAATATAAAGCCTTTCCGAAAATTCCCGACGGTATCATTTTACATAATACATCAACTTTATACTGCGGATAATTTGTTTTCAGTTCATCAATAATATATCGGAAATCCATTGACGGAGTTTCGCTCTGGCGTGAGATAAAAGTAACCTTATTCTCTGTTTTACCAAGCTTAAAAACAGAATAAATACAGCCCATAATTACGCCGAATATTTTTGCGAACAATACGGTCACTTTTTCTCACTCCTTTACCGAAAGTTAAATTAATTATTCATAAAGAGGATATTTTGCACAGATTTCTGCAACACCCTTATTGATATAATCCTTCTGATTTTCAAAATCAGTAACTGCAAGATAAATAAACTCTGAAATCTTTTCAAAATCTTCTTCATTAAGACCTCTTGTTGTTGCAGCAGGCGTACCGATACGTACACCTGATGTAACGAACGGAGAAAGCGGCTCATTAGGAACCGTATTCTTGTTGAGCGTGATGTGCACCTCATCAAGTCTTGCTTCAAGTTCTTTTCCCGTAACACCTGTGCCGATAAGTGAAAGCAGCACAAGGTGGTTATCGGTTCCGCCTGAAACAAGGTTAAGACCTCTGCTTGTAAGACCCTTTGCAAGTGCCTTGGTATTATTTATAACTCTCTGCTGATATTCCTTAAATTCAGGCTTAAGAGCCTCACCGAAACAAACAGCCTTACCCGCAATAACATGCATTAAAGGACCGCCCTGAGTACCCGGGAACACAGCAGAATTAAGCTTTTTAATAAGATATTCATTATTGCAGAGAATAAGACCGCCTCTCGGACCTCTTAAGGTTTTATGAGTTGTTGTTGTAACAACATCCGCATAAGGAACAGGGCTCTGATGAAGACCTGCTGCCACAAGACCTGCTATATGCGCCATATCAACCATAAACATTGCACCGTTTGCGTGTGCAATATCAGCCATTGTTTTAAAATCTATTGCACGCGGGTAAGCAGAAGCACCAGCAACAACAAGTTTTGGCTTAACTCTGTTAACCTGCTTTGCAAATTCTGCCATATCAATATAGCCTTCATCATTAACACCATAAGGCACAAAATTGAAATACTTACCGCTGATATTTGCAGGTGAGCCGTGCGTTAAATGACCGCCGTTATCAAGGCTCATACCCATAACGGTATCGCCCGGTTTAAGAAGAGCAAGATAAACTGCCGTATTTGCCTGCGCACCTGAATGTGCCTGCACATTGGCATAATTTGCACCAAAAAGCTCACAGGCTCTGTCTATAGCAATTTTCTCAACGATATCAACATACTGGCATCCGCCGTAATAGCGCTTGCCGGGAAGTCCCTCGGC